>NZ_JAFCXH010000094.1:0-504 GCF_049898225.1 Pseudomonas sp. DSP3-2-3 | reverse complement strand
CCATCAATGCGGCCTACGCAAGGCTCTGGCTTTACGACAACCGCTTCCAATGGGCGGGGCTCGCCGCTTTCGCCTCCAAACAAGTGGGTTGTGGCCTGCTGCATGCGTCCAACGCCATCGAGAATATTCAGGCCGAGCATGAAGCGGCGCAACGCCTCAACAGCGGCGGCGAATCTGTTCTGGATATCCCGGGCCTGTTCAGCATCAGCAAGAATGACGAACAGTCTGTGCGCGATCTTGATGAAGCCCGCCGTAACAATCCGGTCCCAAGTATCGATATCAGACGTGACGGCGAGGCGTTGTCGTTAATGCAGCAGCAGTACCAGCACGTTTACGAAATGATGGCGATGGGCAACACCTCGCTGTTCCTGGACGTATTTCCCCTACACGCTTTCTACGCAAAACGCGGCTGGAAAGAATTCAAACAGTGCCTGCGTTTACGCCAGAACATCTATGGGCACGAAAAGTTTCCGGTGCTTTGGCCCGTGGGTCAGAAAAAGCTGA
>NZ_JAFCXH010000093.1:0-529 GCF_049898225.1 Pseudomonas sp. DSP3-2-3 | reverse complement strand
TCGGCGTCCACAGCCGTCTGCACGTTGTAGGCTACGCGCGAGCCTTTGGGCGTGCGCATCATCCGGGCGTCGCTTTCATGGGTGTTGAACTGTTCTACGCCCAGAGCCCCCATCAGCACTTGGCAGTTCTGGTTGTCCTGCTGGCGAACCTGAAGCCGCGCCAGCGCAGCCTTGATCGCGCTGCGATCAACCACTTCAGACCCCTCAGTCTTATCAGCCTCATCCAGCTCCGCCAAATACTGGGCAATGCGCTTATCCAGCTTTTCTTCCTGACGTTTAAGCTGTTTCAAATTCAGATGCCGTCGTGCTGAAGCGACCGCCTGAAACTTGCTCCCGTCGATAGCAATCAGCTCACCCGCAATCAAACCAGCCGCTCGACAAAACTTGACGAAGGCTCGGCATGTCGCAACGAATGCAAGTTTATTGTCCTTGCGAAAGTCGGCGATGGTCTTGAAGTCGGGCTTGAGCCGATTGATCAGCCACATGACCTCAACGTTGCGCTGGCACTCGGCTTCGAGTCGGCGCGATG
>NZ_JAFCXH010000092.1:0-540 GCF_049898225.1 Pseudomonas sp. DSP3-2-3 | reverse complement strand
GAAGCGGGCGAGAATTCTACCGGCGCAACGCGTGGCCGATCATCGCAGCGGCGCCAAGAATGATCGCAACGATGTGCTGGCAATCTTGCGCGCAGGCCGGGACCAGAACATTGCGGCAGTGCCAATCAAAAGCACCGCGCAATTGGCCATGCAGGCCCTGCATCGAGCCCGGCAAGGGTACGTAAGGCGGCACACCGCAATGGGTAACCAGATGCGTGGTTTGTTGCTGGAACATGGCATTGCCATGGCACAAGGTGCAGCGACCCTCGGCCGAAATGTTCCCAGGATACTGGAAGACGCCACCCAACCGCTGCCGGAGCTGTTGCGCGAACTGATCGCCGAAATGCTCGGCGAGTGGAGCCATCTGGGTGAACGCATCGAGGTACTGACCGGACGCCTGGAAACCGCTGCGCGCGAAGACGAGACGGCCAAGCGTCTGATGACAGTACGCGGTATCGGCCCGATCATCGCCACGGCACTTCTGGCCAAACAGACAGAACCTGAGCGCTTCGCCAATGCACGAATGTTTGCTGCCTACTT
>NZ_JAFCXH010000091.1:0-548 GCF_049898225.1 Pseudomonas sp. DSP3-2-3 | reverse complement strand
GCTGCACACCTGGAACCATCGCTCGAAACCGGAATGCGATTGGGTGGCGCCTCAGCGATAGGCAGCATAGCAGCTTGGCTCTCGCTTAAAATCCAGCAACGTGTGGCTGCTTAAGGGGCTACGCAGGTGTGCTATGGAATATCGCGTACTGGCAACTGCCTGCTGCACCCTTTGGATTTTGCTGAGACAACAGTAAGTTTGACTTTTCGGGCAATGACGCCGTCCAAGGCTCGTCTAGGGCGGCGGTCACCACGGAGAGCCTTCCGCAAACAACTGCTTGTAGTTGTGAGCTGTCTCCCAACGATGTCAGCTTGGGGCCATAGCGGACATCTAAAGCATCCCTAGCGGTAGGACAATTGGTTCTAGTGATGGCTAAAGCCAATTTCACCAAATTTTTAGGGGAAAATTCGATGTATGCCCTTCGGTATGGCATGGCCGGCACGAACAATCTAAGTTAGCTTACCAATCATGCTACGGAGAATGACAAGCGCAGAGCGGTGATGTTGTTGATATCAAATCTTAGCTGCAGGTCGAGACGTACTGCTCGC
>NZ_JAFCXH010000090.1:0-569 GCF_049898225.1 Pseudomonas sp. DSP3-2-3 | reverse complement strand
CGTGCCATTGCCACTGGAAGTCGGCGCCTGGGCACAATGCCTTGAGCACATTGTCGATCCGAATACCCAAGGCGATGCGGGCCTGTGGACGGCTCAACCGCCTGCGCCCGACGTGTTGCAAGCGGCACGATCCCGCGAACTCTACGGTGTGATGCTGCTCGACAGCCAGTACCGCCTGCGTCATTTGAGCACCCGGATTTATGACCAGCGCCACTTGCTGGAACTGTGCGGCGCGCGGGCCCAGCGTTATCCGCATCACGCCAGCGCCTTGCTGGTGCAACAACTGATTGTTCCGCAATCCATCGGCGGCAAGAAGAACCCGCTGCATCAGCAACTCGACATGCTCAAGGAAAAGAGCCGGCTGGATATCAACCGATTTACCGCCAGCAGCGAACGCGCCCAGTTATGGCGTCAGCAGGAAATGAGCCAATCGTTGCTCAGCGAATGCCTGCAACAACGTCAGACCGAACAATGCCTGGCCGACCACCTGAGCCTCGACGGCTTCAAATACGCGGCGGCTTTTCATTTTGTCAGCCAGCTGTTCGTCACCCTGGCCTTGGGGCCGTCGG
>NZ_JAFCXH010000089.1:0-578 GCF_049898225.1 Pseudomonas sp. DSP3-2-3 | reverse complement strand
GCATATCGCTGGTTCTGCCGATTGAGTCTTGAAGATGAAGTCCCCAATCACTCTACGTTTTCCAAGAATCGCCACGGTCGTTTTCGTGACAGCTCGCTGTTTCGCTGGCTGTTCAATGAGGTGCTGCGTCGCTGCATGGACGCGGGTCTGGTCAAGGGCGAAGGTTTTGCTGTGGACGCCAGTGTCATCAAGGCAGATGCCAGTCGGCAACGTGGCGTACCCGGCAACGAAGAGGTCAACTGGCGCGATCCGTCGCTGAGTACTCGGGCCGTGCGTGAGTACCTCGAAGCGCTGGATGAAGAAGCTTTGGCCGAAGCACTGCCCAAGCGCCTGTCATTGACTGATCCACTTTCTCGTTGGACAGCAGCGCCAGGAGGCCTGGCGTTTTTCGCTTACTCGACGAACTATCTGATTGATGTCGAGCATGGCGTGATCATGGATGTGGAGCCGACCCCAGCGCATCGAACCGCCGAGGTCGAGAGCACCAAGACCATGATCGAGCGGGTCGAAGAACAGTTCGACATCAAGCCGGATCGGCTCATCGGCGATACCGCTTACGGAACCGCACCGATGCTGGC
>NZ_JAFCXH010000088.1:0-578 GCF_049898225.1 Pseudomonas sp. DSP3-2-3 | reverse complement strand
GATTCGGATGCGCGCCTGCGCTTTATGGACATCCAATACGGCTTCGTTACACCGCAAGCGCGATTCTTCACCATAAGCTTTGATGCTAAAGGGATGGTCGGCAATATTCGCATGTCCCCCCAAATCGAGCCGCTATTGCACGACGACACGCTCAAGATCCTATTGGATTTGCAGGCGCAATGGCGCACCGCTGGCTGGCATCCAATCCTGCGGTATATTTCCCTCTTTCGCCGACACTCCGCAATGGCGTGCCCGATTGCGCGACGTCAATAAAGGCGGCACGGCCTACTGGCAGGCGGGCGACAAGTATCAGGTAATGCTGGGGGTTAATCGCTTCCGGGATGACAAGCGTCCCACAGAGGAGCGTTACCTCATCACGCTGGAGCTTGCTCACGCATGGAGAGATCCTTGACCTACGCCATGAGCCTCGCCTTGACCCGGCCACAACCGTCCCCTCAATCAATCAAGCCCAATCCCGTCATAGAACGGGTACGGCCTACACCGCACTCAAAGCCACAAATCCTCTCGAATATCCTTTTCCCACCTGACTCTCGGAAATGTCCTATTTCCCCTTAACT
>NZ_JAFCXH010000087.1:0-596 GCF_049898225.1 Pseudomonas sp. DSP3-2-3 | reverse complement strand
ATGTTGGTCTTGATCCCGTCGACCACGATTTCGTCCAGGGCATTGCGCATGCGGGCCATGGCTTCGTCGCGCGTTGCGCCCCAGGTGATCAGCTTGCCGATCAACGAGTCGTAGTTGGAAGGGACCTTGTAGCCGCTGTACAGATGCGAGTCGACCCGCACGCCATTACCGCCCGGCGCGTGGAAGTGCTTGACCAGGCCTGGGCTCGGAATGAAGGTTTTCGGATCTTCAGCGTTGATCCGGCATTCCAGCGCATGCCCGTGGATGACGACGTCATCCTGGGTGAACGACAGTTTGTTGCCGGCGGCGATGCTGAGCATCTCCTTGACGATGTCGATACCGGTGACCATTTCCGAAACCGGGTGCTCTACCTGAACGCGAGTGTTCATCTCGATGAAGTAGAAGCTGCCGTTCTCGTACAGGAACTCAAAGGTGCCAGCACCCCGGTAGCCGATGTCGATGCACGCCTTGACGCAACTGGCGAACACGGCCTTGCGGGCTTCTTCATCGATGAACGGTGCCGGCGCTTCTTCCAGAACTTTCTGGTGACGACGCTGCAGCGAGCAGTCACGGTCGCCCAGGTGAATCGCCTGGCC
>NZ_JAFCXH010000086.1:0-603 GCF_049898225.1 Pseudomonas sp. DSP3-2-3 | reverse complement strand
CGCAGACTGTGTGAAAACACACTGTAACTGCCCAAGCAAAACGCCCCGACTTGTCGGGGCGTTTTGCTTTTGGGTGTTCAGCAGGCGAAAAAACGGCTTTTCAGCCTATCAGTTCCATCATCCGGCATACCCCCAGCACGCTAATGGCTCTTTTCAGGTTGTAAGCGCTCACGGCCAGTGCCATTTCTGCTCTCGCGCCCTCCAACTGGCGCAGCAGGAAGCGACCGTTGCCAAACAGCCATTGCTTGAGACTACCGAAGGGATGCTCAACGATGGATCTTCGGCTAACCATCATTTCCGGATGCGCCAGCATCCTTTTTTCCATTCGCAGGCCTGAAATTGTTTGCCGTTGGAGTAGCCGGCATCGGCAGTGACCGTCAACTCCTCCTGCTGGAGCTGCTCTTTGGCCGCTTTGGCCATCGGCTCCAGTTGTCTGCGGTCATCGCTGTCCTGAGTGACTTCATGGTGCAGGATCAGGCAGTGCTCGGCGTCCACAGCCGTCTGCACGTTGTAGGCTACGCGCGAGCCTTTGGGCGTGCGCATCATCCGGGCGTCGCTTTCATGGGTGTTGAACTGTTCTACGCCCAGAGCCCCCATCAGCAC
>NZ_JAFCXH010000085.1:0-667 GCF_049898225.1 Pseudomonas sp. DSP3-2-3 | reverse complement strand
AGCCTCGCTTGTATGTTTAGACTTGAAGGGGTGGGTGGGACTAAAAGCCTAGCTTCTGACTCATACCAGTACAGACCGTTGGAGACTTCGTCCCACCCCTTCACCAAATGCGCCGATAAGGAATGCATCGGCCTTGACCGACGATAGGAACAAGCCAGCGCAACGGTGAACCCCGACAAGCTCTTAAACCCTAGCTCGGAGGACGTGCCATGACAATCCTGAATTCACAGGTGGTCGTCGGTGTGGATGTTGCGAAAGCCGAAATCGTTGTTTACCGATCCGATTTGCAGCAAACCGACATCATTGCCAACGAGCGACGTGCGCTCAAGGCGTGGCTCAAAAAGCTTCCTGCCCACTGTGCGATCGGGCTCGAAGCCACTGGCCTGTTCCACATTGATACGACTGAACTGGCCCATGACATGGGCCACGACGTTTACATTATTGACGGCAGCCGTCTTGGCAAGTATCGCGATTCCATAGGCATTCGAGCGAAAACAGACGCGTCGGATGCCCATCTGCTGGCGCGCTACCTTTCTAAAGAATCCGACAGCTTGAGGGTCTGGAGCCCACCTCCAGAGGCCTATACCAAGCTCAAAAGCTTGCTGCGCCGCCGCGCTAAACTGATTCAACATCGTGTGGCGATTAAACAAAGCTGGGCAAATGAAAG
>NZ_JAFCXH010000084.1:0-678 GCF_049898225.1 Pseudomonas sp. DSP3-2-3 | reverse complement strand
CCCGAGCAGTTCGCCGAGCTGAGTCGCACGCTGGATCTGGGTGGCCAATACCAGACGCACCTGGACAGTGTGTTCAAGCCCGTCACGCTCGATGGGCAACCACCGGGTTCGGCAGCACAGGCGGTCGCCAGCGCTTTCATGACCAGCGAGCGTGATGCGTTTGAGGTGCTGGCGCACACCGCACGGATGAAATATCACCTCACCGCAGACGCCTACAATTTGCTGCTCGAAGTGGTCAAGCCCGACGGCAATCCGTGCTGGCACGGTAGCCCGGCGCGCTATCGCCAGTTACACATGCTCGATACCTTTGCATTTCCCGGCAGCACGTTATACGGCGCGTTGCTGATCGAGCCTGATCTGCCTGGCGACGATTTGCCCTGCGTGGTGTACCTGCCCGGCGATCCCGAAACGCCACTCAAGGAATACGCTTCCTTTACCGCATTCACCAATGAGCTGCGCGGGAAGCTCCTCTACCAGCAGTATCAGGAATACTTTCAGCGCTTTGTCAGCCTTGAGCAAAGCCACCTTTTTTTCCGCAAGCTCAATGAGCGTCTGATCCCGATGCGTCCAGTGCCGGGTGATGAGGGCCTGTCGGCACCGATGTTCGATGCAAATGCTGAGCTTTTTCTGGAAAAACGCGCAATCGACAAGCCGCCGTTCGAGGCGCTCTACGAGCAC
>NZ_JAFCXH010000083.1:0-704 GCF_049898225.1 Pseudomonas sp. DSP3-2-3 | reverse complement strand
TTTGTGCAGAGTCTGAGCCTTTGCGATTGCAGACCCCGGAGCCAGAATCACCTTCGGCCTCAAAACAACTGAGGTGAACTGACCAGCGCCGTCGCTCTCCTCGACCATTGTTCCTTGAGCGTTGTCTTCGTAGGCCACTACAACGATCCCGGCCTCAGCACAAAGGCCAAGGTACCAAAGCTTGTGGCATGCAGATAAGGATGCCAAGAGCAACTCCTCTGGATTCCAACGTGTTGGGTCTCCTCGAAAACTGGGATCGGATGACCCCTCAATTGGTATTTTTCCTTTAGCTGTGATTACGTGCGCCCGGCTGTAACCCCGATATGACGACGTTCCTGTTCCCTCGTTGCCGGCCCAAGTCACCTGGACTTCGTACTCGTGCGCTTTATCTGCCATTGATACCTCCTGGGAAAGTTTTTTGATAAATCCGTTAAAAAAGCGGACTCATTGAGCGGGTAACCATCGATGAGGCAGCAGCTCAGTAATGCCACTTGCTCGCTGCGTCGGCAAGCGTGTGAGCACATCTTTCAAGTAAGCGTACAGAAATGCGCTCCTATCCAATGTATGCGCTCGACTCAGTAATCCCACGTCACTTTCCTTGATACGCCCTATGAAAATGAAGCTGGAGTTCGGCTGGTGGCGCTTCGGGCAAGCTCCCAGAACGCTGCACAAACACTTGATAACGACCACTTTCAAGTTTTATG
>NZ_JAFCXH010000082.1:0-895 GCF_049898225.1 Pseudomonas sp. DSP3-2-3 | reverse complement strand
GCGCTCGCTCCGTTTAGCGAAGCGAGTCTGGAGAAAACGAGTCCACACGACTTTTCTCTTATCTACCGATTGGCGACGATGTTGATGGCTAGCGGTGAGTCCGATAAAGCACAATTGCTCTCCAATCGATTTGACCCATTCATTGACGCTATTGAGCCAAAGCTTGCTAAGAAATATATCGAACCACGCAGCCTAGCTGCAGATCTATGTGGGAAGCTGCATGACTTCGTCTGTGCCTCCCGAGAGATCCTGAAGGCTCACGAGGCGCTTCAACAAGAATTACTAGCGGTGGGTGTTACAGCGGGCTCGTCATCGTCAAAACTTAGCCTGGCCCGTGACTACGCGACCTTAGGAAGGGCCCTGGGGAGCATCTCAATGTCCAGCAGCGTGGACTCTAGTCAGAGCGCGCAGTCCTCGGATTGACGATCAAGTGCGAGGCCCCGAGATAATCAGAGAGGCGGCAGCAGTCATCCATGGGAGCTGAGTTTGCTTAGGAAAATACTAAATCGTGTACTAGCGCTTTTGGCGCTCGTAATCGTCACCATCGCGCTGATCAACGCGCTGTTGGCGGCCATCCGTTCGCCATCCTATAGCGTGCCGCTCGAAATCAATCGCCCCGTCAGCACGACCAACTTATCGGTACGGGTAAGCAAACCTGATACCTACACCGTATCTCTGAGCTACCCATACATCGACAGTAACGAGCGGAAAAAAGCTTGGAGGCTTGCAGGAGGTGGATCACTCAACGGCGGCTCAAGGCAAGAGCCGGGGTCTCCATTTACTTTTCAAATCCGCATTAATGAAATCCCAAGCGGAAAAGAGATGTTGAACCAGGAAGTCACCCACCCAAAATTGACATCGTGGGGGAGCGGAAATTTAAACGCTGACTTGGTTC
>NZ_JAFCXH010000081.1:0-971 GCF_049898225.1 Pseudomonas sp. DSP3-2-3 | reverse complement strand
ACACGCTTTCTACGCAAAACGCGGCTGGAAAGAATTCAAACAGTGCCTGCGTTTACGCCAGAACATCTATGGGCACGAAAAGTTTCCGGTGCTTTGGCCCGTGGGTCAGAAAAAGCTGAGATTTGGTTTTGACTACGACGAGATCCTTCAGGGTTTTGAAGCAATTGAGGCAGGTCAAATTGCTGAGAGCGTGCGTCACCTCGCATGGCATGAGCAACAAAACATCCTGCAACCGGCGATATACAGTGACTCGCAGTTGGTGAGCCTGCTTCGTGGCAACCACTTGTCATATGTCACCGGCTTGCCGCGCGATGTTGCAGAGCCGATCGAGCTCACGTTGGCCAGCCAATGCAAACGGCTAGACGATGGCCGCACCGTTGATTTCACCAGCAATCCCCTTGCCGACTTGTCCGATATCAAACAGCGCATGGCTTTTGTGCTCAGAGCGGCGGGGCAGTTTGATAAGCTATTGAGTGGCACTCAGCGTTCACTGATAGAGCAGGCGATTCAGGACATCGCAGCCGGTATGGGCGCGCGATGAGTCTCGCTCGGCTGCAATCAAGACGACGGGGTGCGGCGCTAACGCTCGCTGCGTTCCTTGTATTAGGCGCGATTCAGCTCTGGTATCAATCAAGGGATGTGGAAATCGCGCTGAAAATTGGTGAGCCTTGGGAAGACATGCGCCAGCGCTCCAGCGCTAACATCGACCCGGCTATTGCTGGAATCAATTGGGGGCGACAGACGGAATCAGATGCGCGTCTTCGCTTTGTGGATAGCCAATACGGCTTCGTTACACCACAGGCGCGCTTCTTCACAATAAGTTTTGAAACTGATGGGGTCGTCGGCAATGTCCGCATGTCCCCCCAAATCGAGCCGCTTCTGCTCGACGACACGCTCAAGGTCGTGCTGGATTTACAGGAGCAGTGGCGCAACGCGGGCTGGCGTCCGATCTATGTCGAGGACAGTCCGTC
>NZ_JAFCXH010000080.1:0-1188 GCF_049898225.1 Pseudomonas sp. DSP3-2-3 | reverse complement strand
TGACCTTGCCCCCGAGAAACGTATCCCTTAACCCGGCGTCGGGGTTGAGTATCTAAGGTTGTTGCATTTGCCAGTTCTTCTCGTATTGCATCGGGCTTACGTAAAGCAGAGTCGAGTGCAGGCGCTCTTGGTTGTACCACAGCAGCCAGTTCATGACCTCGTCCTTGGCGGCGCGTCGGGTTTTGAATTTCAGGCCATGCAGGCGCTCCACCTTCAGCGAACCAAACACAGTCTCACTGCACGCGTTATCCCAGCAGTTGCCACGTCGGCTCATGGAGCTGGCGATCCCGTAGGTCAGCAGAGTCTTTCGGAAGTCGAAACTGGCGTACTGACTTCCCCGATCACTATGAAACAGTAACCCTGAGTCTTTTGGTGGGTGGCGCTTGAACCAGGCCATGCGCAACGCATCGATCACCAAACTGCTTTTCATCCGTTCATCCATAGACCAACCCACAATCTGACGACTGAACAGGTCGATAACGACAGCCAAAAATAGCCAACCCTCATCGGTCGGGATGTAGGTGATGTCGCCCACCCAAGCCTTGTCAGGCTCCGTCACGGTGAATTGACGATCCAGCAGATTGGGTGAAATAGGCAAGTCATGGGCGCTATCCGTAGTGACCCTGAAACGTCGTTTGCCCTTGCCGTAAATACCGTGGAGCTGCATCAGCTTCTGCACACGTTCCTTGCCGACACGAACACCGTCGGCCAATAAACCCTGCCAGATCCGAGGCCAGCCGTAGCTGCCACGGCTGCGAGCGTGAGCGACGCGGATGTGCACGAGCAATGCCGTGTCGCTGACTCCTCGTTGAGGACAATTGGCTGAACAGCGGACTTGATGGCCGTGAAAGCCGGTAGCACTGACGCCCAGCACCCGGCATTGCACGCCAATAGGCCAGAGACGCCGATGATCAAAGATGAACGCGTACTTCAGCTGGATGCTTTTGCGAAGTACGCCGTCGCCTTTTCCAGGATGTCGCGCTCCATCTTGACGCGCGTCAGCTCGGCCCGCAGACGGCTTATTTCCATCTGCTCGGGAGTAACAGGCTTGATATCAGCGCCGGTCAACCTGCCTTGACGATGAGCCTTGACCCAGTTGAACAGGGTCTGGTCGGACATACCCAGAGAGCGGGCAGCGGCAGCAAGCGTCAGGCCAGTATCAACCAATCGCACGGCCTCAAGCTTGAA
>NZ_JAFCXH010000079.1:0-1208 GCF_049898225.1 Pseudomonas sp. DSP3-2-3 | reverse complement strand
TAAATTTGATCTGACCCCCAAATGTTGGACATCAACATAAAGGGGGTGATATGAAAAAATACACAGAGCAGGCAAAGCTCGCGGCAGTACAGGACTATTGCTCCGGCAATGGGGGACTAAGGGATGTGGCGCGTCGTCATAACGTAAATTTCTCATCTCTTCGCCAATGGGTTTTGGGTTACCAGACGCTAGGTATCACGGGCATCACAGGTAAGAAGAAGATCCATTACAGCGCTGAGTTCAAGTTGAGTGTTTTGCAACGCATGCGCGAGGAAAAACTGTCCTATCGCCAAGCCGCTGCCCTGTTTGATATCCGGAGATTCGACATTCTTGGCCAGTGGGAACGTCGGTATGATGAAGGCGGTTTGGAGGCCTTGTCCCGGCAGCCAGGAAGCGGACTTCACAAAAAAATGACAACCCCCATCCCGTCCATTCAGCTTGACTCTTCGGATGACGAAGCTCGTTCGCGTGATGATTTGCTGGCCGAATTGAGCCAGCTGCGCATGGAAATTGCTTATTTAAAAAAGCTCGATGCCTTGGTTCAAGCGAAGGAACAAGCTGCGCAGCGGAAAAAGCGCAAATCGTGATTGAACTGAGGCAGGAGCACCCTCTTGGAGGCCTTCTGAAATTGGCGGGCCTGGCCCGTAGCACCTTTTACTATCAACAAAAGGTGCAGCAAGCCGTTGATAAATACGCGGTGCTGAAGACCAGAATTCGCTCAGTTTTCGACGAGCACAAAGGCCGATATGGCTATCGTCGCATCACTGCTGCCGTTCGGCGAGCTGGTCACCTTGTGAACCACAAGACTGTTCAGCGCCTCATGGGCGAGCTTCAGTTGAAAAGCCGTGTGCGCATAAAGAAATACCGCGCCTATAGAGGCGAAGAGGGTCAGGTAGCGCCGAACTTGCTCAAGCGGAAGTTCGATGCCAAACGACCGAATCAGAAATGGGTAACCGATGTGACGGAGTTTCGGGTTGGCGGGCAGAAGCTTTATCTCTCGCCGATACTTGATCTCTACAACGGCGAAATCATCGCTTTCAAGACGGCCAGGCGCCCGCTGTTCGACATGGTCGGTGCGATGCTGCGACAAGCTTTTGAGCGGCTGCGTCCGCGCGATAAGCCAATTTTGCATTCCGACCAGGGATGGCAGTACCGGATGCCTATCTACCGCCGCGTGCTGAACGAGCGTGCGGTAAAGCCAAGCATGT
>NZ_JAFCXH010000078.1:0-1270 GCF_049898225.1 Pseudomonas sp. DSP3-2-3 | reverse complement strand
CCAGGCGCTGGGTCGAGGGATGGTTCTTGCCGACTACCTGGACGATGAGTTTATTGATTTCGCAGCACGGGCCACGGCTCAGGGTGCCAGCGGGATCAGGCATGTCAGGACTCCTGTCCGGTCGAAGGTAGTTGCAGATGGGGTTGCAGGTAAACCAAGTGATCTTGCTGCTGGCGCTCAAGCGCTTGCTGCTGGCCGCTGCTCAAGGCTGATTGATGACCGACAGCCGGTGCCTGCCACTCGTTGGCCGCCGGGTTTTCCAGCGCGTGCCACTTCATCTCTGTGGTCGCTTTATCCCGCCAGCTGCCGCCATACCAGCTCAGGTGCGTCAGTGGTCCCAGCCAGAACTTCAGTTCGCCGGCGGTACATGCGGGGAAGAAATAGCTCGCAATGACGGGATTTGAATAGCGCAGCACGCCCTTGCGGTTCTGTTCGAAGTTGACGAACAGGATCTGCCGCAAATGAGCCAGCACGGCCGCTGTCGAATGTTCGCTGTGTAACATCAGGCCGGGCCATTGCTCGGGAGCTTGCTGGATCGCGGCGAACAGTTTCGAACTGTCGTCCTTGACCAGCAAAGGGCTCTGTTCGTCATAGGACGCCAACGGGGTTGAGTCGAAGAGCCGGGTCAATTCAGGCAGCGCAACCTGCCGATAAAGGTTGGGCAGCAGATGCTCGGTACGCTCCAGCAAAAAACACGTATTCATTGCTTGCCTCCCGCGCCCAGTGCCCGCGCGCATGGGCAGTCCAGCAAGGTGCATTCCATTGGAGTCTTGCCTTGCGGCTTCTGGCATAGCTCGACAATGGGCGCATCACCCACCAGCAACTCGGGCAATGTCGCATCTATTCCAGAAGCGTCGACTGGTGAAGATACAGACGCTGCGAGTGCAGTCTGTCTTGCAACGGCCAGCGGCATTCCAGGCACCGCAGGCATCCCCGGCATCGGCGCGCCACCCAGCAGGATCGGTACGCTGGTGAAGATTCCTGCGGGTGTGATATTGATCCAGTGCCCGCCGCCTTTGATCGTCGCCGTCATGCCCGCATCAATAACCACATCCAGCTTCGAGTTGAGGTGCACCTGCCCAGCTGCGCTGATCAGATAACTTGCCGCACTGATGTGCTGATTGCCGACGACCGTCAGGGAGTCATCCGCCAGCACCTGCGTCTTGCGCGCGCCGAGGGTCAGGTGATGTTCTTCGCCTTGCAGTTCGTGGCTGGACAGCCCGGTGACCAGGACGCTGCGCTGGTTGTCGATCTGGATCGACTGGTCGTT
>NZ_JAFCXH010000077.1:0-1454 GCF_049898225.1 Pseudomonas sp. DSP3-2-3 | reverse complement strand
TGAAGTGCACCCCAAAAGTTGGACACCCATCCAACCTCTGGGGTGTTTTTCATGAGCAAGTACACAACACAATTCAAGCTGTCCGCCATCGAAGCCTTTCTTGAACGAGGCAGAGGCTTTCGGTTTATAGCCGCCCAATTCCAGGTAGACCCTACTTTGCTTCGTCGTTGGGTGGAAGCGTACCGATTGCATGGCGATACCAGTCTGCAAGTCCGCAGCAAGGGCTATAGCGGCGAGTTCAAGCTCTCCGTGCTCCAGCGTATGTGGAGTGAAAAGCTGTCCTTTCGCCGTGTGGCGGCACTTTTCAATCTGGGCAGTTCCACCCAGGTGGGCAGATGGCAGCAGCAGTATTACAGTGGCGGCATCGAAGCCCTGACTGCTGGGAAAGGATTGAACACTGCGATGACACTGCCACCCACCAAACCTTCTGATTCGTCACCGCCCCGTGATGAGGACCTCTCGCACGCTGAGCTGCTGATCAAGCTTCGCAAGCTCCAGGTGGAGAACGCTGTGCTAAAAAAGCTCAAGGAATATCGGGAGGAGAAGAAAAGGCAGGAGCAGGCCGCCAAGAAAAAACCACGCTAGTCACTGAGTTGCGAGAGTACTTCGAACTCGACGAGCTGCTTGAGGCAACGGGTCTGGCACGCAGTACTTATTACTATCAGGTCAAGGCCATGGCGGCCGGGGATCGGTTCGTCTCGCTGAAAGCCTCTATCCAGAGCATCCAAAGCGCACACAAGGGTCGTTATGGTTATCGTCGGATGACTGCCACGCTGAATAAAAGCGGTCACAGAGTTAACAGCAAAACGGTTCGGCGGCTGATGGGTGAGATGGATCTCAAGTGCACGGTACGACCGAAAAAATACCGTTCGTATCGCGGGCTGATGGGCGAAGCATCACCCAATACAATGGCTCGCCAGTTCGAGGCCGAGCAACCGAATCAGAAATGGGTTACCGACGTTACGGAGTTCAAAGTGGCCGGCGAAAAGCTGTACCTATCTCCGATACTGGACTTGTTCAACGGTGAAATCGTGGCATACCAGACTGCCACCCGGCCGCGCTACGCCTTGGTAGGGGACATGCTGGAGAAGGCTCTTGAGCGGCTGCCCGAAGCTGCCAAACCGATGCTGCACTCGGATCAGGGCTGGCACTACCGATATCCGGATTACCGAGAGCGCTTAGAAAAAGCAGGGTTGGAGCAGAGCATGTCACGCAAAGGAAACTGCTTGGACAACGCTACGATGGAGAGTTTTTTTGGCACGCTTAAGTCGGAGTATTTCTACCGCGAGCGCTTCGACACCGTGGCTCAGTTACAGGCCGGCCTGGATGAGTACATCCGTTATTACAACTATGATCGAATCAAGATGAAGCTGGGCGGGCTAAGCCCTGTAGCGTACAGGGCCCAGTCCGCGATAGCCTAATCAACAGCTGTCCAACTTTTGGGGCGCACTTCA
>NZ_JAFCXH010000076.1:0-1483 GCF_049898225.1 Pseudomonas sp. DSP3-2-3 | reverse complement strand
ACACGCTTTCTACGCAAAACGCGGCTGGAAAGAATTCAAACAGTGCCTGCGTTTACGCCAGAACATCTATGGGCACGAAAAGTTTCCGGTGCTTTGGCCCGTGGGTCAGAAAAAGCTGAAATTTGGTTTTGACTACGACGAGATCCTTCAGGGTTTTGAAGCGATTGAGGTGGGGGACATTGTAAAAAGTGTTGAATCTCTGGCCACTCACGAACAAGTCAACATTTTACAGCCAGCGATGTACAGCGACCCTCAACTGGTCCGTTTACTGCGTGGCAACCACCTTTCCTTTGTCACCGGTTTTCCACGCGGTGTAACTGAAGCCATCGAGCTAACGTTAGCCAGCCAGTGCCATCGGGTAGATGACGAACGCACCATTGGTTTCGGCAACAATCCCCTTGCCGATTTGTCCGATATCAAGCAGCGCATGGCGTTTGTCCTCAAGGCGGCGAGGCAGTTTGATGAGCTGCTGCACAGTGAAAGACGGGAGTTGATAACACAGGCAATTCAGGATATTGCCCAAGGCCGAGGGGTGCGATGAATTGGCGTACTGACGCTCGCCGCCGGCACATCAGGCTCGCACTGGCCAGCATTGCACTTTTAGTGTTCGCACTGATTTACAAAGAATGTCACCTGGGTGATCCGGAAATCGCGCTGAAAATTGGTGAGCCTTGGGAAGACATGCGTCAGCGCTCGAGTGCGAGAATAGATCCTGCGACACCAGATGTAGTTTCATTCAACATCCCCAAGTCTGATGCCCGCCTTCGTTTTACGGATCCCCAATACGGGTTCATGACGCCGCCCGCCCGCTTTTTTGCGATCATTTTTAATAATGAACGGATCAGCAGTTTACGCATGTCCCCCCAAATCGAGCCGCTTCTGCTCGACGACACGCTCAAGGTCGTGCTGGATTTACAGGAGCAGTGGCGCAACGCGGGCTGGCGTCCGATCTATGTCGAGGACAGTCCGTCGTTCGCCGACACGCCGCAATGGCGTGCCCGATTGCGCGATGAAAAGAAAAACGGCGGAGTCGCTTACTGGAAGGCGGGGGACCAGTACCGAGCCATGTTGGTGGTTGGGCGTTTCCATGACGATAAGCGACCCACAGAAGAGCGATACCTGATCACACTGGAGCTTGCCAAATGGCGGGATTAGCCATAAACCCTACCCAACACCGCTCCGGACGCTGTAGCGCGGCGCTGACCCTCGCTGCGTTCCTTGCATTAGGCGCCACTCAGCTCTGGTATCAATTAAGGGATGTAGAAATAGCGCTCAATATTGATGAGCCCTGGGAAGACATGCGTCAACGCTCCAGCGCTAAAATCGACCCGGCTATTACTGGAATCAGTTGGGGGCGACAGACGGATTCGGATGCGCGCCTGCGCTTTATGGACATCCAATACGGCTTCGTTACACCGCAAGCGCGATTCTTCACCATAAGCTTTGATGCTAAAGGGATGGTCGGCAATATTCGCATGTCCCC
>NZ_JAFCXH010000075.1:0-1919 GCF_049898225.1 Pseudomonas sp. DSP3-2-3 | reverse complement strand
GGGCGCGGTAGGGACGGCAGTTATCTGCCGCCCCCCGCACAGATCCGTACGTGCGGAACTACCGCATACGGCTCCTGCCTTGGGTACGTGACGCGAAGCGATCCTCCGGGTATGGGTGTGCATTTCTGGGTCTAGGTATGTAGAGGTCGGCAAGACGTCCGTAGCGTGACCACTGAAGCCGGTTACGCTGGCTGCGTCGCTTGAGAGCTTGCCGCCATAGACGGCACACTGCCAAACGAAAACCGCCAAGACGTATCAGGTTTCCCGGCACCGCGTGATAATTGAAATATCCACTGACCACTCGGTTAAGCCATTGCCCTTGAACCCGAATGGGCTCATGACGTCGGCGTTTCAGCTCGTCCCGAATGACCAGCAGCGTTGCACGCATTCGCTTCTTGACCGTCAGACGCAGTATTTGAAAACCACCGTTTCTGTTGGTGCTACAACAGTGTGTGAAGCCTAGGAAGTCAAACGTCTGCGGTTTACCCAAGCCTCGGTCTCTACGATTTCTCGCAGCAAAACGACCAAACTCAATCAGCCGTGTCTTCGAAGCATTAAGCGATAAACCGAACCTGGCCAGTCGTTCTCGTAATTGCTCCAAGAATTTCTGGGCCTGCGATTTCAACCTGAAACCCACCACACTGTCGTCCGCGTAACGCACAACAATCACATCGCCACGGGCGTGGCGCTGGCGCCACTGCCTTGCCCATAGATCCAGCACGTAGTGAAGATAGATATTCGCCAGTAACGGCGATATCACTGCGCCTTGGGGAGTCCCCTTAGTCGCAGCCACTCTACGGCCTTCCTCCATTACTCCCGCCTGAAGCCATTTGCAGATAAGCCCGAGCAGGCGCCGGTCTGCAATCCGGTGTCCCAGAAACATCAGCATCCATTCATGGTCGATCTCATCAAAGAACGACGTGATATCCGCATCCAATATCCAGTTCACCTTCTGGCCCTTCAGCGCGACCGTTAATGCATCCAGCGCATCGTGCTGGCTGCGTCCCGGCCGAAACCCGTACGAGAATCCCAGAAAGTCCTCTTCATAGATCGCATTCAGAACGGTAACAACCGCCTGCTGCACGATCTTGTCCTCCAAAGAGGCAATGCCCAGCGGACGCTGTCTACCATCGGCTTTGGGAATGTAGACCCGCCGCGACGGCGTTGCCCGATAGGTTCCACTGTGGAGCCTTGCGTGCAAATCAGTCACTCGCTGGAGAAGACCTTCCTCGTATTCTTGCCACGACATGCCGTCCACGCCCACTGCTGCATCGCGGCGCAGAGCATAAAAGCTCTGTGCTAACAACTGCGGTGTGATGTGGTGCAGCAGTGCCGTGAACTGCATGCCCTTGTTCCTTCGGGCTGCTTCACGTACACCTTCAAGTCCCATCGACGCGCAGCTGATCCGGCTCAGTGTCCGGGGCGCGGGGGGCATGTCGGTGTTTCCCTTGGCTACGTCCCTTTCCTCCACTATCTCCGCAGGGCTAGGCCCTTTGTTCGATGGCTTCTCAGGTACTACGGACGTATCCGACTTCTCAGCGACGTAGACAGCAGGGTTACGGCTTTTGGCCTTTCCTGCTCCGCCCGGTGCTTGCGCACCGGGCGCCGCTGAGATCTCCCAGTTTCTGTGCGGAGGACTTCCCGACGTGCACAGGGTCTCCGACCGCGCGGGATCAGAGCATGACAGGCGTGTAACGCCATGCTCCGTGTTGCCTTCTGCTTCGCTTAACAGCATCGGCATCCCGAATTCCTGATTACGCGGCTCAATGGCTGGCCCATCGGTTTCCCCTGTCAACGCTTCACCCTGCACCTCACGGTGCAACATGCATGACTCGGGGTCTGGTTGATTCGCCATTTCTTACCAGTATCGAACTTTCATCGACTATCCTCCGCCAGCTTTAACTGGCGCACTAAGCGTC
>NZ_JAFCXH010000074.1:0-1978 GCF_049898225.1 Pseudomonas sp. DSP3-2-3 | reverse complement strand
TCTGCCAGCCTGTGGCGAAAACCAGTGAAATACAGACTAAGGCAATGAAGCCTATCAGCGCTTTGGATAACGCTTGGGGTGTAAGCCTTACTGCGACAGTCGAGATAGGCTTCAAAAGGGTCGTCATCAAATTGGCGGTTTACCGATCTAATGCAGTTTCCGTACCGACCTGGGATCATCTCAGTATGGAGCATCAACATGCGAATAAATGGAGATACGCTATCTAGCTGGGGTTGAGCTATCCATTCAGATAGCTTTTTCCTGAACCCAAAAATGAGCGAATGTTTGCGCTGAGTCAATTATAGGAAATTGGCGGTAGCAAATCCGTGAAGCATCTCCACCCTACTGAAAGTAAAGATGGATCGTCGTGCCTTGACCGACGACCGTTTTTTAACTTCCAGGTTGCCATACATGCATTGTCAAAATCTTTAGTCCATTGCCAGGCCCAATCCTGTAGCTTTGCTCGCATCTTTGGTGTGAAAAAGGTAGAAATGTTGTCGATCATGTCCTCGCTTGTCCCATACCGATTGTTCGATACTGAATTACTTACGTACTCAGTGGTTTTTTGTCGAAGGCGAGTGTGCGGTGAAGAGGAGGGCTAGGAACAATGTCCCGAGTCGAACGTCAGGTGCAGATCAGGCCCATGCCTCTAAATTTTGACCTCTTTACGGCTTTAGGTTACAAACACAACAGCAGGGCTATATTTAGGTATTGCCCCGCAATTCTGAATGCCTGAGAATTTTTTAGCGAAACAGTGCTCCCAAACTCCATCGCGCCTGTCAGGTTGAGTGACTAACCTTGTAGCATCACCTAACATGATGCCCAGTTTGCTCCACCACGTATCCCAAGGAAGTCGCATGTCCCGTTTAGCTGAATATCGCAAGCTCGAACAACAACTCGCTGCACAGCTCGCCGAGCTTGATGCAATGAAAAATGACTCAGGCCTCAAATCTGAAATGGAGTTTGAGGGTAAACTACGGGGCTTGCTGGCTGAATACGGCTACAGCTTGCGCGATGTGATCAGCCTGCTTGATCCGCAAGCAGCTACCCGTCGTACATCGGCTCCTCTGACAGCCCAGAGAAGCGCACTCGTAAGGCTCGGGAGTTGAAGGTTTACAAGAATCCGCATAGCGGCGAGATCGTGGAAACTAAGGGCGGGAATCACAAGCTGCTGAGGGCGTGGAAGAGCGAACATGGCTCGGATGTGGTTGAGTCCTGGCTCGCCCGCTGATCAGGCTGACTGATTTTGTGACTGGTGAAGCCGCCTGAGGGCGGCTTTTCACTAGGGTTAGCTTTTCATTTGGTAACGGTGTGTCGCTGGATGCCCAAGGCGAAAGGTTTACCGGAACTAGGTTTCTGTTGAACCACGCTATACTTTATGAGCGCAGGCTTCAAGTATCCAACAGACTGCGACAACTCTTAAATTGACTCATTTGAAAGCAGCTAGTCGCCGTTGATCACTAAGACTGGAAGCTCTTTAGGTTTAGAACTAGGTTATAAAAACGACATGTTTAATGGAATCCCCATGAACACTTTACGGACTCCCAGCGAGGCGAAGCTCTGGCTTCAAGATCGGGGTATTTCCATACAAGCTTTCGCGCTAGCCCACAACGTCGACGCGCCTACCTGTTACCAGATTCTTGCTGGCCGCAAAAAAGGTTTACGGGGAAAGGCGCACGATGCAGCTGTGGCACTTGGCATCAAACCCCCGTCGGATGACTAGATCCGAACCCTTCAGTGGCACACCCCCAAAATGTGGGCACGCACGATTAACTTTCGCAAAGCACCAGGCACGGCCGAGGATCAAGTGTTTGCTTCGAAAAGCGTCGGCTGTGGGTATCCGTCCGTGGAAGTCATCTGGGCGCGGTAGGGACGGCAGTTATCTGCCGCCCCCCGCACAGATCCGTACGTGCGGAACTACCGCATACGGCTCCTGCCTTGGGTACGTGACGCGAAGCGATCCTCCGGGTATGGGTGT
>NZ_JAFCXH010000073.1:0-2142 GCF_049898225.1 Pseudomonas sp. DSP3-2-3 | reverse complement strand
AGCTTTTGAGCGGCTGCGTCCGCGCGATAAGCCAATTTTGCATTCCGACCAGGGATGGCAGTACCGGATGCCTATCTACCGCCGCGTGCTGAACGAGCGTGCGGTAAAGCCAAGCATGTCCCGCAAAGGAAATTGCTATGACAATGCGGCTATGGAAAGCTTTTTTGGCACCTTGAAATCCGAGTTCTTTTACCTGAACAAATTCAACAGTCTTGATGAGCTTGAAGCAGGGATAGAGGACTACATACACTACTACAATCATTCGCGAATCAGGCTGAAGCTAGGTGGCCTGAGCCCTGTGGAATACAGGACTCAAACACGGCGGGCATAGAAGGCGTCCAACTTTTCGGGGTCAGATCAAATTTGAGTGCACACCATGTCCTGGCTTTTCGGGTTTGGGTAGACGACTTGGCCGGACACATACGGTATTTCCCCAAAAATCACGAAGCCAATTATAGTTGCGAACGTAAGGGGCTGGCGAGCTGTCGGAGATGCAAAACAAGTTTTAGAGTGGCTGAAAGCGAAATGACAAAAGAGATAGCACGTTACATCTTGATCGCAGGCGCGGCAGGTACCGGCACCACGACCTTGGCGGATGCCTTAGCAAGGGAAATGAGCACAACTGTATCCGTCCGGGGAAGTCATCTACTCAGCTCAGCTCAGCTCAGCTCAGCTCAGCTCAGCATAGCCTAGGCACGGGGTGGGCGTGAATTTTCGGGGAACTCTATTGTCCCAACGTCAGCAGTGTGTGGATACACGCGCCCTACTTGTACCGGAAGAATTTCTATGAAGTTACCTGAGATCAGTACGTTTATTGCTCGTTGGCCCTTGCTGGAATTGGTACCCCCTGCCGCTTGGCTGGTTTCTCAAGACTGTGAAAATCAAGTTTTGGCCTTGGTGGCAGGCCTTGGCGAGGGTTATCGGCGCCATGGAAACTGTGCCATCCACGAAAGTGCCGTTGTCGAGCAAGGGGCGGTGCTGAAAGGCGCAGTTATCATCGGTGAAGGATCATTTGTGGCGGCGGGAGCTTACCTGCGTGGAGGCGTTTACCTCGGCAGCAATTGCATTGTTGGCCCAAGCTGCGAAATGAAAAGCAGCTTCATGCTTGGTGGAAGCAAGTTGGCACATTTCAACTTTGTCGGCGACTCGTTGATTGGCGAGGGCGTAAATATTGAAGCAGGTGCAATCATTGCCAATTACCGTAACGAACTGGATGGTGCGGATATCAAAATCCGCCATGATGACAATGTGATCCAGACAGGAGTGAATAAATTCGGTGCCTTAGTCGGCGACGGCTGCAAAATTGGGGCAAACGCAGTCATCGCCCCCGGCGCCCTACTACGGCCAAACACCCACGTTCCACGTCTGGGGCTGATTGACCAGTTCGCCTACGATTAAGTGGCGCCAACTTTAGAGCTGGCCACGCTCAGCATCGTAACCGCAAGCAGCTTCATCTTGGCACGCGCCGATTTACGGGTAGTCCACATGAAGTTGAAAAGCTCTAGAAGGTTCCCTAGCTGCTCTGGGCAATCCTCTGGAAGGTTGGGGCGAGTGCTGCCACGCTGGGTCAAAGTTCGAAGAAGCACACGCCAAAACCGAAGTGCCGACGACCGATCAATCCATACTAAGAAGTCGGCTCTGGCAATACGGTTGTCCCAGGTGGCCGAATGCCCCCCTTCAAAAATCCACTGATCGCGAGCCTCGACCTCGTGACAAAGGCGAGTCTTCTCATCTGCGTTTCGCTCGACCCATCCCGGTTGCCAATGGATCGTGTCGATATGGATGACCGGAAGACCGGTGTGCTTACCCATCTCCCGAGCCAGCGTGCTTTTTCCTGACCCCCGTTGGCCAATAATCATGACACGCTGCATAGGAGCCCCTGCTCATTGAACATCCTGATCATACTGAGCCGTGTGATCGTCATCCAGCCTCCCTCATCAAGGAGAAACCATCGCACTTGCGACCAGTATCATCGGGTACGTGGATTTGCCAGGCGCTCACATTACGCAAGGCGTGTTCGCCGGACGCTTAGTGCGCCAGTTAAAGCTGGCGGAGGATAGTCGATGAAAGTTCGATACTGGTAAGAAATGGCGAATCAACCAGACCCCGAGTCATGCATGTTGCACCGTGAGGTGCAGGGTG
>NZ_JAFCXH010000072.1:0-2576 GCF_049898225.1 Pseudomonas sp. DSP3-2-3 | reverse complement strand
TGCGTATTCCACGGCCATCCGGCCACTGATTCCATGAACATCCGGCCACCTATTCCACGGTGACCCGGCCACCCATTCCACGCACATCCGGCCACCCCAAAGGCAGGCAGCGACGCAGGATTAATTCACTACCATCGACCTCTTTTATCGAAGCTAAGGGGTCGTCGTGGAGCGTTTATCCATGCGTAAGATTCGAGAAGTATTACGCCTCAAGTTTGAGGTCGGCCTATCTGCTCGTCAGATATCCACCAGCTTGCAAGTCGGGCGAGCCACCGTCGGTGATTATCTCAATCGCTTCGCTGCCAGCGGGCTGTCTTGGCCCTCTGCATTCACCGATGCTGAGCTGCAAGGGCGTTTGTTTCCGCCAGCACCGACAGTTCCCAGCGATCAAAGACCGATGCCTGACTGGGCATGGGCGCACGCCGAGTTACGCCGCCCCGGCGTCACTCTGGCTCTGCTTTGGCAGGAATATCGGCTCAGTCACCCACAGGGCTTTCAATACAGCTGGTTCTGCGAGCACTACCGCCTCTGGGCCGCCAAGGTCGACGTGGTCATGCGTCAGGAACATCGTGCGGGCGAAAAGCTGTTCGTCGACTATGCCGGCCAAACGGTGCCCATCATCGACCGGCAGACCGGCGAGATCCGCCAGGCCCAGATCTTCGTTGCCGTGCTGGGAGCGTCCAGCTACACCTTCGCCGAGGCCACCTGGTCGCAGAAACTCCCCGACTGGCTGGGCTCGCACGCTCGATGTTTTGCTTTTTTCGGCGGGACATCGCAGATCCTGGTGCCGGATAATCTGCGTAGCGGCGTCACCAAAGCGCATCGTTACGAACCGGACATCAACCCCAGCTACCGCGACCTGGCCGAGCACTACGGCGTCGCTGTACTACCTGCTCGCTCACGCAAACCCAAGGATAAAGCCAAGGTCGAAGTCGGCGTGCAGGTGGTCGAGCGCTGGATCCTGGCGGCGCTGCGCAACCGCCAGTTTTTCTCGCTGGGCGAACTCAACACGGCGATCGGCGTGCTGCTGGATCGGCTCAATCACAAGCCCTTCAAGAAGCTGCCCGGCTCACGCTGCTCAGCCTTCGAGAGCATCGATCAACCCGCGCTGCAACCGCTGCCGGAGCATCCTTACGTCTACGCCGAATGGAAAAAGGTACGCGTCCACATCGACTACCACGTCGAGATCGACGGTCACTACTACTCGGTGCCGTACCAGTTGGTGAAGCATCAACTGGAAGTGCGCCTGACCGCGCAGACGGTGGAATGCTTCCACGCCAACCAGCGCGTGGCCAGCCACCGGCGCTCGCCGCACAAAGGCCGCCACACCACTCAGACCGAACACATGCCCAAGAGTCACCGCGAACACGCCGAGTGGACGCCGCAACGGTTGATCCACTGGGCCGAGCAAACCGGCCCGAATACGGCCGGCGTCATCGCCTACATCCTCGAACGCCGAATCCATCCGCAACACGGCTTCCGCGCCTGCCTGGGCATCCTGCGTCTGGGCAAACAGCACGGCGAAGAGCGGCTGGAAGCCGCTTGCCAGCGGGCGCTGGCGCTGGGCGCATGCAGTTACAAGAGCCTGGAATCGATCCTGCGCCAAGGGCTGGAACGGCTGCCGCTGGCCCAGCAAAACCTGCCGCTGTTGCCCGACGAGCACATCAACCTGCGTGGCCCTGGCTACTACCACTGACCTGAAAAAGGAGCATCAAAATGCTACCGAACCCGACCCTGGACAAGCTGCAAGCCCTGCGCCTGCACGGCATGATCAAAGCGCTGAGCGAGCAACACGCAACGCCCGACATCAACGATCTCAGCTTCGACGAGCGCCTTGGCCTGATGGTCGACCGAGAGCTGACCGAGCGCGAAAACGCCCGCCTGACGACTCGCCTCAAAGCGGCGCGGCTGCGCCACAACGCCTGCCTGGAAGACATCGACTACCGCAGCCCACGTGGTCTGGACAAGGCGTTGATCCTGCAACTGGGCAGCGGCCAATGGCTGCGCGATGGCCTGAACCTGATCATCGGCGGCCCGACGGGCGCAGGCAAAACCTGGCTTGCCTGCGCACTAGCCCACAAGGCCTGCCGCGACGGCTACAGCGTGCGCTACCTGCGCTTGCCACGCTTGATGGAGGAGCTGGGCCTTGCTCACGGCGACGGACGCTTCGCCAAACTCATGGCCGGCTACGCCAAGACAGACTTGCTGATCCTGGACGACTGGGGCCTGGCGCCGTTTACCGCGCAACAACGGCGCGACATGCTGGAGCTGCTGGACGACCGCTATGGCCATCGCTCGACGCTGGTCACCAGCCAGATGCCGGTGGACAAATGGCACGCACTGATCGGCGATCCGACCTTGGGCGACGCGATCCTCGACCGGCTGGTTCACAACGCTTACCGGATCGAACTGAAGGGCGAATCGATGCGCAGACGCGTAACGAAATTGACGACGGCAGGGACTTCAGACTAACAATGCAAACCTGCGTCGCTGCGCTCCGACTGCCCGGCCGGATGAGCGTGGAACGGGTGGCCGGATGTTGGTGGACTGGGTGGCCAGATGGCGTGGAATGCGCA
>NZ_JAFCXH010000071.1:0-2763 GCF_049898225.1 Pseudomonas sp. DSP3-2-3 | reverse complement strand
CACTGCCTATACCGTCGTGCGCCACGCGCTCGGCAATATCTCGCAAAGTGTTATCCGCCTGTAGCACAGTGTCACGAGCGTGCTGCTCGGCCGCACGAACGATGTTCGAGACCGAAATTTTGGCGGTGGCGACTCGCTCACGTGACGACTGGTTCATCTGCCAGCCTGTGGCGAAAACCAGTGAAATACAGACTAAGGCAATGAAGCCTATCAGCGCTTTGGATAACGCTTGGGGTGTAAGCCTTACTGCGACAGTCGAGATAGGCTTCAAAAGGATCGTCATCAAATTGGCGGTTTACCGATCTAATGCAGTTTCCGTACCGACCTGGGATCGTTTCAGTATGGAGCATCAACATGCGAATAAATGGAGATACGCTATCTAGCTGGGGTTGAGCTATCCATTCAGATAGCTTTTTCCTGAACCCAAAAATGAGCGAATGTTTGCGTTGAGTCAATTATAGGAAATTGGCGGCAGCAAATCCGTGAAGCATCTCCATCCTACTGAAAGTAAAGATGGATCGTCGTGCCTTGACCGACGACTGTTTTTTAACTTCCAGGCTGCCATACATGCATTGTCAAAATCTTTAGTCCATTGCCAGGCCCAATCCTGTAGCTTTGCTCGCATCTTTGGTGTGAAAAAGGTAGATAATGTTGTCGATCATGTCCTCGCTTATCCCATACCGATTGCTCGATACTGAATTACTTACGTACTCAGTGGTTTTTTGCCGAAGGCGAGTGTGCGGTGAAGAGGAGGGCTAGGAACAATATCCCGAGTCGAACGTCAGGTGCAGATCAGGCCCATGCCTCTAAATTTTGACCTCTTTACGGCTTTAGGTTACAAACACAACAGCAGGGCTATATTTACGTATTGCCCCGCAATTCTGAATGCCTGAGAATTTTTTAGCGAAACAGTGCTCCCAAATTCCATCGCGCCTGTCAGGTTGAGTGACTAACCTTGTAGCATCACCTAACATGATGCCTAGTTTGCTCCACCACGTATCCCAAGGAAGTCCCATGTCCCGTTTAGCCGAATACCGCAAGCTCGAACAACAACTCGCTGCCCAGCTCGCCGAGCTTGATGCAATGAAAAACGACTCAGGTCTTCAATCCGAGATGCAATTTGAGAGCAAACTACGCGGCCTGCTTGCTGAGTACGGCTACAGCTTGCGTGACGTGATCAGCCTGCTTGACCCTACGGCTGCCAAACGCGGCAAACCGGCTACGTTGGGTGCTCCAGAAAAACGTACTCGTCGAGCTCGTGAGCTGAAGGTCTATAACAACCCACACAACGGTGAAATCGTCGAGACGAAGGGCGGCAATCACAAGCTGCTGAGGGCCTGGAAGGACGAACATGGCTCGGATGTGGTTGAATCCTGGCTCGCCCACTGATCAGACTGACTGATTTTGTGACCGGTGAAGCCGCCTGAGGGCGGCTTTTTACTAGGGTTCGCTTGTCATTTGATTACGGTGAGTCGCTGGATGCCCCTGCCGAAAACGTTCACCGGAAAAAATAGGCTTCTGTTTAACCACGCCAGACTTTATAAGCGTACGCTTTCCAAGTATCCAATAGACTGCGACAATTCTTAAATTGACTCGTTTAAAGCAGCCAGTTGCCGTTGATCACTAAGACTGGAAGCTCTTTAGGTTTAGAACTAGGTTACAAGGACGACATGTTTAATGGAATCCCCATGGACACTTTACGGACTCCCAGCGAGGCGAAGCTCTGGCTTCAAAATCGGGGTATTTCCATACAAGCTTTCGCTCTAGCCCACAACCTCGACGCGCCTACCTGCTACCAGATTCTCGCTGGCCGCAAAAAAGGTTTACGGGGAAAGGCGCACGATGCAGCTGTGGCACTTGGCATCAAACCCCCGTCGGATGACTAGATCCGAACCCTTCAGTGGCACAGCCACAAAATGCGTTGCATGCACGATTAACTTTCGTAAAACGCTAGGCAAAAATCTGCCCCTCATCCAAATTCAAAAGTGTGAATTGTTCGCAAAACTTTCGCGAACTGAACAGCAATGCGACCCGATTTTGAACCCCGCTGGGTCGCCCACCTCACCACGCAGACGTGCGCTTCTTCGAACCGAGACTCAGGTAAATCGTAAATTGCAAACCACTGATTCACTGCTTCCAGATACGCGTCTGGGGAAGACGCATAAAACGAAAGCCAGAGACCAAATCGATCTGACTAAGAGACCTTATCTTCAACCTCTTCGCCAGGGGCAGCGCGCTGTTTTCGCCGCGCTTAACGTGATGGTTGTCTGAGAGTTTTGACGCCATGAGGTGGCGCCGATAGAACGTTTCGAGCCTGAACTTTCAGGAAAGCTTGACGGTCATGATACCGACACCTTCGTTGGGCATTCTTGGTGAAGAGTCGATATTTCGCTCTGACGGCTGTTTAGGACGCTAAGGATAATGATGATGCCTGCACTGGATGCCGTCTCCGAGAAAGAGAAGGGACTGAAAAGGCGCGCGACTGTTATATGCCGTCGCGATGGGCAGATTCTTTTTGTCCGCAAACGCAACGCAAAGTGGAATCTTCCGGGCGGTCGTGTCGAGCGGGGCGAGACGCCTCTCCAGGCTGCCATGCGCGAAATGGCAGAAGAAACCGGTCTGACTTTCGATCAGCTGTCTTATGTCTGCGTATTCCACGGCCATCCGGCCACTGATTCCATGAACATCCGGCCACCTATTCCACGGTGACCCGGCCACCCATTCCACGCACATCCGGCCACCCCAAAGGCAGGCAGCGACGCA
>NZ_JAFCXH010000070.1:0-3320 GCF_049898225.1 Pseudomonas sp. DSP3-2-3 | reverse complement strand
CTGCGTCGCTGCCTGCCTTTGGGGTGGCCGGATGTGCGTGGAATGGGTGGCCGGGTCACCGTGGAATAGGTGGCCGGATGTTCATGGAATCAGTGGCCGGATGGCCGTGGAATACGCAGGCCATGCAGCCGATTTCGGTCACGCCGAGTTCGAAGCTGGCCTTGTAACGGCCAAAATCGTCACAGACCAGTTTGCCTTTCCAGTCGTGCAGGAAGTTACGAGCATGCTCGCCAGCACGACTGGGGCTGAAGTCGTAGACAACAGCAGCTGTTTCGCAGAACTGGCTGGTGGCGTATGCCCAAACATAAGAACGGTGGGTTTTCTTCGAGCCCGGAGCGAGCATTTGTACGGGCGTTTCGTCCGCATGCACAACCTGCTGCCCGATCACCACGTCACGCAGGGCATCGACCAGGGGCTGCAACTGCACGCCCGTCATACCAACCCACTGGACCAACGTCGAACGCGGAATCGCCAAGCCAGCTCGACCGAAAATCGATTCCTGACGGTAAAGCGGAAGATGATCAGCGAACTTCGCGATCATGACGTGGGCCAGTGACCCAGCAGTCGGGATGCCCTTGTCAATAATTTGCGCAGGTACTGGCGCCTGGATCAGCGTTTCGCAGTCATCGCATACCCACTTGCCACGAATATGACGCTCGACGGTAAACACGCCCGGCGTGTAGTCCAGCTTCTCGCTGACATCTTCACCGATCCGCTTGAGTGGGCAGCCGCATGGGCAGTGGGTGTTGTCCGGGTCGTGATGGGTCAATGTGCGTGGAAACTCTTCCGGCAGAGCCGTACGCTTGGGCTTTTGCTTTTTCTCGGCCGTAGCTGGCGCTAGTTGTAACGCTTGAAGCTCGGTCTCAATAGCTGCGATATCGGTATCGTTCAGGTCATCTAACAGGCTGGCCTGCCCAGGATTCATCTGCTCGCTGCGCTTGGCAAACTTCAAACGCTTGAGTTGTGCGATCTCGTGGGTCAGCTTTTCAATCACCGTCTGATCGCGGTTGATCTTCTTGCCCATCGTTTCAACCGTCTTGCTCATAGTCTCAACCGTATTACCCATGGTCTCGACTTGCGACAGCAATTGCGCAGCGAATGCACGCAGTTGGTCGGGAGCCATTTGATCGAGATTGGGCAAGGAAGTCATGCCGTGGATTTTACCAAAGCCCGCCATGCGAAATTGCACTTCACTTGACCACCCGCTTGCATTCGACCTGCCCAGTCTTTTGCATTCGATCTGACCACCGATTGCATCGGATTTGACCAGCTCGCGTCGTAACCATGATCAGCAACGAAATGCTCATTGCCGCCGGTGGCGACAGGCAACAAGCGGACGTCCAGAGCTGTGAGAAATCAAGATGAAGATTTCAGTCGCCTGCTTGAAACGCAAGTTTGCGCTGCACTACCCTTACGCGCTAGCTTGCCCTCTCAAAAAGCCATTAAGGAAACTGTGGATATGGAACCTGCCCCACTGATCACTCTCAACGACGGGGTTCAAATTCCGCAACTGGGCTTCGGTGTATGGAAACTTGATGATACACAGGCTTACGAGGCTTCCAGAGCCGCGCTGGCTGCCGGTTACCGGCATCTCGATACAGCGGTGAGTTACGGTAACGAAGCCGGAGTCGGCCGCGCTGTCGCCGAATGCGAACTCCTCCGCGAGCACATTTTCATCACCACTAAGCTGTGGAATGCCGAGCAAGGCTTCGACAGCACCCTACGAGCGTTCGACGCCAGCATGCAGCGCCTGGGGCTTGAAACCCTGGATCTGTACCTTATTCACTGGGCCATCCCAAAGAAAGGCGCGTATCGTGAGACTTGGAAAGCCTTCGTGCGCTTGAAGCAGGAGGGTCGAGTGCGCTCCATTGGTGTATCCAACTTCAATGTCGAGCACCTGGTCCACATCATTGATGACACCGGCGTGGTGCCGTCAGTCAACCAGATCGAAATTCATCCCGATTTTAACCAGGCCAACCTGAGCAAGTGGTGCCACGAGCAAGGCATCACAACCGCATCCTGGAGCCCGTTGGGCCAAGGCGGCGATCTGCTGAAAATGCCGTTGTTCGCCGAGATCGCCCATCGCCACGGCAAGACACCTGCCCATGTCATCCTGCGCTGGCACCTGCAAAACGGCCATGTGCCGATCCCGCGCTCAACTAATGCTGAGCGCATGGCGGCCAACCTCAATGTATTTGACTTTGAGCTGAGCAGCCATGAGCTCAAGGCGATTGCACATCTCAAACAAACCGGCCGCCTAGGGCCTGACCCCGAAACAATAGAAATGGGCCTGTGAGTCCGAGTCTCAGATGGGGGGTAGACCACCACCCTGCTATCGCGACCGTCCGCAATGGGGCGACTGCCGCCGGTGGCTACAGGCCGTGGTCGCTCCTTTTCTGCTGATCAAGGTTACGAAGCGTACTGGTCACATCCGATGTAAATGGGTGGTCAAGTCAGTACAATTACCCACGCCACTCGCAACAGTAAGCAAAGGCATAAATTACTGTTTTTAAAGCAGCGTAATTGCACCGCCAACGCCTACATGCTGCCAATGCAGACCGAGCACCAAGCCTGAAGCTGTTCGGTATCCAACTGCACTTCGCTGCCTTGCCGAGCGCGTGACCAATGGAATTTACCTTGGTTCAAGCGACGTGCCGCCAACCAGACGCCAACTCCATCGTGTACCAGCACCTTCATCCGAGTCGCGCGGCGATTGGCAAACAGATAGGCGCAGTGCGGCTTCGCCGCACCGAACACGGCGACCACTCTGGCCAGCGCCGTTTCAGTGCCGGCGCGCATATCCATAGGCTCGGTGGCGAGCCAGATGGCGTCAATGCGGATCATCGCAACAAGCCTCGAAGGAATGCGGCGCAGTCAGCAGCGCTATCGGTTGGCCAGTTCACTTTGACGGTGCCGCGCGGGTGCAGAATCTCAACGATGATATTCGATAAAGATACGGGTGCCGTTGTTTGCATAGACAACGGAATGAATGCTGGTTGAAGCGCCGTGCTCTTCTGCGCTTGCACCCGAATCCATTTGTGGACGAGGTTTGCGTTGAGGCTATGGCTGAGGGCCACGCTGGCGATTGAAGCGCCGGGTTGGATACACTCTTGAATGACCTGGGTTTTGAAGGATTTGGAATACGAACGGCGTGTTGGCTGCATGAAATACCCGCTTAAAAGGCTAGAACTGGTGCCCACCTAAATTTGATCTGACCCCCAAATGTTGGACATCAACATAAAGGGGGTGATATGAAAAAATACACAGAGCAGGCAAAGCTCGCGGCAGTACAGGACTATTGCTCCGGCAATGGGGGACTA
>NZ_JAFCXH010000069.1:0-3333 GCF_049898225.1 Pseudomonas sp. DSP3-2-3 | reverse complement strand
CTCAAGGAACAATGGTCGAGGAGAGCGACGGCGCTGGTCAGTTCACCTCAGTTGTTTTGAGGCCGAAGGTGATTCTGGCTCCGGGGTCTGCAATCGCAAAGGCTCAGACTCTGCACAAATTAGCCCATGAGAAATGCTTTATTGCTCGCTCGGTAAACTTTCCAGTCAGCCACGCACCCGAAATATCAATAATCCCACACGCCTAATTTGCTAGAGACAGTGTTCGTGTAGTCGGGCACCCCCTCATAGGTAGCGTATCTGCCCAGATGACATTGCCAAACGCTTACCCCCAAGGTAAGGGGCCGGCGAACACACCTTCCGAACCCCGGCATTAAGGGCGATTGTGTCCGCGTAATTTAAGCGGACGCAATTACCCTTAATAACAGGATCGCCATGCGTGAACGTAAGTCCTACTCAAAATCCTTTAAAGCCCAAGTGGTTCACGAATGCCAACAGCCTGGTGTTTCCGTGGCGGCCATCGCGCTGAGTCACGGTATCAACGCTAATGTCGTACGCCGCTGGTTACCGCTTTTTCGTGATCAGCAGGCAGTCGTGTTGCCAGCGTTTGTGCCCGTCAACATCGCGCCGGTCAATCCCAAGCCAAAGGCTCAAGCGTCGGCGGTTATTGAGCTGCCATTTGGCGAGCAAACCATCACGGTGAAATGGCCCGCTTCCGATCCCGAGGGCTGCGCTCAGTTTGTCCGTGGATTTGCCCTATGATCCGCATCGACAGCATCTGGCTCGCCACCGAGCCCATGGATATGCGTGCTGGCACCGAGACCGCTCTGGCCAGGGTGATTGCGGTGTTCGGTGCGGCGAAGCCGCACTGTGCTTATCTGTTCGCCAATCGCCGTGCTACCCGCATGAAAGTCCTGGTGCATGACGGGATTGGTGTCTGGCTGGCCGCGCGACGGTTGAATCAGGGTAAGTTTCACTGGCCAGGTATTCGACAAGGTTGCGAAATGGAACTGGACGACGAACAACTTCAGGCCCTGGTGCTTGGCCTGCCTTGGCAGCGTGTCGGCGCTGGAGGCACCATCACACTGCTTTAAAAATGTAATTCGCGTTTTGGCGTGCTGTCGCCAGCGATCTGCTTTGGTAAAATCCAGGGCATGACTTCCTTACCCAACCTCGACCAAATGACCCACGACCAACTGCGTGCTTTAGCCGCGCAGTTGATGTCGAAGGTCGACACCATGGGCCGAAAAATCCATCGCGATCAGACCATCATCGAACAACTGACCCACGAGATCGCGATCCTCAAGCGGCACCGATTTGCCAAGCGCAGCGAGCAGATCAGCCCTGAGCAAGGCAACTTGCTCGACGACCTGCTTAATACTGATCTTGAGGCTATCGACGCCGAGTTGAGCGCACTCCGGCCAGCTCCTGCTCCAGAAGAGCCACGCCAAAAACCAAAGCGAGCGCCGCTGCCGCCACACTTTCCCCGCACCGTGATTCATCACGAACCGGAAAACACGCAATGCGCTTGCGGTTGCCAACTTCAGCGCATCGGCGAGGACGTGAGCGAGAAGCTCGATTACACGCCTGGCGTGTTCACCGTCGAGCAACATGTGCGGGGTAAGTGGGCCTGCCGACAGTGCGAGACCCTGATCCAGGCTTCGGTTCCGGCCCAAGTGATCGACAAAGGTATCCCGACCGCAGGCCTGCTGGCTCATGTGATGGTGGCGAAGTTCGCTGACCACTTGCCGCTGTATCGGCAGGAGAAAATCTTCGGGCGAGCTGGTTTAGCGATCCCTCGTTTAACACTGGCCCAATGGGTCGGACAGACCGGCGTACAGCTTCAAGCACTGGTTGATGCTTTGCGAGAAGCGGTTTTGGCGCAGCGAGTTGTCCACGCCGAAGAGACGCCGGTGCAGATGCTTGCGCCCGGTGAAAAGAAAACCCATCGAGCCTATGTTTGGGCTTACTGCACTACACCGTTTTCGGCACTTAAGGCGGTCGTCTATGACTTCAGCCCGAGTCGCGCCGGTGAGCATGCGCGTAACTTCCTTGGTTCCTGGAATGGCAAGCTGGTGTGCGATGACTTTGCTGGCTACAAAGCCGGTTTCGAGAAAGGCATGACCGAAATTGGCTGCATGGCTCATGCGCGCCGCAAGTTTTTCGATCTGCACGCGGCGAATAAAAGCCAACTGGCCGAACAGGCACTGCACTCGATTGGCGGCCTGTACGAAGTTGAGCGCCAGGCGCGCGAGATGAGTGACGAGGATCGCCGCCGAATACGGCAAGAAAAAGCAGCACCGTTGGCGAAAGCACTGCACGAGTGGATGCTGAGTCATCGCGATCTTGTGCCCAACGGATCAGCAACAGCCAAAGCCTTGGATTACAGTCTTAAACGCTGGGTAGCGCTGACGCGCTACCTGGAAGACGGTGCTGTGCCTATAGATAACAATGCCGTCGAAAACCAGATCAGGCCATGGGCTCTTGGGCGCTCCAACTGGTTGTTTGCTGGGTCGCTACGCAGCGGCAAACGGGCAGCGGCGATCATGAGTTTGATCCAGTCTGCGCGGTTGAATGGGCATGATCCGTATGCTTTTTTGAAGGATGTTCTCGCGCGGCTGCCGACACAGCGGGCGAGTGAAATCGACCAGTTGCTTCCGCATAACTGGCAGCCACCTAAACTGGGTTAACTCACTAACCTAAGGACATAGAATGCTCATTGTCTTCAGCGGCCTTCCAGGTACCGGAAAAACGACTATCGCAAGTGACCTTGCCACCAGAACAAGCGCCGTGTATCTGCGGATCGATACGATTGAGCAGGCTATTCGAGACTCCGGTGCTCTTGCACAAGACGTAGGGCGGAGCGGTTACATGGTCGCCAATGAGCTTGCTCTGAGCAATCTTCGTTTTGGCAGCACGGTCATAGTTGACTGCGTTAACCCAGTAATCGAAAGCCGAAAGGCGTGGAGCGATATCGCCACACGCTCTGGTGCTCCATTAGTGAACATCCAAGTGATCTGCTCTGATAAACATGAACACCAGCGCCGGGTAGAAACCAGAAAGATTGATATTCCTGGGCTGACTCCACCAACCTGGCAGTCTGTGCTGGATCATGAATACGAGGCGTGGGAAAGCGCTCCGTTTAATATAGACACAGCCCTGACGTCTCCGGGGCAGGCGGTGGCGATGATCACCGAACGATTTTTATCCAAGGAGTAGCGCCAGCTAAAGGCCCAAGATCGCAAGGTGTGATTAGCAGACGCTTAGTGCGCCAGTTAAAGCTGGCGGAGGATAGTCGATGAAAGTTCGATACTGGTAAGAAATGGCGAATCAACCAGACCCCGAGTCATGCATGTTGCACCGTGAGGTGCAGGG
>NZ_JAFCXH010000068.1:0-4119 GCF_049898225.1 Pseudomonas sp. DSP3-2-3 | reverse complement strand
CTGCGTCGCTGCCTGCCTTTGGGGTGGCCGGATGTGCGTGGAATGGGTGGCCGGGTCACCGTGGAATAGGTGGCCGGATGTTCATGGAATCAGTGGCCGGATGGCCGTGGAATACGCAGATTTGGTTGAAGCCAGAGCAAAAGTGCAGGAAGAACTGAATTCTATCGCAAGGCAACGTGATGAAATCAGGCCGCGCATCACATCGATACAGCAGCGACTTCAGCAGTTGAGTACTGCCCAGACTGTTGAGCAAGACGTAACGCGCTATGAGGAGCAAGTCAGAAAAATCTGCACCGCTCTGCTCACCTTCATCAACGCGCAACATGCATCTTCGAGCGCGAGCATCGTCGAGGATGTCGAAGCGTTTGTCGCAAACGCCAGTGCGCTTTCGGACTATGCGAGCAATCTTCGCGCTCGCTGGAAATAATAGCCGGGGCGAGAATGCAAAAAGCCCGTGACACGTCACGGGCTTTTTACTATCCAGCAGGCTTAAACGTAAAACGATTTCAGCGGCGGGAAGCCGTTGAATTCAACTGCGCTGTAGCTGGTGGTGTAGGCGCCAGTGGACAACCAGTACAGGCGGTCGCCGATGGCCAGGTTCAGTGGCAGGCCGTACTTGTAGTTCTCGTACATGATGTCGGCGCTGTCGCAGGTTGGACCGGCGATAACCACTTCTTCCATTTCGCCTTTCTTTTCGGTCCAGATCGGAAACTTGATGGCTTCGTCCATGGTTTCGATCAGGCCGGAGAATTTGCCCACATCCGTGTACACCCAACGCTCCACGGCGGTGCGGGATTTACGCGACACCAGCACCACTTCGCTGACCAGAATACCGGCGTTGGCGATCAACGAACGGCCCGGTTCCAGAATGATTTCCGGCAAATCATCGCCGAAGTCTTCTTTCAGATAGCGAATGATTTCTTCAGCGTAGGTTTCCAGGCTGTTGGTGCGGGTGATGTAGTTGGCCGGGAAGCCACCGCCCATATTGATCAGCTTGAGGACGATGCCGTCTTCTTCTTTCAGACGCTCGAAGATCACTTTGACTTTGGCAATCGCGGCGTCCCAGACGCTGATGTCGCGCTGCTGCGAGCCAACGTGGAACGAGATGCCGTAAGGCACCAGACCCAGCTCACGGGCGAGGATCAGCAAGTCCATGGCCATGTCGGTCTGGCAACCGAATTTACGCGACAGAGGCCAGTCAGCGGTGGTCGAACCTTCGGTCAGGATACGTACGTAGACTTTCGAGCCCGGTGCAGCCTTGGCGATGTTGCGCAGGTCAGCTTCGGAGTCGGTGGAAAACAGACGCACGCCCTTCTCGTAGAAGTAGCGAATGTCCTTGGATTTCTTGATGGTGTTGCCATAGCTGATGCGGTCGGCGCTGACGCCGCGGTCCATGACCTTGTCCAGTTCATAGATAGAGGCGATATCGAAACTCGAGCCTTTATCCTTGAGCAGGTCGATGATTTCTACAGCTGGGTTGGCTTTGACGGCGTAGTAGATCCTGGCGAAATCGAAGCCTGCGCGCAGGTCGTCGTAGGCCTTGCTGATCATCGCGGTATCGATGACCACGAATGGGGTTTCTTGCGTGTCGGCAAACGCCTTCATCTTGTTGAAGGTGTCGCGCTGGAAATAGTCTTCGACCTGGATCGGCATGCGGGAAACTCCTACTGGCAAACTGCATTAATCAATGGGTGCGAGGCGTGTCTCCACGCGCTCAACGAACGCCCTCCGTATCCCCACTTTGGTTCGCCTACTTCCCAAGGCCAATCGCCGAAAGCAAAAAGACCATATGAACGCGGTTAGCGCATTCCCTATGGCCTTGCTGTCTCGTCGTCAGTACTTGAGCCGGATGGATCGTTTCCAGCATGGACGTTCGGCGCGAACTTTAGGACGTGAGGAGCTTGAGATCAACAAAAAATGTCGCATTTTTGCCCGTTTTTGCCTGATCGGCATCTGAACGCGTTCCCACACCCGTAGTAACGGACCTGTGTGACAGGATGATGTTCATTCTGGAGGTGATTTAGCGACGAGATGGCGGCGATTCACTCCTTCTTATTCTCGACCCCGTTGGAAATTCTATGTCCGGGGGCAACCGCCAGGCGCCAGACGTATTGTCTGAACCGACGCCTTCCCGGCTAAAGCCGGTCTCACTGTGGGACCGGCTTTAGCCGGGAAGACGGCATTCCAGTAGACGCAAATGCATCGGCTGTACGTCCAGATCCGTTGGAGGCTTGCCCGCGAATAAGTCATCGAGGCGCAGCAGACACAGCGCGTGATCGCTCTTCGCGGGCAAGCCTCGCTCCAATAAGTCCGGTTTTCTCACAAAAAATGTGACGATTGCGAAGGACCGCTCTGTATCTCTTGTGTGAAATTTCCTAGACACTCCCGCCCCGCTTGCGCCTGCCCATTCCCGCAACTAGCCTGCGCTCCGCCACTGAACATTCAGTGGATGGGTGTGAGAGCCCGGTGGTCAGAAGCCGCATTAACCTGTCAGTCCATCATCGATATTCAGGTATCGGTGAATGCGTTATGGCAGCTGTGTGCAGGCAGACTTCGGTCTGGCCGGGTCCCTTCTGCCGGTCTCTCACCCTGTATATAGCTGCCACCCTCATACCGCGTGAGAGCGATAAGTGTTGGCGCAACAGGAAGGAACTCTATCTTGATCAAAATCACCCCCGAATCCCCCCATAACCTCGAAGAAAACCTGGTGCGCGTGTCAGAACTGCTGCGTTGCGCAGCGGCCACCGCCTACGAAACCTGCAACCAACTCAGCGGCCAGAAACGCGACCTGGCGTGTTCGGTCATGCATCTGGTCGAGATGGCACAGGGTTTGGTTGAGCGATCGTTGACGAGCGTCGAAGCCCGGTAAAAGCGGACAGATCTACGTAGAACCTGTGGGAGCTTCTATACCTGGAGGCAACCCCCAGACACCACAGATGTGTTGTCTGAACCGACGTCTTCCCGGATAAATCCGGTCCCGCAATTGAATCGCGCGTTCACGCGAAGTTGTTCGCGAGGCGATGAACCTGATCAGCCAGTACCCAGATATCGCCAACGACTGGGCGCCTACAAAACCATTCAGGAAAAGGCTTGCAGTCTCTAACAAAACGAAATTAAACAGTGTTAATTTTGCGCCGAAAAACTTTAAAAACCTGTTAGTTCTAACAGTACCGCCTAACAGAGAAACTCAACAAAATCGTGATCGAACCCCTCCTAAAACGAAGGGCAATTTTACGAGGTGCGCCATGAGCAGGTTTATTAGGGAAAAATCTTTTAGAGCCACTTTAAGATCCGTACATCCAGACTATCCGGCTGCTTTCGACTTTTCAAGAATAGCTTCAGAAAGTGAGTTTCTGAAAGAATACCAGGCTTCAGGAAATTTTATGCAAGCCACCCTGAAAGGTACGGAACAGTGTGGATACCTGACAGCCACCACCTGCCCTCGAGGCGCCAAGAGTTCGATGCCTATTCAGCAGTTCTGGTTTCTGTATCGAGAGTGGGACGACGGCTCAAGCAGCTATGAAATAAAAATTGAAAACGAACTTTGGGTTGACAATAAAGACACTTTCCGCAACCTGGTCATTGCCAAACGACAGATTTATAGCGCGTTGACCATGAGCCACCAGGACGTGGATTTCTATGTAGTCCCCTCCGCCACTGCAAAAATAGTTTCAGGCTGGAAAGTAATACCACTCAACAACAACAACAACGAGTTAACGCCAAGTGTAGCTGAAATCGGTCCAGTCTATATAACCGCGCCAAATGGCAATACGCTTGGCGTTAATGAACGACAGAACTTTGGAAAACAATGGTGGGCGTATGTAGCCTGTTCGAAACAGAGCGAATCCCTGCTTCACAATAAAACAGTTATTGTTCCAGTGACATTGAACGTTCTTGAAACCAACCTTGCCGATCCGATGGCGTAATTGCCGTTTAGTGGAAAATGGTTGCCCGGCCCGTGCCAGCCGTCGAAGCACTATAACGGCAACACACAATACTTCTCGTTGGAGATTCTATGTTCGTGAGCAACCCCCAGACATGAAGTTTGGGGTGTACTCCGTTTGGTTTTTCATTAGGGCGAACATGACCCGCGCGAGCTTTCGGGCGAGGACTACCAGC
>NZ_JAFCXH010000067.1:0-4276 GCF_049898225.1 Pseudomonas sp. DSP3-2-3 | reverse complement strand
TGTGCTGCCGAACCCGGTGGTTGCCCATCGAGCGTGACGGGCTTGAACACACTGTCCAGGTGCGTCTGGTATTGGCCACCCAGATCCAGCGTGCGACTCAGCTCGGCGAACTGCTCGGGCTTGATGTCCAGCGTGCCTTTATAGCGATAGCGAAAGCGCGGAATATAGGGCAGCAAGCCGGTGCCATAAATCAGTTCCACCTGCAAACCTTCCGCCGGTAACAGCGCGGCACCCTGCCCAAGGCCGCCTTCGACAGTCTCGCTGGCTTCGAAATTCTGCAGGGCAGCGTGCAGCAGCGTCTGTTTGATCGGCTGGCGTGTTTGTACCAGCAGCAGCGTAGTGATTTCCATGGTCACCAATTGATTGGCGGTGACGTCCAGCCGCAGTTTGAAACGCTCGAACAAAGCCTGTTCCAGCAATGGCGTGGCGAATTTTTCGATTGAAACAAGGCGTGATCTGATCGGCTCCACGATACGTCGAGATAACTGGCTCTTGAGTTGGCTCTGGCGCAGCGCCTCGCGCAATAGCTTGGGCGCATTGACGTACCAGGCTGGAAGGCTGCTCTTGAGAAACTCGAGATTGGTGTGCCCCGCGTCGAAGGGTACGGCACCAAAGTGCTCGCTGACGCCGGACGATGGCGGGGTTGCTGCCACAGGCGTTTGGCCTGTGGCGGGTTCTGTTGAGGACATTGGAAATACCTTGAATGACTCGAAAAGAAGTCATTCACGGTATTTATCTGACAGTGGCGTGTGACATAACAGGCTACCGCAGGGCGACATTTAGGCTTTTTAGCGCCGCAGGATGACGCCTCGCGGTGGCGCGATTCATTGCGAACCGTTCGAAGGACCTGCTGCCACACTTTCCCTGCGCGTTATCTGCCGGGCGATATCCTCGGTCAGCCGGATGGCGTCGGCTTCAACTTCAAATTGTCGCTCGCGCTGGATAGCAGCGACCTGCTCCAGATATTCACCATCCGACAGCTCGCTGCGGCGGTCATGCAAGGCATCCAGGCGCTCATAAAACGGGGCGTTAAGCGTCTCGAATCGCTGGCTGAAGCGCTGCTCGAGGAATTGCTTCCAGAAGTCGCGCTGAACCAGAGAATGGAAGAATGTCGGCTCGCCTTCCCGGGCGAGGACCCGGGCTTCAGCATCCGCCAGCATGGGTTTGGATACGCCCGCCAGTGCTAGAAACATCATGCTGCGTACCTGCTCGGGCAATTCCAGCCGGCTCTCGAGGCCGGTTCGAAAGGCCATCCGTACCTCAACGTGATCCACTGTTTCGCCGAGCAATTCCCTGATCCTGATATTCTCCAGGGCGACTTTTTCTATATCGTCCAGGCGCGCCAGCCCTCTGACCAGCTTGTACATGCGGGCGGGATGCTCGGCAATTCCAGGCAACGCCATGATCCTGAAGATCCGCACATGCAGCTCCAGATCGCTGAACACCATCGCCACGCCATCGGAACAGGTCTGCGGGTGCATCGCCAGGGCATACACCTCCTCGCGCAGCGCCCGGTTTTCCGCGATGACGTCGAGCAGTGCCCACACCCGCAGGCTCAAGGTTTTCTGATATTGCGCAAAATCGGAGCTGTGGATCAGGTCATGTAAAACCCGAAAGAAGTCTTCGGCGTTGGGCTCCGCTTCCAGATCCTCCCACCTGACAATTCTGGCCGGTTTGTCAGCAGCAGCGACATTCTCCATCCATCCCGCATCTGCTCCGGGTTGTTGCTCGGCGTGGACGCGCGCGTCATCGATACCCAGACGCGTTCGGGTCGGTTCGCTGAGCAGCGCCGAGGCACGCAGCAGGCTGTCCTCGTCCAGCGGGTTGTCATGCATCTGCACCCTGACGTAACCACGGTTGAGGTTGCTCAGACTGGCGTCGGAAAGCGTGACGATCTGGTTGTTGCGCAAATCGACCGTGTGCAACACGAAGCAATCCCACAACCCGTTGGGCAACGCGTCGATGCCGGTGAAACGCAGGCCTAGCGTCACCAGCCCGGTCAATGGGCGCAGATTCAGTTGCGAGCCAATGGGGCAGTTGTCCAGCCGCAAGATTCTCAGTGAAGTCAGGTTGCCCAAATGTTGCGCAGAGGCCGCGTCCAGGATCAGAGGATTATCACGCAAGGACAACTCCTGAAGATTGCGCTGTTGCCCCAGCGCGGCGGGCAAGGCAGTGAGTTCGTTGCTGTCGAGTCCCAGGCGGCGCAGGTTTTTGAACGGTTTGAGCAACTGTTGCGCCTGCGTCGTGGTCAGGCCCAGGCGTTCAGCGCGCAGTACGCCGATATGGTCGAAACTGGCGTGCAATTCCGGCAACCCGGAAACGCTCAGGTCACTCAGATCCAGCTCGTATCCGATGAACTCGCCCATATCGTTGTAGCGCCGCATGCCCATTTTTTTCCAGCCCAGTTTCAGTCGGATGGCGACAGCGGCCCTGGCTTCATAGGTGGACTCCGAAACAGCGGAGCCGCTGCCTGGAGCGGTTCGGTCGCAACCCAGCCAGTCGTCGAGGGTTTTCTCCAGGGCTTTGTATTCTTTTCCCAACAGTTTGAGTCGCGCCTTTGCAAAGGCGTTGAAGCCCCATGGTTCGCCGGTGTACCCGGTACGCATTTGATTGAGGAACATATGCACTTCGTCATCAATAAATCCAGGATAAAGCGCCTTGATCGCCAGCTCCGGCGAATAGTCATGAGCACCCATCCCAAGCATTTTGAACAGGCCGCGCAGGCGTCCACTCATGGGATAACCCACACGCCCATCCGCCAGGCGATACGGCCAGACGAAGCCCGGCTTGACGGGTTGCATGTTTAGCAGGTGCGTGAGGCTGCCGCGCCGGGTGGCAGCGTAATCGCCCAGCAATACCCGCAAATCGCGCTCGGTAGGCGCCGCAGGCAGGCCAATATCCCGGCGCGCCCAATCAGGCAAGGCCTGTAACAAAGCCTCAAAGAACGTCTGGTCGAAACGGCCGATCCGATTGCTATCGCTTCGGAAGGTTTGATACCCGGCATCGGTCTTGACCAGCACCTGACGGATCTGCGTGCTCTGGCTGCTGCCAAGCATGTCGAGTTGCACGCCATCAAGGCTGCCATCGTGCAGTTCAATGGCAAGGTCGGCTGGCCAGCCCGGCAAATCCGGCAACAGGCCAAATCCCGCTTTGAAGGTGTCCGGATTGTTGGTCACCGCGCGGTAAAACCCCTCGTTGGCGCGATTCAGTCGTAGCTGTTGCTGATATTCCCGCGCCTGCTCGGCGATCGGCAACGGGATGCGTTTGGCCGTGGCCATGCGTTGCCTCTGCGCTGGGCTGGCCGAGTCCACCAGTTCCCGAGCGATGGCATTCGGCATGTCGGGGAAGTCACGGCGAATCAGCTTGATCAACGGATCATCGAGGGGCTCATCCAGCGCGTAAAGTTCATCAAACAGCTGACCTTTATGGGCCTGAGCCAGCTCGGACAGGTTCCGCGCCAGGCAGAAAATCTGAGCCTGCCTGCTTTCGACCTCTTCACCCAGCAAACTGGCGACTTCCTCCGGGAGCAAGCTTTTGAGCAGGGTGTCGAGCAGGGCTGTCATACCGCCCGGCTTGTAAGTGACCTGAACCGCGGACGTGGAATTGTGGGTGATGTTCCAGCTTTCGAGCACGGCGTTTTGTTCATCCAGCAAGCGCAGTCCTCGAGCCAAGGGCCAACGCTGGCTGGAAGTGAGTAATTTGAGAAATGGTTCGATCCGTACCGTGCTGACCTGATCCAGGTTGCTGCCGCTCATCAGCGTAATGAAGTTTTCCACCTGCTGCTCGATGCCAAAACGCTGCAGGGTCACGCTCAGCAACGCCGGCGCAGGCAAGTTCTCCACATGCACCTGACGCAACAGCGCCTCATCGGCGCCGGTGGCGCGCAGCACGTGTTGCAAGGTTTCATCGGCAAAGGCTTCATGGGCCGAGCTCAGGCGTCTCAATGCGACGGTTTCATCCCAGCCCATGGGGTTTTCGCCTTCAAAACGCCAGACCCCTTCGCCATTGTGCTCAAGCACGGGCGAGTGTGATGTGAGGTCGCCGGGATGTTCGACGCGCCACTTGTTCAAGGCTGTATCGAACTCTATGCGATAGACCGCTCCGGCCAGGGGCAACCAGGTTTTACCTTCAGCCTTGATCAAGCCCTGAGCATCGGCGGCCGCCCGGGAAGGCAGAACAACCTTCTGCCGGAACCGCGCGAGATCGGGCTTCCATAACCGGGTCAGGCCGTTGGGCAGTTTCACCGAGGCCAGGCTTTCCACGAACGACGATGGCA
>NZ_JAFCXH010000066.1:0-5383 GCF_049898225.1 Pseudomonas sp. DSP3-2-3 | reverse complement strand
TAAAAATCGGCGAGATAATGGCGCAGATCGCTTAGATCGAGGCATCGATCAATGCTGCGCAGGAGGTGATTGGCTGGGATGTGATCTTCAATGTTGAACGAGTAAAACAGTCTCTCTTGCCCGCTCGACAATTGCCCCATCATGCTACGAATCCTCCCGCTGGCCGATGACCTGATTTTGCCGCAGACCAAGCAGGAGATCTACTTTTTCAACAGAATCGGCCAGAAGCAGACCGTCATAAAAGTGAAAGATCAAATTAAGCTTTAACTTCGCTCTGGACAGTGCCACACGAGACAGTGCCACATGCTTCCCGATACCGTAAATTGGACCATTAGCAATTGAGACGCTGCATAGTCGGGTGCTTCGGTGTAGCTGAAAACGAGCTTCGAATAGATGATCGGCCCGAAAGCCAGGAACTCATCAACCGGCGCATTGCAACTCGCCAAGCATTCGATTAACGGGTGCCAACTATCTTCAGAAAAAGATTTCAGTTTTCTCCTCCAGTCCAGATATTCCTGATTAAGGAATAGGTCATGAATACAGGTGGTTAATTCCTCTTCGGTCTCCTCTTCGGTTTGCTCACACACCGACTGGCCCCTCGCGAAGAGAAAAATCAGATTGAGTTACCTTCAGGGCTCGCGATAAGCGCTCATCCTCCACCCAGGCAGCATCGGTGACGCTGAACGCTTCGGAAGCGCGACCGGACATCATGGCTTGCTCTCTGGAGAGCATTTGTCCAAGGCTGCTGTTGCTTGCCCAAGACGTTTCAGACGCATCGATCACACGGCAACCGGGTCCGCTGTCGCCATTTCTCCACTCGAGGGCAACACACTCTTTCGCTGAGGTCTCCGCGCCGTCGCCCCAGCCTCTCAGGCTTACGCTCATTGCCACACCCAACTCGGGATGTGATGACGTATAGGTGCACAGGTACACCGCATAAGCGTCTCGTGATTGAATACAAAACCACGAAAAGTTCGTGTCTCATGGCCGCAGGAGTCGCAATGTCCAACGACTGCCTCTACACCGAGCTCGATCCTGAAAGCATTTGCCATCCCTGCGTTTCCTTCTATTCATTGGTCTGGAAGCATATAAAACCACCTGAACGGTCTCGCATGTCATGCGCCCCCTGAGCGCAGACGATGCCACACACCTCAAGGGATAACCTACTGCCTGGCAGCTATCAACTCAAAGCAATCATTTGAAGTCATCAATGAGACCATCACTGAGGAGCCTACCGATTTAGGCTTTTTCCTGCTTAGCATCTCTATAGAGTGAGATGCAGTCGCTGCACAATGCTTGCTGATTGCCTCACAAACCTGACGCGCGCTTCACAGCTCGACCTGGAACGCCCGGATGCCCGTCGACTCGGCAAAGCGCCCGACTGCCGCCAAACTGGCCCAGGTACGCAGCGCCTCCCGGCGTGAGCGCACCGGCAGCCAGCGCGGCCCGGCACCGCCCAGGCGAATCCACAAGGTCCATGTTTCAGCCTGCCGGCTGACCAGCACGTCGCGCACAAACCGGCGTCGTCATCGTCGTTCTGGGGGGCAGCCATTCGGATGGCGCAGGGGCCGGCCTCGAGCATGGCGCGCAGCGTTTCTTCGTGCAGGCCTTAGCCCATCAATGCAGCGCTTCCCTGGACAACGGTGGAATCTGGTTTAACAAGCGCTGCAGTTCATGCCAGGGGTGCCGACCGTACTGACTCGCCACACAGTCGGGTGCGTGCGCAAACGGTTCGTGCGCCAGGTCGATGGCCTGCGCGGCTAGGCACTGGGTGCACACCACAAAATCGCACATTAGGGTCCAGCGTCCGGACCAGCCAATCTGCCGTTCATTGAGTCGCGCACTCGCATCAAGGTAAGCGTTCAGCGATCACACCTTCCCATTGCAACTGCTGGCGCCGTTGATCGATCCCGCTATCATGCAGGGCGTAGATCACGAATGTAGATAACGCTATGCCAAGATTGTCATTCGCCGTCAGAATTTTGTTCGCATGCTGCCTTTTCATCGCAACCGCTAATCACATCCGTGCAGACGTTTCGCATGGATTGCTCTGGGACTACGGATACGGGCCTAGCACTTACTTGGCTAGCCGTATTTTCTGGGGGGCGCTTACGTTTTTTGACCCGCTTGCAGCACTGCTACTTTTCATCAAACCAAGAGCCGGAATCGTGCTTACGGTAGCGATTATTTTGGTCGACGTAACTCATAACACTTTTTACGTCGCATTGAAGCAGCAGTGGCTGGAGCCGTTCTACCTGTCCCAGGTAGCTTTTCTTATCGTAGTATTCCTACTCTCACCCATCGCTTGGAATGGCCCTATTCGAGACGTAGCGCTCACCAATCCAGTCCGAGTTTGATTCGCTCCACTTATGAGGTAGAAGCTCTTCGATCTCACTCGCCCGCTGCGTCGGCAGGCGCGTCAGAACGTCTTTCAGATAAGCATACGGATCATGCCCGTTGAGCCGCGCCGACTGGATCAAACTCATGATCGCCGCCGCCTGTTTGCCACTGCGCAGCGAACCTGCGAACAACCAATTCGAGCGTCCAAGTGCCCACGGCCTTATCTGATTTTCGACCGCGTTGTTATCGATGGGTACAGCGCCGTCTTCGAGATATCGAGTCAGGGCCGTCCAGCGCTTAAGGCTGTAATCCAGAGCTTTGGCGATAGCCGACCCTTCGGGCACAAGGTCGCGCTGGGCCATCATCCAGGTATGCAGTGCGTCGATAACGGGCGCCGCTTTTTCCTGCCGTATTCGCCAGCGATCTTCAACGGTCATCTCCCGCGCTTGCCGTTCAATTTCGTACAACCCGCCAATTGAGTGCAGCGCCTGCTCGGCCAGTTGGCTTTTGTTCGTCGCGTGCAGATCGAAAAACTTGCGGCGGGCGTGGGCCATGCAGCCGATTTCAGTGATGCCTTGCTGGAAGCTTGCTTTGTAACCGGCGAAATCATCGCAAACCAGCTTGCCATTCCATGGGCCAAGGAAGTTGCGTGTATGCTCTCCCGCACGGCTTGGACTGAAGTCATAAACGACTGCCTTGAGCGCCGAATATGGCGTAGTGCAGTAGGCCCAGACATAAGCACGATGGGTTTTTTTCTCACCAGGGGCGAGCATCTGCACCGGCGTTTTGTCAGCGTGGATCACGCTTTGAGCAAGCACTGTGTCGCGCAGCGCGTCGACCAAGGGCTGGAGCTGCACGCCGGTTTGGCCGACCCATTGCGCCAGTGTGGAACGGGCGATAGCCAGGCCGGCGCGGCCAAAGATTTTCTCTTGCCGATACAGCGGTAAATGGTCGGCGAATTTGGCCACCATCACGTGAGCGAGCAGCCCTGCGGTCGGGATGCCCTTGTCGATTACCTGGGCCGGAACCGGTGCCTGAGTCAGCGTTTCGCACTCGCGGCAGACCCACTTCCCGCGCACATGTTGCTCAACGGTGAACACGCCCGGCGTGTAATCCAGCTTCTCGCTGACGTCCTCGCCGATGCGCTGGAGCTGGCAGCCGCAGGGGCACTGGGTATTGTTGGGTTCGTGATAAATCACAGTACGCGGAAACTGCGCGGGCAAGGAAACACGCTTGGGCTGCTTGCGTGGTTCGGTCGGCGCAGCCGGCGGATTCAACGCCTTCAGCTCGGCTTCGATGGCTGCGATGTCGGTGTCGAGCAGGTCGTCGAGCAGGCTGCCTTGAGCAGGGCTCAATTGCTCACTGCGCTTGGCAAACTTGTTACGTTTGAACCAGGCGATTTCGTGAGTGAGTTGCTCAATGATGGTTTGGTCGCGATCGTTCTTTTTGCCCATCCTGTCGACTTGCTGCCCAAGAGAATCAACCTGGGACAGCAACTGCACCGCGAGGGCACGCAGTTGGTCGGGGGACATTTGGTCGAGGTTGGGTGAGGACGTCATGCCGCGAACTTTGCCAGAGCAGGCCGTTCGCGGCGATAGACCAATGGGCTAATGGCGGGTGTTAAAGCAGTGTGATTGCACCGCCAGCCCCAACGCGTTGCCAAGGTAGGCCGAGCACCAAGGCCTGAAGTTGCTCAGTATCCAGCTCCATCTCGCAGCCTTGTCGAATGCCTGGCCAGTGAAACTTGCCTTGATTCAACCTACGAGCAGCCAGCCAAACGCCAATCCCGTCATGCACCTGCACTTTCATACGAGTAGCGCGGCGGTTCGCGAACAGATAAGCGCAGTGCGGCTTCGCCGCGCCGAACACCGCAATCACCCTGGCCAGCGCAGTTTCAGTGCCGGCACGCATATCCATGGGCTCGGTGGCGAGCCAGATGGCATCGACGCGAATCATTGCGCGAGTCCACGGACAAAGCGGGCGCAGCCTTCAGGATCGGAAGTTGGCCATTTCACTGTGATCGATTGCTCGCCAAGCGGCAGCTCAATAATCGCCAACGCTTCCGCCTGCCGTTTGGGCGTAGCTCTCAACGGAACGAAAGTCGGCAACGCCGCTGGCGGCTGGTCTCGGTAAAGTGGTAGCCACTTGCGGATAACGTTGGCGTTGATGCCGTGGCTGATGGCAACGCTGGATAGGGTTGCGCCCGGTTGCAGGCATTCCTGCACAACCTGGGCCTTGAAGGGTTTCGGGTAAGAGCTTCGTTGGCGCATGGAAATCCTGACGTAAGGGCTATCGCGTCCGCTTAAAAATACGCGGACACCATCGCCCTTAATGCTGGAGTTCGGAAGGTGTGTTCGCCGGCCCCTTACTGCGTACTTGAAAGATGTACTCAACCGCCTGCCGACGCAACGGGCGAGTGAGATTTCCGAGTTGCTGCCGCATAAATGGCAACCGGTTTAGTTGCGCAAGACTGGACATACAGACGCGTGCGCTGTGACGCCTTTATCATCGCGAAACGTCGATGCTCACTAGCTTTCCATCTATGAATTTCAGCTTATAGTAGGCCCCATTTCTGGGGCCGTAGACCCAGTTTTCGACCGTCACCGCATTGGCTTTTTGACCCTGTGAAACCGCTACAGCCGGAATGATTTGCCGGTCTGAAGGAGTACCACATTGTCTTTCTACATCTGACGTGGTGTCGCCTTCAGAAACTAGACCGGTGTTACACCGCATGTCTGCGAACGCGGAGGATTGGCCGGCAATCATCGCTAGAGCCAATGAGCACGCTAGATAAAGTCGTTTGCCTGATTCCCGAATACTCATTTAATTTCGCTTCTGCCAAAAGTCACATCTAGGATTGGTTGCAATCAAGCCTATCATCAAGAGACAGAGCGGTGAATGTGAGCGTGTTGCCCGGACGGTTACCCCTTTTCCCTACTGAATGGGAGCTGAATACTCTTAAGCGTGACGCTCGAAAGCGAGCCTCGTAGACTGGCTCCTCAGAAATGAATGAAGTACGGCAAATCTAATATAGGAATACGAG
>NZ_JAFCXH010000065.1:0-5490 GCF_049898225.1 Pseudomonas sp. DSP3-2-3 | reverse complement strand
GAAACCGCCTATCAGGACAGCAGAATGAAAGCCTCAATCACTTATTTGCACCTGCTTCGCCACACGCCTTTTTTTACCGAGCTCAACGATGATCAGTTGAAGTGGGTAATCAAACACTCCCGTGAATGGGACTCCCCTGCAGGCACGGTGATAGACAGCCGTATTGAGGGTGTCACTCCTTCCGCTGATCTTTGGGTTTTGCTCGATGGCGGTTGGCAGGTTGAGACCGAGAACTCGGCTCATAGTGCTGGCAACGGAACTCCTGGCAAGTGGTACAGCTCTTCTGCAATGCAGTCGGATAACCGCTTGGTGACGATCCGTCGCAGTTACGTTATGCGCATCAAAGCTGCCGACATGGAGGACATGCTCGCCAAGGATTTTCCATTCCGAAGTCATCTGTCGACTGGTCATGCATGGTACAAGCACATCGGCGTCGGTCAATCCAATATGCCATAACGTATTCGGAGTATGGCGGCATCGGCCTTGAGGATCTATTGCAGGTATGACCCTATCCGTTTGCGGATGCAAGGGTAGGGCGCCTCACGTTCTGCCCCGTCATCTTGTATCGACGCCAGTGCGTATCACCCTGCCGTTCAGCTATTGAAGATTTCCCTCAACCAATCTACGAACACACGAACCCGAGGTGAAAGGTGTCGGTTGTGCGGATAGAGAACTGACACTGGCATGGGCGGCGGCAGATTGTCAGGCAGCAACTCGCGCAAAATGTCCTGCTGCAGCTCCTTCGCCACTCGGTATCTAGGCACCTGAATAATCCCAACCCCTGCTATAGCGGAAGCGGTATAAATTTCTGCGCCGAAAACAGAAATGGCAGTTGGAATCGTGACTTCCTGCACCGACCCATTGACCTGAAACTCAAATGGAAAAGGTTTTCCGCTAGTGCGCGAGATGTAGTTGATCGCTCTGTGTTCGCAAAGGTCGGACACGCTTAGTGGTTCGCCATAGGTTTTGATATAGGCGGGGCTGGCACAGGTGACCTGTGGCAGGTCGACCAGGTGCCTCCCGATTAAAGACGAATCCCCAAGCGTTCCTGCACGAACCACGCAGTCGACCCCTTCTTCAATAAGGTCGACGAAACGGTCTGTCTCGCTGAGGGACAATTCAATGCCGGGGTAACGCTGCATAAACTCTGGCAACGCCGGTATGACGAAGAACCGCGCCAACGTGCCGTGCAAATCCACGCGCAATCTTCCCTTGGGCACGCTCTGACGGAATGCCAGCTCCGCTTCCTCCAGCTCCGCCAGCAGATTTACGCATCGACGGTAATAGGCTTCGCCATCCAGTGTTGGACGCACTCGCCGAGTGCTTCGCTCAAGCAGGCGAGTACCCAGCCATTGTTCAAATTGGTTCATCACATGAGTGAGCGTTGCGCGAGGTATCTCAAGATCCTCAGCGGCGGCGGTGAAACTACTGCGTTCGTAGATACGAACGAAGATTTTCATGGCGCGAACCTGATCCATGGAGCCCACTTCTGATTGTTGATAGGGATTGAATAGTATCGCCACATCCGCGTCATTTCGCTAAGAAAATGAGCATTTGGTTGGTTTATACCGCGCAGTTAGCCATCCAACAATCCGAGTAGGTGGTGAATAGGCCTGTACTTTTATTGTTGGCGAGAATTGGATAGTGAAGGCTAAAAACACGTATTTATCAAAAATACCTGCCATGGGAATCTACTCCCACACCACATCCAACCCAACGGAAAAGGCAGGAAAACAACATGAACACTTCCAACAGCAAAGTAGCAATCGTCACTGGCGCCTCTCGCGGTATCGGCAGTGAAATCGCCAAGCGTCTCTCCCAGGATGGCTTCGCAGTGGTCGTTAACTACGCCAGCAGCGCGGGAGAAGCGAACACGCTGGCCGCCACCATCCAGGCGCAAGGCGGACAGGCACTGGCGGTAAAAGCCAACGTTGCCAGCGCCCAAGATGTGCGTCGCCTGTTCGACGAAACAGAACGTCACTTCGGTGGTGTCGATGTACTGGTCAACAACGCCGGCATCATGGCTCTTGCGACCATTGCCGAGACTGAAGACGAAAGCGTTGACCGGCAGATCGATATCAACTTCAAGGGCACCTTCAACACCCTGAGAGAAGCTGCCAAGCGGATGCGCGACGGTGGTCGGGTGGTCAACTTTTCTTCAAGCGTCGTTGCCATGTTGCAGCCCACATACGGCGTATATGCCGGCACTAAGGCCGCTGTGGAAGCCATGACCAGCGTGTTTGCCAAAGAGCTGCGTGGCCGCAACATCACGGTCAACGCTGTTGCTCCCGGTCCAACCGCAACTGATCTGTTTTTGCATGGTAAGCCCCAGGAAGTCGTGGATCGTCTTTCCAAACTTGCACCTCTGGAGCGCCTGGGCCAACCACAAGACATCGCTGCCACCGTCGCCTTCCTTGTCGGTTCCGATGGCGCTTGGATCAACGGGCAAACCCTGCGCGCCAATGGCGGGATTATCTAAATCAACGCTGTTGATTCTTACCCTATTGCACCTGGAGAGACACATGAAACACGTCATCGTTATCACCGGAGCTTCCAGCGGTTTTGGAGCGCTCACCGCCCGCGCACTGGCGCAAGCCGGCCATACCGTCTACGCCAGCATGCGCGAAACGCTGGGTCGTAACGCACTGCAGGTAGAAGAAGCAGCCCGCTACGCCACAGTGCATCAAGTCGATCTGCGCACCGTCGAATTGGATGTCGCTTCCAGCGAATCCGTTGAAGCCGGTATCGCAAAAGTGATCAAGGAAGCAGGGCGTCTTGATGTCATTATTCACAATGCAGGGCACATGTCGTTTGGCCCAGCCGAGGCATTTACGCCTGAGCAGTTTGCCCAGCTTTACGACATCAACGTGCTGAGCACCCAGCGAGTAAATCGCGCTGCGTTGCCGTACCTGCGTCGGCAGGGTAGTGGCCTGGTGCTTTGGGTATCTTCCAGCAGTGCCAGAGGGGGCACGCCGCCCTATTTGGCACCGTACTTTGCAGCCAAAGCCGCGATGGACTCTCTCGCGGTGTCCTATGCAGGAGAGCTGGCCCGCTGGGGTATCGACACCACCATCGTAGTTCCGGGAGCCTTTACCAAAGGTACCAACCACTTCGTTCACTCGGGCACACCTGCGGACAGTGCAAGAGCAGCTGAGTATCACACGGGCCCATACTCGGGCGTTCCTGAGCAAAGCCTCAAAGGCTTGGCCGCCCTTGAGCCTGAAGATGCCGACGTAGCTGATGTTGCTCGAGCCATTGTGGAAATCGTTAGCATGCCGCTGGGGCGTCGCCCTTTCCGGCGTCACATTGATCCATCTCAGGACGGTGCTGAAATCGTTAATGCCATGGCTGACCGGGTACGCGCAGAAATGCTGCGCCGCATTGGTCTTGAAGACCTGCTGCACACCCACGTAAGTGACGCAGTAAGCCAATCAGCTGTATCGCAGGAGCGCGACTAATGACTACTTCCCACAAAGCCATGGCAACCTCTAACTCCCGATTGAGCTCGCAGATGAAATTCAACGCCATCACGGCTGTTGCTGCGGCCACCGCTGCCGCAGCAGCGGCAGCTAGCCTTACAGTCGGACTGCCGGTCTGGGCGATGTTCATAGGCTGGGTCGCCTTTTTCTCTCGCGGTCATAGTTTTCGTGACGGTTTGATCAACTACGGCGGGGTACTGGCCGGGTTGGTCTTTGGAATGGCAGCGGCCACGACGATTGCCGCGCTTAGCCCTTCACTGGGGATAATGGCTTTGCCGCTGGTGGTCTTTGTCGTAGCTATGGGTGTGGTTTCACTCCGAGCGGTGCCGGTAATGAACAACGTGCTGGCGTACTTTCTTGGCCTTATCGCGTTTTTCGCTGCACACCTGGAACCATCGCTCGAAACCGGAATGCGATTGGGTGGCGCCTCAGCGATAGGCAGCATAGCAGCTTGGCTCTCGCTTAAAATCCAGCAACGTGTGGCTGCTTAAGGGGCGGTATAGCATGGCCGGCACGAACAATCTAAGTTAGCTTACCAATCATGCTACGGAGAATGACAAGCGCAGAGCGGTGATGTTGTTGATATCAAATCTTAGCTGCAGGTCGAGACGTACTGCTCGCATTACTAGTCCCCAGCTGAGTCTGAATCAATCGACCATTGACGCAATTGCGTCCCAGAGACTTCGCGCCGTAAAGAAGTTTATCTGCTTCCGCCAAAAACTCTCTGAAATTCTCCCTTTCCGACGCGTAAGTCGCCACTACACCCGCACTGATCGTAAGTATGCCAAGAGGACTGGCTTCATGCGCTATTAACGCTTGTGCTATTGATGACCGCACCTTCTCAGCCACAATTAGAGCGCCCGCCAGATCCGTCTCAGGGAGCAAAATTACGAATTCTTCACCGCCGTAGCGAGCGGCGAGATCACTTGCCCTGCTGACGTTTTTATCTATGAGGTGTGCTACCTGTATCAGGCAATCATCACCCACGAGGTGACCATAATGATCATTAAATTGCTTGAACCAGTCTATGTCCAGGAGAATAACTGCCAAGCTTGACTGGTTCCTGTTCGCCCGTCCCCACTCCTTTTGCAAAGCGGTATCGAAGCAGCGCCGATTGGCAAGTGAGGTTAGACTGTCTGTGAGCGCGATGACCTCTAACTCATTACGGGTGATGTTGAGTTCACTTTCGGCAACTAGCAATTGTTGAATTTGGCGATATAACAAAACACCTAGAAAAACTAGCGTTAAAGTGATCATGACGATCAGCGCCAAAGAGCGGAATGCATACGACCACCATGGGGCGAACACATATTGGTAGGAGATGCCGGCTGCCGCGACGATGGGTAATCCGGTGAGGCGCTGATAGGCATATATACGCTCCACTCCATCCACAACGGACTTGATGACCGCCGTACCACTGTCGCTGTGCGTTAGATAACGACTGAAGATTTCGCCTCTGGAAAGGTTGGTCGTCATTAACGCGCGTAACGTCGGGCGCCGAGCGAGTAGCTCGCCGTTGTCGAGCGCTAGAAAGATGACGCCTTCATCGTCGACGTCCATGCGCTCAAAAAAGCTGTGAAAGTACGCAACAGGGATGGTGGCTAGTGCGACACCTGAAAATGTACCATCAGCAGTATCGATGCGTCGGCTGATAGGGATGACCATTGCGCCTGTCGTTCGGCTTTCAACAATGGAGCCGATATGGATGGACTGATCAGAATTTTCTCGATGGTAATTGAAATAGGCACGGTCGCTGTTGTTTTTAGTCTGTAAGCCATGTGAAAAGGAGTTAGCCACCCAGTTGCCTTGAGCATCGAAGATAAAAAGGCCCTGAATGCCTTCAATATTTTCAACTTTTTGGGCCAATAGCGTAGCCAGCCGAGCCTGCTGTCCACTGCCTATACCGTCGTGCGCCACGCGCTCGGCAATATCTCGCAAAGTGTTATCCGCCTGTAGCACAGTGTCACGAGCGTGCTGCTCGGCCGCACGAACGATGTTCGAGACCGAAATT
>NZ_JAFCXH010000064.1:0-3605 GCF_049898225.1 Pseudomonas sp. DSP3-2-3 | reverse complement strand
AAGCTCGAAATTGGGTCTGTAGCTCAGTTGGTTAGAGCGCACCCCTGATAAGGGTGAGGTCGGCAGTTCGAATCTGCCCAGACCCACCAATTTTGTGTGGGAAACGCCTGTAGAAATACGGGGCCATAGCTCAGCTGGGAGAGCGCCTGCCTTGCACGCAGGAGGTCAACGGTTCGATCCCGTTTGGCTCCACCACTTACTGCTTCTGTTGATTGTAGAGCTTAGAAATGAGCATTCCATCGGATGATGGTGAATGTTGATTTCTAGTCTTTGATTAGATCGTTCTTTAAAAATTTGGGTATGTGATAGAAATATAGACTGATGGCCACTTTCACTGGTGGGTATCAGGCTAAGGTAAAATTTGTGAGTGATTGCGAATTTTCGGCGAATGTCGTCTTCACAGTATAACCAGATTGCTTGGGGTTATATGGTCAAGTGAAGAAGCGCATACGGTGGATGCCTTGGCAGTCAGAGGCGATGAAAGACGTGGTAGCCTGCGAAAAGCTTCGGGGAGTCGGCAAACAGACTGTGATCCGGAGATGTCTGAATGGGGGAACCCAGCCATCATAAGATGGTTACCTTACACTGAATACATAGGTGTATGGAGCGAACCAGGGGAACTGAAACATCTAAGTACCCTGAGGAAAAGAAATCAACCGAGATTCCCTTAGTAGTGGCGAGCGAACGGGGACCAGCCCTTAAGTTATCTTGAGATTAGCGGAACGCTCTGGAAAGTGCGGCCATAGTGGGTGATAGCCCTGTACGCGAAAATCTCTTGGTAATGAAATCGAGTAGGACGGGGCACGAGAAACCTTGTCTGAACATGGGGGGACCATCCTCCAAGGCTAAATACTACTGACTGACCGATAGTGAACTAGTACCGTGAGGGAAAGGCGAAAAGAACCCCGGAGAGGGGAGTGAAATAGATCCTGAAACCGTATGCGTACAAGCAGTGGGAGCCCACTTTGTTGGGTGACTGCGTACCTTTTGTATAATGGGTCAGCGACTTATTTTCAGTGGCGAGCTTAACCGAATAGGGGAGGCGTAGCGAAAGCGAGTCTTAATAGGGCGTCTAGTCGCTGGGAATAGACCCGAAACCGGGCGATCTATCCATGGGCAGGTTGAAGGTTGGGTAACACTAACTGGAGGACCGAACCGACTACCGTTGAAAAGTTAGCGGATGACCTGTGGATCGGAGTGAAAGGCTAATCAAGCTCGGAGATAGCTGGTTCTCCTCGAAAGCTATTTAGGTAGCGCCTCATGTATCACTGTAGGGGGTAGAGCACTGTTTCGGCTAGGGGGTCATCCCGACTTACCAAACCGATGCAAACTCCGAATACCTACAAGTGCCGAGCATGGGAGACACACGGCGGGTGCTAACGTCCGTCGTGAAAAGGGAAACAACCCAGACCGTCAGCTAAGGTCCCAAAGTTATGGTTAAGTGGGAAACGATGTGGGAAGGCTTAGACAGCTAGGAGGTTGGCTTAGAAGCAGCCACCCTTTAAAGAAAGCGTAATAGCTCACTAGTCGAGTCGGCCTGCGCGGAAGATGTAACGGGGCTCAAACCATACACCGAAGCTACGGGTATCACCTTCGGGTGATGCGGTAGAGGAGCGTTCTGTAAGCCTGTGAAGGTGAGTTGAGAAGCTTGCTGGAGGTATCAGAAGTGCGAATGCTGACATGAGTAACGATAATGGGTGTGAAAAACACCCACGCCGAAAGACCAAGGTTTCCTGCGCAACGTTAATCGACGCAGGGTTAGTCGGTCCCTAAGGCGAGGCTGAAAAGCGTAGTCGATGGAAAACAGGTTAATATTCCTGTACTTCTGGTTACTGCGATGGAGGGACGGAGAAGGCTAGGCCAGCTTGGCGTTGGTTGTCCAAGTTTAAGGTGGTAGGCTGGAATCTTAGGTAAATCCGGGATTCTAAGGCCGAGAGCTGATGACGAGTGTACTTTTAGTACACGAAGTGGTTGATGCCATGCTTCCAAGAAAAGCTTCTAAGCTTCAGGTAACCAGGAACCGTACCCCAAACCGACACAGGTGGTTGGGTAGAGAATACCAAGGCGCTTGAGAGAACTCGGGTGAAGGAACTAGGCAAAATGGCACCGTAACTTCGGGAGAAGGTGCGCCGGTGGAGGTGAAGCATTTACTGCGTAAGCCCCTGCCGGTCGAAGATACCAGGCCGCTGCGACTGTTTATTAAAAACACAGCACTCTGCAAACACGAAAGTGGACGTATAGGGTGTGACGCCTGCCCGGTGCCGGAAGGTTAATTGATGGGGTTAGCTAACGCGAAGCTCTTGATCGAAGCCCCGGTAAACGGCGGCCGTAACTATAACGGTCCTAAGGTAGCGAAATTCCTTGTCGGGTAAGTTCCGACCTGCACGAATGGCGTAACGATGGCGGCGCTGTCTCCACCCGAGACTCAGTGAAATTGAAATCGCTGTGAAGATGCAGTGTATCCGCGGCTAGACGGAAAGACCCCGTGAACCTTTACTATAGCTTTGCACTGGACTTTGAATTTGCTTGTGTAGGATAGGTGGGAGGCTTTGAAGCGTGGACGCCAGTCTGCGTGGAGCCAACCTTGAAATACCACCCTGGCAACTTTGAGGTTCTAACTCAGGTCCGTTATCCGGATCGAGGACAGTGTATGGTGGGTAGTTTGACTGGGGCGGTCTCCTCCTAAAGAGTAACGGAGGAGTACGAAGGTGCGCTCAGACCGGTCGGAAATCGGTCGTAGAGTATAAAGGCAAAAGCGCGCTTGACTGCGAGACAGACACGTCGAGCAGGTACGAAAGTAGGTCTTAGTGATCCGGTGGTTCTGTATGGAAGGGCCATCGCTCAACGGATAAAAGGTACTCCGGGGATAACAGGCTGATACCGCCCAAGAGTTCATATCGACGGCGGTGTTTGGCACCTCGATGTCGGCTCATCACATCCTGGGGCTGAAGCCGGTCCCAAGGGTATGGCTGTTCGCCATTTAAAGTGGTACGCGAGCTGGGTTTAGAACGTCGTGAGACAGTTCGGTCCCTATCTGCCGTGGACGTTTGAGATTTGAGAGGGGCTGCTCCTAGTACGAGAGGACCGGAGTGGACGAACCTCTGGTGTTCCGGTTGTCACGCCAGTGGCATTGCCGGGTAGCTATGTTCGGAATAGATAACCGCTGAAAGCATCTAAGCGGGAAACTAGCCTCAAGATGAGATCTCACTGGGACCTTGAGTCCCCTGAAGGGCCGTCGAAGACTACGACGTTGATAGGTGGGGTGTGTAAGCGCTGTGAGGCGTTGAGCTAACCCATACTAATTGCCCGTGAGGCTTGACCATATAACACCCAAGCAATCTGTACGATTCGAAAGAAAAGACCAGATTGCGGTGACTGTGAAGACGACACGAACCGAAAGTTCGCGACGCCCACAAACGCTACCTGCGCTATCACATACCTGATTTGCCGAGACGTCGCAAGACGGCCCGGTACCCGAATTTCTTGACGACCATAGAGCATTGGAACCACCTGATCCCATCCCGAACTCAGCAGTGAAACGATGCATCGCCGATGGTAGTGTGGGGTTTCCCCATGTGAGAGTAGGTCATCGTCAAGATTGAATT
>NZ_JAFCXH010000063.1:0-5909 GCF_049898225.1 Pseudomonas sp. DSP3-2-3 | reverse complement strand
GGCGCATTTGGTGAAGGGGTGGGACGAAGTCTCCAACGGTCTGTACTGGTATGAGTCAGAAGCTAGGCTTTTAGTCCCACCCACCCCTTCAAGTCTAAACATACAAGCGAGGCTTGCCCACGAAGAACGATGACGCGGTAGCGCTGGGTCATCGAGGCGTCTGATTCGCGGGCAAGCCGGAACGCCGTCCGCTCGCTCCCACAGGGGTGGATATGTATGCGATTCGAATACTCTGCAACAGGGTCTCTACTGCGCAACATCCATCTTCAAACCCTGCTGAACCGTTCGCGATAAGCCTGCGGCGTCACCGCCAGCGCTCGCAGCAGGCTGCGGCGCAGGGTTTCTTCTGTGCCAAAGCCACAGCGCGCGGCGATACGTTTGACCGGCATTGAGCCGTCCGCCAGCAGACGTCGCGCCGCTTCGACACGCAGGTGTTCGATGGCCTTGGCGGGAGTGCTGCCGGTCTGGGTGCGATAGTGGCGGACGAAACTGCGCTCACTCATGCCGACCTGCGCGGCCAGGGTCGCCACTGAAAGGTCACCGGCCAGATGCTCGTTGACCCAGGCGTGCAGGCTGGCGAACCGTGTATCGCCGCCGCTGGTCTGCAAGGAAAGAGCATTGCTGAATTGCGATTGCCCACCCGGACGCTTGAGAAACACCACCAGGTCTCGGGCGACCGCCAGCGCCATGGCATGGCCTAGATCCGCTTCTACCAGCGCCAAGGCCAGGTCAATCCCGGCGGTTACTCCGGCCGAGGTCCAGAAGTGCTGATCATTGATGAAAATCGGATCAGGATCGACGCGCAGGGCCGGATAGCGACGCGCCAGTTCTTCGCAACTGTTCCAGTGAGTGACCACCGCACGACCATCCAGCAGCCCGGTTGCCGCCAGCAGGAAGGCACCGGTACACACCGATGCCACGCGCCGGGCGCTTTGTGCACGAATTCGCAGCCATTGCACCAACTGCGGATCGTCTGCAGCCACATGCACACCGCGCCCACCGGCGACGATCAAGGTATGGGTGGGCTCGTCGGCATCCGGCAATGGCCAGGTTTGCAAGCCCAGGCCAGCCGAAGATTCAACCCCGTGTTGCGCGACGGCAATCACCTTCAGCCCATAGGCGGGCGGCATGCCTTGCTGAGCCGCCTGGATATTGGCCGAAGCGAAGACTTGCAAGGGGCCGCAAACGTCCAGCAATTGCACGTTCGGGAACGCCAGGATGTGAATGGTCTTCGGCGAGTCGGTCATGTCGGTGCTCAAAGAGAAGCGAAAGGGAAAATGGCGGAATTAGTGGGCTATATGGCGTACCCGCCAAATGTTAACGGGCTACTTTAAAGGCGTCCACTTCTGATAACAGTCCTGAAACGGAGCTACCCATGACCCTTCATATAGGTTTGCTTATTTTCCCAAACGTGCAGCAGCTGGACCTGACCGGGCCTTACGAGGTCTTCGCGACGCTGCCCGGCGTCACCGTGCATCTGTTGTGGAAGAGTCTCGACCCGCTGCTTTCCAGCACCGGACTGTCGTTGAGGCCGACGCAGACATTTGCCGATTGTCCCGCGCTGGATGTGTTGTGCATTCCCGGTGGCAAGGGCATCGACGTGTTACTGGAAGATGCCGAGACCCTGGCGTTTATCAAGAGTCAGGGCACGACCGTGAAATACCTGACGTCGGTGTGCACTGGCGCGCTGGTGTTGGGGGCTGCGGGATTATTGCAAGGCAAGCGCGCGACGACACATTGGGCGTCCCATGACTTGCTGGAGGCGTTTGGGGCGATTGCCGTGCATGAGCGAGTGGTGCGTGACGGCAACCTGATGACTGGGGGCGGGGTGACCGCCGGTATCGATTTCGCCCTGACCCTGGCCAGCGAGTTGTTCGATGAGCTGCATGCCCAGACCGTCCAGCTGCAACTTGAATATGCCCCGGCGCCACCATTCAACGCGGGTCATCCCGATACCGCGCCGGCCGAAGTGCTTGCCAGGGCTCAAGAGCGCGGTGAGCAGGCGATGGCCCAGCGTCGCGCCGTCGTCGAGCGGGTTGCCGGAGGTCAGGTTTAAGTCGGTTCGACCCTGGATGTGGCCGGGATTTCATACCAGCCGAGAAACAGATCCAGCGCCGACTCGATCACATCCCGTTGTTTGTCGGCGCTCAATACGGGTTCGTTGAACGTGACCTGAGGCCAGAACGCAAAGGCCTTGAGCAAGGCATGCATCTGGTTGGCGGCAAAGGTCGGGTCGGCGGCTTTCACTCGTCCATCGGCCTGAGCGGCGCGAATCCAGGCGCTGAAGGTTTCCTCACGCTCATCCAGACGCGCCAGCCAGGCCTGAGCGCGCTCCGGCGAATGAATGGTTGCGCCCAAGGCTACCCGCGCCAGATCCAGACAATTGCTGTCACTGAGGGTGAGCATTTTGCTCTGCAACATGGCGCGCAGCTGTTGACGCAGTTCGACACCGGACCGATACGCCGAGTCAGGCAGCTCGCCGATCCGGCACCAGAGGCGCTGAAGGATTTCCGCGAATAGTTCTTCTTTGCTGGGGAAGTGGTTGTACACCGTGCGCTTTGACACTTCTGCCCGTGCGGCAATGCGGTCCATGCTGGTCACTTCGAAACCGTGCTCGCGAAACTCGGCAATGGCTGCCAGAACAATGGCTTCGCGTTTCCGGTCGGTGAGTCGCAGGGGAGCTGTCATAGGTCTCGCTTCAAACAGGCGTTTAGAGAAAATTACACTCAGCAGTTTACTTGTCATCTTCATTCATGCAAGCTTAAAACTACACCGTGTAGTGTAAAACACTGTTACACATCGTTGTCACTGTCGCCAGTGTTTAATGGCTCGACAGGATTGACGAACTATCCAGGAGTCAGCGAATCATGGCCAAAACCAATCCGACCTCGCCAGCCCAAGCCTTGCCGACCTTGCAGAAGCATGAAGGCCGCTATCGCAACAAGGCGTCCATGACCCGCCTGGGGTTTTTCCGGACGCTGGGCGTGTTCTGGGATGCGGTGTTCAACAAGCCAAAATTCACACGCCCGGCCGGAGAAATTCCGGTTCAGCCGTTGTCGCGCCAGCAATTGCTCGCCGCGCCGGACAACAGTGTGTTTCGTCTGGGTCACTCCACGGTGCTGCTCAAATTGCATGGCGTGTTCTGGCTCACCGATCCGGTCTTCGCCGAACGCGCTTCGCCAGTGCAATGGGCCGGGCCGAAACGTTTTCATCAGCCGCCGATCAGCCTTGAAGAATTGCCGCCGCTCAAGGCGGTGATCCTTTCCCACAATCATTACGATCATCTGGACCACATGACCATCAAGGCACTGATGGCCAAGACCGAGCATTTCCTCACGCCGCTCGGCGTGGGCGATACCTTGATCGAGTGGGGCGTGCCTGCCGAGAAGGTGCGGCAACTGGATTGGTGGCAGTCGACCGAGGTGCATGGCATGCATTTCGTCGCGACACCGGCGCAGCATTTTTCCGGGCGTTCATTGCGTGACGGCAATCGCACGATGTGGGCCTCATGGGTCATGCATGACGAGCGCCAGCGGATCTTTTTCAGCGGCGATACGGGCTATTTCGATGGCTTCAAGACCATTGGTGAGCAGTACGGCCCGTTCGACCTGACCCTGATGGAAACCGGTGCCTACAACGTTGATTGGCCCAATGTGCACATGCAACCGGAAGAAACGCTGCAGGCGCATATCGACCTACGGGGAAAATGGCTGTTGCCGATCCACAACGGCACATTCGACCTGGCGATGCATGCCTGGCATGAACCCTTCGACCGTATCCTTTCCCTGGCTTGGGAGAAGAATGTCTCCATCACTACGCCGCAAATGGGCCAGCCGTTCTATATGGATTACCCGAGCCGAGGGCACGCTTGGTGGCTGGGCGTGGAAGGGGTCAAAGAGGTTGTGGCTACCGGGGTAGAGGGCTTTCGGTATGAGCGTCGTCATGCCTGAAGGTCATGATGGAGTGTGATTGCACTTTGATGTTATTGTCTTCGGGCTGGCCTGATTTCCCGGTCGCGGCGTCTGGAAGTAATCCATGCACAACAATAATAATGTGCCGAAAAAGGTGGATATTCAGGACCTGACGGTTTTTGTTTCGATGTACGAGCAACGCAATCTCACTCTGGTGGCTGACGTGCTCGACGTTAGCCAGGCTGCTGTCAGCAACAGCTTGAAAAAGTTACGCACTCACTTTGACGATGAACTGTTCATCTGCACTCGCAACGGCATGCGCCCGACCCGCAAGGCCAGCGCCATGCATGGTCATGTGCTGCTGATCCTGCAGCGTTTCGAACTGTGCCAATCCGGCCTGGAACTGTTCGACCCGGCGAACCGCCAAACCATGTTCACTGTCTGTGCGCCAGAATATTTCCAGTTGCTGGTGCTACCCCATCTGATGCGCAGTTTCATTGCCTCCGGCTATGCGGTCACCGTCGAAGTCCGCACCCTTGAAAAAGAACTGCCGGTCGACGGTCTGCGGGACAACGTTATTGATCTGGCGCTTTGTTTCAGTCCTGATTTCGAGCGCATTCCTACAGGGCTGCTGTCACAAGTCCTGCTAGAGGATGACCTGGTCTGCGTCATGGACCGCGAATTTTCGCCGACGACGGCCGCCATCGACGCCAAAGCTTTTGCGGCGCGGCCCCACGTTTATCCCGTGACCTGGACCTCCGACACCAACCAGGTGGACGCCTGGCTGCAACGTCAGGACTTGCAGCGCCAGATCATGGCCCGGGCCAACAGCTACACCGCAGCCCTGCAGATGGTGGTCGGCACCGATTTTGGGTTGACCATGCCCCGGCGCATCCAGACCCTGCTGGGCAACGAACCCTGGGTTGCCGTGTGCGAGATGCCTGCCGACTTGCCCGGTTTTACCCTGAACATGGTCTGGAGTGAACAGGCCACGCAGGATGAAGCGAATGCCTGGTTTCGCGAACAGATCGTCAAGGTCTGTGCCGAGCAAGGCCTGCTTTGAATCGAAGGCTTCAGGCGTCTTTTGGACGCTGCTTCGGATCGGGCGGCGTTGCGGGACGGGGCTGCTCACCTTGTTGATTGAGTTGCTTGTTTTGCTCGCCAACCTTGCCGGCATTTTCCGGTTTGTGGTCCAGGTCTTCGCGTTTCGATTCCTTAGTCATGTGGGCAGTCTCCGTTGCGATGGGGTAATAGGTTAGGCAACGCAGCGGGGGTTTCGTTTGGGGAATGTTTGGCCTCAGGTCCGAAGCCGGGATGAATCGCAGCCTCTTTAGGAAACATCCCACAACTAACGCCCATCGATTCCGACTTACACATTAGCGGTCTTTGCGCAAAGTTCTGCCTTTCCCCAGGCCAAGGACTCGCCCATGCTCACCCCCGCCAACCAAGCCACCTTCACGCTGGATATCCCGGGAGTTGAGCACCAGCTTCGCGTACTCAGATTCACCGCCAAAGAGGCGGTCAGCCGGCCTTTCAGCGTGCGTATCGAACTGGTCAGCGAGCGGGCCAATCTTGCGCTGGAAGACCTGCTGCATCGGCAGGCTTTTCTGGCCTTTGACGCGCTGGGCAATGGCTTGCACGGGCAGATCGGCGAGATCGCCCAGGGTGATTCCGGCAAGCGGTTCACCCACTATTTCATTCGGCTAGTGCCGAACCTGCTGCGCCTGGAACATCGGCACAATCACCGGATCTTCCAGAACCAGAGCGTGCCGGACATCATCGCCCTGGTGCTTCAGGACCACGGCATTCTCGCCGATGATTTCGCGTTCCGCCTGAGCAGCAAAACCTGCCCGCCGCGTGACTACTGCACCCAGTACCGCGAAACCGATCTGCATTTCGTGCGCCGCCTGTGTGAAGAAGAGGGTCTGTCCTTCCACTTTGAGCACAGCCGCGACCGGCACCTGCTGATCTTCGCCGACGATCCTGTCGCACTGCCTG
>NZ_JAFCXH010000062.1:0-8753 GCF_049898225.1 Pseudomonas sp. DSP3-2-3 | reverse complement strand
CACCCTGCACCTCACGGTGCAACATGCATGACTCGGGGTCTGGTTGATTCGCCATTTCTTACCAGTATCGAACTTTCATCGACTATCCTCCGCCAGCTTTAACTGGCGCACTAAGCGTCTGGTAGACCGCACTTTGCGGATAGCCCAACTGCCACCTTTTGCTTGCGGGTGATGGAGCCTAGCTACGGAATAGGCACCACCCGTTTTGACGTCCTACGATTCGACGACACTATCCAGTAGCGTCGTACCATAGGAATTGTCCACTACGCATAGCCACTTTTCGGAGATCTGTCGGAACACATAGGTGGCCCGGCGCGAAATTTCAGTTTTCACACCGACCTTATCCGTGGCATGTAGCAGGGTCTCCATGATAACGAGAGCTACATCACCTCCTTGTATAACCTGCATCTTCCCCTGTGTGACAACGATGCTGTTATTGAAGTGTTCCGCAATGGCGACAAAAGCTCGGCGGATGCTGTCTTTGCCTGCGACTGTCAATCCTGGTTTGACTACGAGACTTGCATCATCCGCATAAAACTTCATAAGTTCGTCGAAGTTTTCGGCCGTAATCGCTCGGTCAGCAGCTTCGATTGTCTCTTTGAGAGTTCGGGTAAGTGCGTCCATTTCTGTGTTCCTGGGTGAGCCTCAGAAGCAGGAATGGAAAAATCCCGCTTTCTGCGGCGGGGTTCGGCATATCGCGCGCAGTCCCACCACCTAGGTGAAGGTGGTAATAATTGAATTTACGCAACGGAAACGTTAACTGTTCATGGCATGAATCTGCCGCATGAAGCCACGAAAATCAACTGTGAGAATTTCTAACAAACTCACTGAAGGGGTTTTAACGAACTGAGCCTGAGAGTATTGCCTGCTGGTTAACCAGATGCTGCTGAAATCGGTCGACGTAATCATCTCCCACGGCGGAGATGACACTTGGCCTCTTCGCCAGTGAAGCCCGCCAAGCTGAGACGCGGGGAAGGTTTTCGAAGATCGGCAGGGAGACGACTGGGCTCAGCAAGTCGAAGTACCGAAAGACAGGGGCGAACATTGAATCGACCATGCCGAACGCCGAACCTGAAAAATAAGGCACTCGATCTAGCTTGCCTTCGAGCCTCTGCAATTTATCTCGAAAGTCAGCTTTTTTGGCCTCAGCGATCGCAGGATCTTTGGCGTTTAGGAACTGCCAGGCATCGGAGAGCGCCGCCACGCCAAACTCTACCCAGGCGCGCTGCTGCGCGCGGGAGAGTGCGTCACTGGAGTAAAGGTTGACACCCCCCTGCGTTTCGTTGAGATATTCACAGATGGCCATGCTCTCGAAGAGAATCGAGTCTGCCCTGCCCGGCAGCGCCACCTTGAGTAACGGCACCTTTCCCGTCGGCGAAAGTATTAAAAACCAATCTGGCTTGGCGGCGAGGTCGACGTCGATCCTTTCAAAGGTCACAGTCTTTTCCAGCAGCACGATGGCCGCTCGCTGAACGAATGGGCACAACGGATGACTGATGAGCGTAAGTTGAGCGCGCGGCATGATGGTCTCTTTATAGGGCAGCGATGGATGGGTTGATGCGGCTGTCGCTACAACAACTGTCCGCCCGAGATGTCAAAAGTCGTCCCGTTAGCCCAGGCCATGTCATCGGACAGGATGGCGGCAACCGCGCCGCCGATATCGTCCGGCAGACCGACGCGGCCCAGCGCGATGCCCTGTGCTACATAAGCGTTCACATCCTTATTGTCGCGCACCGCACCACCGCCAAAATCGGTTGCGATGGCACCAGGGGCAATCGCATTCACCCGGATTTGGCGCGAACCGAGTTCTATGGCCATGTAACGGGTCAGCACTTCGACTGCGGCCTTCACCGCCGCGTAAACGCTGTACCCCGGCAAAGTAAAGCGCACGAAGCCGGACGAAACGTTCAGGATACGACCGCCGTCTTCCACGAGCGGCAACAGCTTTTGAGTCAGGAAAATCGGGCCGCGAAGATGGGTGGCGACCAGTGAGCCAAATTGCTCCTCGGTCGCGTCAATGAAGTTCGCAAAGAGGCCATTGCCGGCATTGTTCACGAGGAAGTCGAAGCGATCGCGGCCGAAGTTAGTCTTCAGCGTATCAGTCAGTGCGTTTGAAAAAGCCTGATAGCTGCTGGTATCGGTGATGTCCAGCGGCAGCATCGCAGCCTTGCCGCCATGCGCCTCGATCTCCTGCTTCAGCGATTCGGATTCTGCCACGCCGCTGCGATAGGTGCCGATGATGTGGACGCCGCGCTTGGCGAGGTGAAGAGCCATATTGCGGCCGAGGCCGCGACTGGCGCCAGTGATAAGAGCGATCTGGTTGGTCATGGGCTGTCTCTGCTAGGTTAGGTGCGCCTTTCGGTGCTTTCTTGACCCGCTCAAGATAGGCAATGACCTGTTGGTAACCCACGCCTATTAAGCTCAATTCATTGCCTGATTGTATCAATCGTCTTGCGTGAAGGCTGGGCGTTGGCATAATCGACTCATGAACAACGATCTTGCGCCGCATCTTGATATAGCCCTGCGCCATGCGCCACCGGGCTTGACTACCACACGGATCCCGCGTGTAGACCTCTGCGTCGGACAAGGCTCTACAGACAAGGCGCCATGCCTGTATCGCTCGATGATCTGCTTTATCCTGCAGGGCTCGAAGCGCGTTGCGATTAACGACAATCTTCTGAGCTACGACAGTGAGCAATATCTCATCAGCGCCCTAGATCTGCCTTTGATTGGACAGATTCTTGATGCTGAAGGTGGGCAGCCTTACGTGGCGGTATCGCTCGTCCTCGATCCCGCCATACTGGCAGAATTGGCGGCAACCATGCCGCCGGTTCGCGAGAGCGAACAAAAAGGGATTGGCATCACGATAAACCCGATGACCGCTTCGCTCCGCGACACGTTGCTCCGCTTATTGTCATTGCTCGACACGCCGGCCGACATTCCGGTTCTGGGCCCCATGGTCGAACGGGAATTGCTTTATCGCCTCCTTCAGGGGCCTCAAGGGCGGCTGCTGCGTCAAATTGCCCAACCCGACGGCGCACTGGCCAGCATTCGGCGAGCCGTTGCATGGATCAGGGATCACTACAATGCCCGACTTCGTATCGAGGCGTTGTGCGATGCAAGCGGCATGAGCCGCGCAAGCCTGCATCGCCATTTTCTGTCAATGACAGGCCTTAGTCCTATCCAGTATCAGAAACAGCTTAGGTTGCAGGAAGCTCGCCAGCTTTTGCTTGCTGGCGAGCATCGCGCGTCTGACGTGGCGTTCGCTGTCGGCTATGAAAGCGCATCACAGTTTAGCCGCGAGTATCTACGGCAATTCGGCGCATCGCCTGCACGCGACGTGCGCGAGATACGGAGGGCGATCACTGGCGAGGTTGTTCAAAACGACTTCAAGGTTGGCATCCATTAGTGGAGCCACCTAGGACTCATTACCCGCCATTGCGCACTCCGTCACCAGTGATCAATGCCCGGTAATAGATGCCATCGCCTTCACGGCGGGTGAATGGGCCGAACGTGTAAAGCCAGTAATGCAGATCGAGGCGCGCATGCCCTAGCCTACTAGCAGGCCTTAGATAGCCAGCGGCGCGCGGATCCAAATGGTCGCCTGATAGCAGTGCAGATCAATGCCAACGACTACAAATTCCGGCTATCGAATCGAAAGTCTGCCGACGTTGAGATCACCCCCGGCAGTTCCTAGAAAGCCGCCAATATTCTTGGCCCCGGAGCACCTAAGATCGGCCCTAGCGAAACGTCACGGGGCGTCTATTACATAGTTCATACACACGGCAATTTGATAAATTGTGCCGGGAACGAAGGGTTTCACATCTTCAGAAATGTCTTCAGCACTGAGTTCTTCGGCCGCAAGATGACATAGCAAATTTATGTCGATTCCCATGCATGCCGCAGTGCTCAGAATGGCCAGCAATGCCTCTCTCAATTCCCTAACTTGATTATCAGACATAATCGCCCTCCTCCCTGGTTTCCATCAACAATAGCTACGCCACCGCTTCAGAAAGGACTGAATCGAAATAACTTTAAGGTCGAAAATAGCGGATGGGATTTACGGTGATGTAAACACAAACAGCGCTGGGTAGGCGGTGGGCTACGCAACCAAAGAGGGGCTACATCTGGCCCGCTTCTGTTCGCCCCTCAAGCAGATGGAGCAGATCGATAAACTGCGACGATAGCTTGTGGAGCGGGTCGAGGTGAATCAAAGGTCTGGACGTCTGATGTGATTCGCGCATCTTGACCGACGCATTGAGGTAAACCGGGAGCACTGGCAGTCCCTCGCTTATCAACTCGTTCGTCAGTGCGCGATGGAAATTCGCATTAATGGAGTACTGGTTGACGACGATGCCCTCCACAACTAGTGCCTCGTTATGATCAACACGAAGATCTTCGATCTGGGCCATGACGCTGTAGATCGCCTGGCGTGAAAAGCTGTCGCAGTCGAAGGGGACAAGTACCCGATCTGCCGCAATGAGCGCGCTGAACGAATAGAAATTGAGGGCTGGCGGCGTGTCGATGTAGATCCGGTCGTAGTCCTTTGACAGATCGACCAAGAGCTTGCGCAGCTTGTTGATTTTATATTTCGACTCAAGCTTTGGTTGAAGATCGGACAGCTCTGCACTAGCTGTCACGATGTGCAAGTTATCGTACGGCGTCTCCGAAATTTCGACCCGTGGTTTTTTGGCTGCCGGCCCTGATGACAATGTCTGTTTAAAAAAATCGGCTATGCCTGGAGGAACGTCATCTCCGACCAGACCAAGAAGGTAATGCGTCGAGTTGGCTTGAGCATCCAGGTCGACCACGAGGGTGCGGTAACCCTCGACAGCGCTGACGGCGGCAAGATTGCAGGTGATGCTGGATTTTCCAACGCCGCCCTTCTGGTTGAATACAGCGCGACGCATAAAAGACCCTCCTATCCAAAAAGGCATCAATCATAGCAGCGATAGATCATACGATATCTCAAGAATAGCTCACAGCCAAGCTTCACTTCATAGCGCCGCCCTCATTTCGAAACAAACACATGAATACGAATTCACGAAAAAATGCCAATCCTATGAGACACTTGAGCATCGTTTCCAGGAAGGTGAACTATGTCGTCGCTCGATTTGCTACGGACTCAAATGCAGGATGCTCAGCCCGTGCTCAAAGCGCTGGACATGGAACTGGAGCGAATTAAGTTCGATCCTACCGCACCAGCCAGCGTCGATGAGGCCATCGTACGAGTGAGTACCGTAATAGATGCTCATCTTGGAGAGTTCAGGGCCAACCCGATCCTTGGGCCGATGGCCGAACAGCTCAAGTCGCAATACGTTGACGGAATTCATGATCACGTGGCTCTCGCTGCCGCTGCCGAATAGTCAGCACAGCATTCTGTATGCCTAGCCGCAGCCAAGATCGCCATTGCCTTTCAACGCGCATGCAGTCGCATCGCCTCCAGTAGTGCTTGCGGATGATCACGGCAGCAGCAGCGCCTCATGCACTTCGATGCTTGGCACTTCTACCTTGGAGCGCTGTATTTCAAGCCAGCGTTGCATTTTTTGCGTATCGAAGATCTGACCTTGCTCCATAAGCGTCAGAATGAGCGCTTGCGACATTCGGTATCTCCCGCACTGCTGGCACTCCCTCTCCTCCCAACCATCAGTGGTTTCAATTTTCTCAGCGTGGCCTGCACATATCAGACAGCTCATAATGCTCCTCTTATTTTTGTGAGCGTCGCCGGTAAGACACTACAGCAAAACCGGACACTCTCTCACCACCGTTCGAGCCAAACCTTTACTGCCAATATCGCCAAATGGCACTGCCCGACGTCGCCGGTCACCTCTACCCTTTACACGCCGCAGCTTTCTCCTTTGCAGGAAAAATGTCGCATGGCGGTTCTAGCTTGTAAGATCAAGCGGATGCAACATCACCACGACAAGAACCGCGACGTGATGAGAAAGCTTCAGGTGGCGTCACTTTCTGGACTTTCACGTTAGACCTGAACGCATCTGCTACGCTGATCTCACTTTTACCGAGTGGGAATCCCGATGTCATTCGTCGATGAATATGTACGTCAGATCATTGGATTAGAGGTCACGCTTTACCACGCACGCGCTCGGATGGAGGCAAACAGCGACCCTGAGGCCCTCCATGATTTGCGGATAGCAGTTCGTCGAATCAGAAGCTTGCTACGCCCCCTAAGAACCAGGGATGAAGTTATTCCGTTAAATACCGCTGCCGCCAATGTTGGCCGTGTCACCACGGCAGCTCGGGATCTGGAGGTAATGATTGGTGAGCTGCAAAGCCACGGGTATCTGAGGGAAGCAGATAAACGCCAGGCAATTTTGAAAGACGGCTACTCATCGATTCTGAAAAGCACGGCTCTTGATACGCTTTTCACCGAGTTGGATAACTGGCCATCCGCCTTTCGCTGTGCAGAAGTCAATGGGGAGCTGATCAGCGTCAAGACTGAGATCTCCAAGGCATTGAACAAACGGATCAAGAGACTCGTCGCCGGACTTGCCGACCCGGGACATGATCGGCACGACATCCGCATCATGGTGAAGAACACTCGATACTTAACAGAGGCCTTTCCTCACGTCTCTCCACTTCGCAAAAAATCCAGGGTTGAGCTCAAAGCCGTTCAATCGGCCTTGGGATCATGGCACGACCATTTCCAGTGGTGCCTGAAGGCCAAAACTGAAACTGATTTGATGCCTTTGTCCGAAGAGTGGACAGCTGCATCAGAAGCCTCGCTGGCCCAGGCAGAAAGCAAGCTGGTCTCGCTCCGTCACCATCTGGAGCAAGACTTGGCGAAATAGTCCATAGGCCCGTTTCGGTTGCCAAGTAATGCCGAGCCTAGCCAACTTTGGTCATGCTGAGTCAGCGTGTGCTTACGTGCCGGCGAAGTCAGAAACTTCACTCCGCCGAACCGGTACGTCCGAACACGTTGGTCTGCCGGACTACCAACCGTCGCCTCTCACAATAAATCCTCGCAAACATCCCTTCAGCAGTTGCACTATCCGGATGATTTTCACCCAACAATCCCCAAACTTGTATGGAGGAGTTGCTATGACAATCAGAGTGGAAAAGGCCTTGGGTGGCCAGGACTGGCTCGTGAAGCTTGACGATTACCCGGTGAAATTCCGAAGCATGCTGGAAGCCGTAGAGTTTGCCGAGAAGTTGAAAGCCCGTATCGACGCTCCGCACGCCCTCCCTGGCGCCTGACCGGACAGCTGATGCAATTGACGGGAGGATGACGCATTCCCTCCTTAGTCACCTCGTCACATTATGTTCATCGTCGTCAGCGCACTATCACTGCTCCCTTGGAATATTTCGGCCCGCGCCTTAGCGGGCTTTTTCAATTCGCAGAGGTAGTGAGATGCCGACAAAACGCGTTCAGGTGGATCTTGCACATCGACCACGTCTTGCTGATCTTCAGCCCATCACTGCCACCTCATCCTTGCTTGCCACTACTCAACGATCAGTCCCGCAAGCCCGGGTCACGCCTGCAGCGCAATTCAAAGATCGACAGGGTTGCAGCAGCGATTTTCTTGGCGACTTCCTGGTGCCCTGGCCGACGCCAATGCCAGCGCTGACGGAGGATGTTTATGCCGTGGGTGACAAAGACAACCGCTTGGACTACACGCACTTCTCGATAACCATGTCTCGAAGTCGGCGCATCGCGCTTTACGTTGGGGTGAATATCGAGGGTGCTAGCAGCGTCGAGATAGCGCGGCACCAAGACACTTGGGCATATGACGGTCGCCTACCTGCCGATGCACAGATTGGCGAGGATCTCTATCGTGACAACTTGTTAGATCGGGGCCACCTGGTACGCCGTCAGGATCCAAATTGGGGAGTCGAGGCGCAGGCCGCTAATGACGACACTTTCCATTTCACCAACTGCTCGCCGCAGATGGCGGCATTTAACCAAAAGACGTGGCTGGAGCTTGAGGATTACATTCTTCAGAACACTCGCCGCTGGAAAGCCCGGGCAACAATATTCACTGGGCCGGTTTTCCGCGATGACGACCCGCTGTACAGAGGCGTACGAATACCCACAGCATTCTGGAAAGTCGTCGCGTTTCTCGGAGATGACGGTAAGCCATCCGCCAGCGCTTACATGATCGACCAGACTCGGGAGCTCGGAAATCTTGAGCTGGTCTTTGGCGCACTCAGGACGTATCGGCGAAGCGTCACCCAGATCGAACAGCTCACAGGCATTAAGTTTGGAGAACTCGCCAGCTATGATGGCTTTTCGAATGAGGAGCAGATCACTGGAACCCGAATCCAAGCGCTGATTCGCGGCCCCTATGATATCCGTCTGTAATTTTTCAGGCCTACGGCTCGCGTCGTCGTACCTGTTGCCTGAGCCGTTACTTTACCGAAGCTCAAGTCACCACTCACCTTAAGAAACGACGCTACTACCCTGCTTTGAGGACAAGATGGCTGCCGTCTGCATCAGACGCACAGCGCTTTAACAATGATCTAATCGGCGCGCGCACGTTCCGCTTGGTCGCCTCCTTGGCACTGAGCCAACGGCAAGCATCAATTTCATTGCTGGGACGCGGTTTTTGGTGGCCTGTCCTCAGCGCCTCAAAAAGGAAATGGATGACATTGTCCTCTTCGTATTGAGAGACATAATGCGCATTCCACGCCATCTGGCCACCCAGTCCACCAACATCCGGCCACCCGTTCCACGCTCATCCGGCCGGGCAGTCGGAGCGCAGCGACGCAGGTTTGCATTGTTAGTCTGAAGTCCC
>NZ_JAFCXH010000061.1:0-8769 GCF_049898225.1 Pseudomonas sp. DSP3-2-3 | reverse complement strand
GCCTCAAGCTTGAACTCGAGGGTGTATTTAACGCGGTCTGTCTTGGACTTAGTCATGTCGTATCCTTGCGGCTATTGAGACACCTGGCAAGGGATACGTTTTTCAGGGGCAAGGTCAGTAGGGCTATCCTATGAATAGCCAATCATAGAAAGGGGCGATCCTAACAACCACACCCTGCGCTTTCACTCGTCCAGCTCATCATCCTCGGGATCATTGAGCGATTCGTGGAAATAAGGCATTAGGACTGTGGCGGCTTCCAACCGGTCACCGCCGTCGGCGGTTGGATCGTTCATGACCGCAAGCAGGAAATCCAGCGGATCGCTGAATTGGCGGGACATCGCTGACTTATCGTCATCGACCATCTATTTCACCGAACGCAAGTGAACGGGTGGAGTGGGAGCTGCGCCAAACTTGCCTTTAGCAGCTTTCTGCGATGCGGTTTCAGCCGCCTGTTTCTTGCCGACTTCGCCCTTCTTGGGGTGGTCATAAGGCATCAAGCCTAGCGCAATTTTTGCAGCCAGGTCCGGGTTGAGCTTTTCATTGTCCCGCGCAATCCGCTCCAGCAGCGCACGCGTATCAAACGCCAGCACCTCGGGAATTTTGGCCTCGTCGGAGTTAACTTTTTTAACCTCGGACTTAACTTTCGGTAGCGATGGATCGAGTGCGCCGCGCCGCTGTAGGTAGCCGGTCACGTCTTTGTCCTTGGATAGCTTAGAGCCCGCCTGGGGCGCTGTCCTCACGCTGTAGCCTGCATCGATGGCGGCCCGAGATTTGCTCGCTCCGGACAAGAGAGCGTCAGCAAACCGGCGCTTTTTGTCGGTTAACGCCATTTAACTTTTCCTGAGCGAGGGAGAAAATCTCTACGTGCGGTCGGGGGCGGTGTCCGGCACGAAGGCCTCTACGGTTTCGCACCGCCCTACCCCGATGCACGCTGTGAGAGCGAACCAGATCGATCCTAGTAGCCAGGGTCGATGGTCGGCGGGTTCGTGCGCAGCGCCTCGATAGCCTGCTCGTGACTCATGCCCTGGGCAAGGAAGCCATCAATCTCTTTGCGGATACGATCACGGCATGCAGCCTGATAGAGCAAGGCACGACTGTGCGCGATCTGGTTAAGCGCCTGTTGGATCGGCTTCGGCAGCGGTTCGGGTTTGATGTAGCTCATCTGAATATCCTCAAGAGGCGACCCGATACAGGCCGCCCCTTTAGCTGATCGTTATGGCGTGATGGTCAAGGGCACCAGGCGCATCGATGTGGGTGCGTACACCGCCAGGCCAGCGCGCAGTTCGGCCAGGATGGTGACGAGATTGCGTTTGAAGTTATCCCCATCCATCCGGCTCGCTTCCACCGTGACCTCTTGGCGGTCGAGTAGCGCGGTGGTGCTGGTGTCGAGGATCAGCGCGCCCAGTTCCGGCATACCCATGGTCACCACGACCGGCGTACCCCAAAGGCTTGGTGGTGCAGGGTCACGAGGCGTACCAATCACGTACTGGCCATCACCGGTATCGGCGCGCTCGCTCTCGATAGCGAACCAGTCACGCGGGTTCATCACGATCACGTTGGGATTCCAGCCGGCGGCTTTGAGGTCAGTCAGGGCCAGGCCGATACGATCCACAGGACGACCCGTCAGCCCAGGCGTTACCGTGGTGGCTTGTGCGATCAGGCCGAGGATCTCGCCTGCACCACCATCACCGATTAGCAGTTCCTGTTCCAGCTTCTGCCGCACACCCACACTCATCAGCAGGCCGATCTGCTGTTGAAGCTGGGAGTTGTCGTTGAGCACTTGAAGGCTTGCCGGGATCCAAGTGGCGATGGTGGCGATCTCTGCACGAGAGAGCTTGGTGGGCAGCTGGCCTTCGGCTTTGGTGTCGCCTTCTTTCGCCTGATAGGCGGCACCACTCAGGTAACCGTCAAGCTGGACGTACTCGTAGGTGGAGCCTTCGACCGGCACGATGGGCAACACATCCAGCAGGCTCAGCCGCGGTTGAGGGATACCCTGGATACCAGGTGCGCGAGTCGGCGCGGTTGGGTAGCTGGTCGAGCCAGTGGTGCCCTTGTCAGGGTTGGTCACCGCAGCGCGCAGACCAGACTCTACCGTGATACGGCCGGTCGACTTCTGGCCAGCACGGATGCCGGTCAAGCCTTCGGCATCACATACCGCAGCGCTGATCGCATGGGCATCGCCGGTAGTGCTGCCTGTAGCGGCCTTCAAGCCACCCGCAACGGCGCGCTGCTCCAGCTCATGCAGCCGAGCGCCGAATTCGGTCTGCTTCTGGCCTTGGCCTTCAATGGTTTCCTTGTGTGCTTTGAGCACAGTAACCAGCTGATCCACGTCCTGGGTCATTTCGGTAATCTCTTGGGTGATGGTCGCCATTGCCTGGCGGCCATCCGGGGGAGTTTGGTTAGCGTTGAGCGAAGCCTTGAGCTTGCTCCAGCGCTGATCGTGAGTAGTCGTCATGGGTAATCCCATTTGCGGTCTATGGGCACCCCGACAGCGCACAGCATGAGGAGGTGTGGCATTCCCCCAGCGCATGGCGTGAGTTCATGCCGACTACGTTATGCGCGCACGCCAATCCCCGTCTGCGGTTAACTCCGACGTTAAGCGGCGGTATTGGTCGCGAATCGCGCAATGTCGACGATTTTGTAGAAGCGCCGATTCCCCCGGCGCACAAACGGGATGGGGGCCAGGCCATCAGCAGCCAGGCGACGCAGGTAGCTGGGCGCGTATCCCAGCAGGTCAGCGGCGGCGAACTCCGGCACCAACCCACCAATCAACGGCGTCACACCCACAGCGGCAAGACGATCAGTGATCTCCTGTTCGATCTCACTCATGGTTAAACGTACTCCTCTGTAGTGGAATCTCGATTGGGCTGGGAGCCTTGTGTGCCGTGGCCTGTAGCGGATTTCTCGAAACGCTTTGTCCCGGCGCTGTCTCGCTGCCGATGAGGCTTAGCCCGTCTTGATCTAACCGGGCGTGCCACTTCTCCAGCGCCTGACGCTTCAAGGTCTCGGCGGTGGTGTGGATGTAGGTGGCGTCCATGTTCTTCAGCGCGTGGTTCACCAGCATCTCGCCCACCAGGTAATCGATCCCCAGGTCCATCCAGGCGGTGCGGGCCACCTTGCGCAAATCATGGCTGCTCCACTGGTGATCACTCAGCGTGGAGAACACCAGCGTGGCGGTGGTGGCACTCATGGCCCCGCGCCTGGTGCCGGGAAACACGTAGGCACCCTGATAGCCGCTCGCCTGCTGACGGGCCTGATAGCGCCTCAGCAGCGCGCAGGTCTGCTCGGTCAGCGGCAGGGTGTGTTCGGCCTTGGTCTTGGTGTCTGCGGCGGGGATAAACCACAGGCGTGTGGTCAGGTTGATGTTGCGCCACAAGGCCGCTCGGGTTTCGCCCAGGCGCGTCCCATGGCACAGCATCATCAAGGGCAACATGGCGTCGGCAGGTCGTGTACCGAACTGGGCAGCCAGCTTGGCCAGCACGTCCGGCAGATCATCGCTGCGCAGCCGAGAGGGCTTGGGCTTGATGCGCGCTGACACGAAGTCGCTGTACTTGAGGCCCGCCATGGGATTGAGGCGCAGCAGTCCCAAGCGGTGGGCTTGGCGCATCGCCGCCGCCAACACGCTGTAGACCAGGCGCACATACGACAGCTTGTAGCGCTCCTGCAGTGGCCACATCAGCAGGCTATCCAATGATGCCTTGTCGAAGTCAGCCAGCGGCAGGTTGGCCAGCCTCGGCACCAGGTGGCAGGTCAGCGCGGATTTCGCCCCGGCCTTACGCTTGGCGGAAAGGCTGCGGTCCCGCAACATCCGGTCGGTGTACCAGTGCAGCAGATCGCCCGTGGTCGCCCAGGCATTCTCCGTCGAGGCCGCCTGCGGATCGATCGCCCGCCGCGCAAGGATGGCAGGCAAGGTGGCTTGCATCAGCTTGGCATTGATACCGGGATAGTTACCGGCCTTGCCCCACTTGCCGCGCACCACGACGTGCCAGGCACCCTTGGCACGACTGGCGGTGGAGTAACGAAACCTCAGTTCAGGGAACCGAGGGTCGCGCAGTTCGCGCACAGTGCCGCTAGCCTGTTTGCGGATCTCGGCATCGGTAACAGTGACGTGTAGCGTGTTCATGGTGCCTGCCTCTGGGTGCGTCCAAATCTGGACGCATCGAATGGGTTTAACTTCCGCCAGCGGCGGGTGTCGTTCCGTCGAATGACACCTCGGCCGAGATGCGCTCAAATCTGAGTACATCTCCGCTAACGGCCAGGTAACGGTGGAGGCGTTAGCGGTCAGCCAACATTGGGTTTCACGAGCAGTCCGTAAAAGCCCGGCCGCTATCCCACCAGCGGTGGAACACTGGCCCCAGTTAGAGGGTGAATAGATGCGCCCAAATCTTGGGGCATCTATTCACCCCGCCTCAGCCCCCAGTGGGGGATGGAGCCGATACGCGCCATCAGCTAGGCGTGAGCGCGATCTATCCAAGCTCGGCGTTCGGCCAGCGCCAGTGGATGATCTCCAGCGCCTCGGCTCGGGTGATGGGTTCGCCAATCATCGTGCAGAGTCGTTTCCCACCCCGCATGACTTGCCAGTGACAACAACGCTCTACGCCGTCATTTGCAGCCAGCTCAGCAAGTAGGGCCAGGCGGTTAGCCTTGACGTATTTGCGTATGTCCTCTGTCAGCTTGGATGCGGGAGAAATGCGCACGCGCATGCCTTGCTTTCTGGCGGTAAAGCCTCTTTCAAGCAAATAATCAATGGCCCCCATTACAGGTCCTCCACATCGTGTTCCCAGTCATGCCCTTGGTCAGTCGTGCCCGGTATCACTGGAGGGCACGACTGAATAAGCTGGGGCACAACTGGTGGATTTACGGGGTCAACCACTTGGGTAGACGTCGACCACCACACCACCGATGCCACACCAAACCCCGAGCGAGTCATGTGCACGTCCAAACTTTCACGAGCTGCTCGTATTTGTTTCGGACTGAACCCCTGAGCCGCCATCAGTTGCTTGGCTGTTTTGCCGCTCATGGGCCTAGAGGAGAGCAGAAGCCTCAACGCACCTACTGCGGGCCGCTCATTACACTGGCTCGCAGCCTTTTCCCTGGCCTGCCCCCAAAGCACCTCTGCCGTAACAACAATCAGCTGTGAATCGTGGCTGTTTTCCATATCCGTTCACCCTTTTTGGGCAAGCCGATGCCGCACGATGAACTCGTGAGTTTTCATCGTTGATGCATCTGCTGTAGATAGAAACCGCATCCCGCTAACGCTCGAAATGCACTCCGTTTATTGCGTCAATCAGGAACTTGGTTGGTAGATATATATAAGGGTGTGCAGTTTCTGCACCGGAAGAAACGCTATTACGGTGCAGTTCATGCACACGAAGCTACCTTCAGCCCCAGGAAAATGGCCCTCACAGATTCCTACGTGTGCACTTTCTGCACCGTTACATGTGCATTTTCTGCACCGGATGAAATCGAATTTACGAGCGTAGGCAAAGGCCTCGGCGGTGCACGTGTTGGTGCGATCTCAAGTCCTTTGTCTGGGCACTCGTCAATTGGCATCCAGGCAATTGCATATAACGCGCATCGAGCCCCATGTTTGGAAAACAAACTACTTCTGGACTGCATTAACCAGCCCGAGCCAACTAAATCCTCAAGCGCTCGCTGCAGCGTGTGCGCAGAGCCTATCCCCCATTCCTTCGCCATGGTCCGTGTCGCTGCGAGATCGCCGTTATTCTCGCCGTTGTACTGAGCCAGTAGCTCGACCAACACAGCACGAGCGACGAAGCTAAGCGCGCGATACCCTGGCGACTGGATCATAGCCTTGGGCATCATCGCGAACGGAGGGGCTTTGACCCTCATATTGCCCTTGGTTTTTCTCGACATTACGCATAACGCCGGAAGGCCGATCCCGTCGGCGCAAATGCACCGTTTTGAATTTTCATGGCTACCCCCTTACGCGAGTATCGCGGCGATAGACACGACGACGGTTGCGCGCGCAGTTAATCAAATCTGAAGAGACTTTCGTCCCTACATAAGAGACATTGGTATCCGTCATCAACATCGAACGCGGGACATATGAATATTGGCCAGCGGGCAATGAACGAGGAATGCGCCGAGTTCGCGGGACGTACTTATTCAAGAGCAGCATTGATTCCGCGATGGAGTCTTGAAGCCGCTTGCCAGTTTCGCACAGCGGGACTGTCTCACCTGGGCGAATCTGGCTCCACGCATAGCGGTCAGCTAGAACCTCATTCACCGCCCCTATTACCTGCTGGCACCGCCGCTGAACCAATGGGTCGCTTATAGCCCAAATGTCAAATCCGCAATGGTTATCGATAAAGTGACCGATCTCATGCGCGACAACGAATCTATATATTTCATCATCATGTAGCTGTGACCAATCGATCTCAGGGCGTTGAGTGTTGCGTAGTTGACCTGCATCCACGGTCGTGGCCAATTGAAGGATCACACGCTCTTCTATGCGGGGATCGTCCATGGATGCGTCGGGATGAACTGCATCGGCAAAAGGGCAGTACATACCCCAATTTCCACCGAGCTCTTCGACTGTCGTCAGCTCCAGGCAGCAACCTGCCCGCTTCGACATCTCGGCAAGTTGGCGGTATTGAATTCGGCCGATTCTGAGAGTTGCGTTGGTCTTCACAGGACACCTCCTGCGCTTTCAAATGCGCGGGCTTGGTTCATGTGGTGGTTGTAGCGTTTCAAGCGAATAGAGAGGGACGAGTTTGCGCGGAGAGCACTCAAGGCCATGCGGCGGTGAGCAATTGCGCGGATTTTAGAGGGGCAGTTATTCATACGTTGCCGCCTTTCAACCAGAAACGGCGGTAGACGTCGTAGCTTGCGTCATTGAGACCAGGTACGAATCGTGTAGAAAGCGTAATAGCAATCTCGGATTCGATAGCACCAACTACTCGAGTTAGCTCAGACTGGTTCGAATAGCGCAGCAACGCTTTCAGGAGCTGCGTGCAGTAAGCTTTCTGCAGCTCAACCGAAATGCTGGACGGATTAAGGGTGTGATTCACTGGTATAGCTCCCATTGTTGAAGAGCTACCACGATTCGCGGCAAAACGAATTAGGGTGGTAGCTGTACGCGGGTTTGCCGACCGGGACAATAGGAACCCGGCACACCCGAAGGTGTCCCACGCACAGCCACCATAACGCGAAAAATCAGGCACAAAAAAAGCGTCTGTTTTCGGGAAATGGACGCTGGTGCGTCTATTGTTGATCGGGCGGCAAAACCCGGTCGTTGAATTGGCAACGACAGCCGAACGATACAGCGGCTGATTACTAGGCGCAAGCGCTACTCGTGCCCTTCCCCTCAACTCGTGCCTATGGATTAGGCTGGCCAAGAGAGGAAAGATTGGGAATGGATCAAAAATCGAGGTGCGAGATAGCTGGCTCAGTCGTGCCCTCAGGGCCATCAGTTGTGCCCAGCGCCGGACGCGGGTAAGACTGAAAAAAGGGTACGACTGAACCACGTCGTTACTACTAGACATTTCACTCGTCATTCGCCGCGACTCTTGGCTATTCGGCACGCTATCCACTCATCCACCTCACTTTCAATCCAAGCCACCGCACGGGCACCAGTCCTGATCGGTTTTGGAAAAGTTGGGTCGGTGTAAATCGAAGTTTTGCCAAGTGAGGTTTTGCTCTGAACTCGGGAAAGTTTTATCAAAGTATTTTGAGTCATAGTTTTCCTGCGCAATAAAAAGCCCCGCTATAGAGCGAGGCTGGCTTGGTGATTTTCTTACAGAGGGGGTTTGTAGCTGCTTCTTTCCTTGTCAATAAAATCAGCCCACTCCTGCATCATTTTTGCTCTCGGCTTTAAGTAAAGTGCGTGATTGTAAGCAGCACTGACTTTCCCCCGCGATTGATGCGCAAGTTGGAGTTCAATTTGATCATGCGGGTATGCTTGCTCATGAAGAATTGTTGAAGCAACGCCCCGGAACCCATGGCCCGTCATTCTGCCGCCATATCCCATACTTCTGAGAGCTACCAGCATCGTCGCCCTACTCATTGAACGCTTATGGCTCCCACGACCAGGGAAGACAAAATCACCACCATAAGATAGGAGCTTGAGCCGCTTTAGGGCCTCGATAGATTGTCGGGACAATGGCACAACGTGTGGCGTGTCCATTTTCATTCGAGCAACCGGGATATCCCAACGGGCATTATCTAGATCGAATTCCTGCCAAGTCGCTTCTACTAGCTCACCTGTACGGACGAACGTCAGGCTTAACAGACGGAACGCAAGCCGTGTTGACTCATCACCCCCGTAGTGATCAAGCGCATGCAACAAAGCGGGCAAGTCTTTGGCGTCGACCCTGGCATGATTTCGAGTTTTGTGAACACGCAGCACATCCCCAGCTTGCAGATCCGCTACTGGATTACGCTCAGCAAGATCGTGTGCCACTGCATGTCGCATAATTTGGCTGCAGTACTGCAACATCTGACGCGCGACCGTCGGCGCCCTCCCCTCAACACTTTTGGCTACGTCACGAAAAGCCGATGCCGGAATGTCGGCGATTGGACGCTTGCCTAGTTGTGGGAATACGTTTCGCACGAGACGCCCCCAAATCATTTTTGCACCCTTCTCCCCCCGGCCTGGTGCCCAGTGTGCGAACCACAAATCTGCTGCCTGCGCATTCCACGCCATCTGGCCACCCAGTCCACCAACATCCGGCCACCCGTTCCACGCTCATCCGGCCGGGCAGTCGGAGCGCAGCGACGCAGGTTTGCATTGTTAGTCTGAAGTCC
>NZ_JAFCXH010000060.1:0-9925 GCF_049898225.1 Pseudomonas sp. DSP3-2-3 | reverse complement strand
AGGGAGTTACGTTTGGTCGTATGCTTTTTCATGGACTCGCCCTCGCTGTCGTTGGCTTCTTAAGAATGCCACCGTGGCGCTACAGACGCCTCGGCTTGGGCGAGTCCATCCAATTACAGGTCTTTGCCGCGTTTGCGCACATCAAGCCATCCGCGTCAGGTTCATTTCCTCAACGCCCCCGGTCACCTTGCTCCTGAGCGTTCAACTGAATGGGCACCCCATCTTTCATCGGTCTGGGATCAGGACTGCCAGGTTGATTCTGGATCAGCGGATCGAATGAAAAAATGGGATTCTCTGGTTCTGTCTGACTCATGCTCACCAGCGGCAGGTAGCGCCCTGTTTGGGTGTAGTAGTCCCGTTGGATATATTGGCTCTGCTCAAGGCTGGGGTACGACGTCACATTTGACCTATGGACGACGGCCTCCAGTGGTATGAGCGCCGGGACGTCGGTCGGCCACGCGGCGACCATTATTTCGTTATAGCCACCCTTTACGAACTTTTCGGTTACTTGGTTGGCGACAGCGAATTGTCTGGCACTGTTCGTGAACGCGCAGGATGAAATGCCGGTGTTCTTATAGTTTCGTGTCCAAATGATCAAATTGGTCACGCCTGACGTTTCACATACTCCCGCAAAGGTACAAGGGTCTGGTGAACCGCTGGTACCTGCTTCATAAGGATATGCGCAACGTACCGTGATTGGAGTCGGTGCAGGCGAATCAGAACTTTTGAATATAAGTCCGGAGAAGCCAAACATGACTTTAATTCCCAAGTCTGCGCGCAGGTAAGAGAATGACACGCCGTTATTTATTATCGAGCCCGGGCTGGGGTTCCATGAATGATATTCGGTACTCGCCCAAACACCGCGCAGCAATATTCCATTGCAGTAAAACGCAGCGTTACCATCCGGGCACTCTGGTCGAGTGTCCATGTAGCGCGCATTCATCCGTGCGGCCACCTCGTAGCCGATATACAGCTGTTCCTCTGGAGAGTACGTGAAAATATTCTGTTGCGGCTCCGATAGGTTTATTTTCAATACTGGAAGCCAGCGGTCGGTCTCTTTGAAATAATCCAATTGATGACGCTGTGCTTCCAGGAGTGAGTTTTCCTGCGTTGGATCATGAAAAATCGCGACTGCAGGTATCGCTTCAGGCGTTTTTTCCCAATTTTTGACCAGTAACAGGTTTGGTTTGATCGACCACTCAGAGCCCAGCATATCGTGTGCTTGCACGCCTACCATGAATTGCACTGGATCGCGGGTACTCACTGAACATTGACGATCGGGATTGCTGTCTACCTTTTGGAAATGTTCCAGCCAGTCTTGAGCGGTAGTAACGCGAGCGGACAAACATGAGCTTTGATCCAGTTCGGCTGACTGCAAGTCGGAAGGTGTAAGGCAGCCGTAGTGAGTCCAGTCTATTTTAATGCTCGGCGCGAAGGGATACGCACACAGTACGTCCAATACAGGTGAGTTCGGAAGGTCGCCTGTGACTTTCCCAACCACAACACCACTTCTGGTGGCGAGGGTGCGGGTACCGATATCGGCACGCAAATAAGTCAAGGGTTCGGCACCCAATCGCTCTGACGTTAAATCATGACGCCAGAACGGTAAATATGCTTCTTTAGCCTTGCCGTGCAGCAGTACTCCGCTGCACAGATAGGCAGCGCCGCCGTCGATACCTGTGCACGTGTCCTGTAATAGTTTGTAGCGAGAATTGAGCAGCTCTGCTGTTTCTTGTCCGGTCACGGCCCATGCAAGGGGGATGGCATTTATCATTAAAGTAAGCAGGCCGGTGGCAACGTATTTTAATTGCATGATCTGAACTTCCTATTCATTGAAAATTCCTGTCCCTCCTCTAATTAAAGAGCGGGGTTCTGTAACTGTCCACTGTCAGAAGTGACAGGTTGGGAAGGTAAAACGACGAGCGGTTTTTTGAGGTTGGACGTTTAAGCGCCTTTGGCTGGGATTTTATGTGGACACCAGCCGCAAGTTGCAGGGACTGTAGCAGCACTTGCCGAAGAGCGCATAACTACGCGAGACCAACAGAGGACTTCGCTGTGTTGCCTACACCTCGATGCAGGCCAGCACAGTCTGTACGGGATCTATTCAACTTCAAAGGATTGCGCTATGAGGATCAGCGTGGTCCGCTCGTGATTTTCAAGCCATCCGCGTCAGGTTCATTTCCTCCAGGGCGCCGACCAGCGCATCCGTGTCGTCGAAGGGCAGGGCGTGTACCGTGCGCCAGGTCGGGCGTTCCACGTAGATCTTGCCTTCAGCGTTCACCAGCACCGGGGTATGCAGGATCGTGCTGTCTCTGGAGCGGTGGATGATCGCTATTTGCCCGTCCTGACCCGTTTCAATGGCGAACATACCGGGTCGCGGCAGGCGTTGTTCAATCGACAGGGGTTGCGGCGGGCGGGGTTTGCTCGGTGCTACCGCGGTGTCCAGCTCAACCCGGTAATCACCCTTGAGAAAGCTGGATCTAAGGCTCAACTGATCACTCACCGTGGCACCCGGATCAAAGGCTGGCGGCCTGGCCAGTCCAAGCCTGACGTCGGTGACCCGCAATCCGATACCACCCTCCAGCTCGGCGAGTCCCGGAACGATTTTCTCGAACGTATTGGAGTGGGTGTTGCCGACTAAAGCGATCCATTTATGTGCGCCCATGACTTGCTGATGCTTGCGAATCGTGCGGGACGCGAAATAGCTGAACATCTGATGGCGCGTGGTAAGGGTTTCGTTGTCGATGCCCTTGATGTAGTAGCTGGCCGTGCAATCCAGGGCGCGCACTTCGATACCGCTCTGTCGGGCCTTGATCACCAGGTTTTCGAAGGTGTAGATCTTGCCGGCGTCGGTTTTGTGACCTGCATCCAGCTGCTTCAGGTCGTGCAGCAACGTTTTGCTGATCTCGCCGGTCTCGAAAAAACGATCCAGATCGGCCTGGTGCAGATCGGTGAGCAGATGCTCCATATACAGTGTTCTGACGTCTCGCCGTGCCAGCAGTGGCAGGTTGTCGATGATCAGTTTCTTGCTGGCAATCGATGCGTGTGATTCACCTACCACTACGCTGTCGGCCGTTACATAAAGATCGGTCAGAAACTCCGCCAGGCTGGCGTCGGGCGTAACCGCAGGCAAATCGGGCCTTGGCGGCAAGTCGATGGAAATGATGGCGCGCGCGTCCGTTTGCAGTTTTGCGCGGAGGGCGAAAAAGCGTTCCTGGAGCGTCCGCTGTTCCGGATCGCTGAGGAAATATTGCGAATCAAGTCCACGGCGCTCGAAGTTCGCCAGTCGGTGCACGCTGCTTCGGTTCGCCACCGGCACTTCGTAGGCTGGATCACTGAGCGACAGCGCAATGGCGGTGGGTGGGTGCTCGCTGATCCAGGCGTGCTGTTCAACCCGCTGCCAGCCGCTGACGACGTCCCAGCGGAAACCGTGCTCGCCGGCGTAACGATCACTGCCCGGTTTGCGGGTAGTCGTGGTTTTCCAGGTGGAGGGGTCCATGTGGACTTCCACTGGCGCCTCTCCGGTCAGATACAGGTATAGGTTGTCATCCAGACGTTGGGCATGGCTGCCCGCGAACATCTGCGCCGGAGCAGGTTCGGAAATGACCGGGTTGGCTACCTGCAAGCGGAAATCAGCCTTGGCAGCCGGGTCGCTGGGGATGTATCCGGCGACATCGGGACTGATGCGGGTCGAGGTTCCGAGCGGGACATCTTCGATCCGTATACTGATAGCGCCTTGCAGCTCGGCGATGCCGGGCAGGTTGTTGTGGGTGCTGGCAAGCTTCTGGTCGAGCAGTGCCACCCAGCGGCGGGACGGGTGCGCCGCGACGTCGCCGCTGATGAGTTTGTGTCCGAAGAAATTGCTCATTTTCTGCGCGGCTGCGAGGTCGCCGACTGCCGCCGCCATGGCGTGCTCGGCATAGGGGTAGCTGACCGCAGAGCTGAACGGGCGAACCTCGATGTTGTAGCGATGGGCGGCTTTAATCAGGTGGTAGTAATCGTATTCGGTGACGTCGGTAACCAGCTCGCCATCGTTGAGATCACGCAGGTGATGTTTGATGTTGTGAGAGCCTGCACGGGAGTGCTGTGCGAGTTTTCGATACTTGGCCAGTTTTTCCAGATGTTGGTCGGTGAACAGGTGCTCGATGTACAGCACTTCGACCCGCTGCTCGGCCAGCAGCGGCATGTTGAGGATGAGCAGGCGCTTGCTGGCCACTGATTTGGGGGCTTCGCCCAATACCAGGCCATGGGTCTTGGCGTAGACGGTTTGCAGCAGGGTCTCAACGCTGGTCGACGCCTCCAGAGTTGGCAATGCGGGGCGTGGCGCAAGTGTCGGCTGCTCGAAAAAAGCGTTGGCGTCGCGATAGAGATTCTGGCGCAACGTGAGATAGGTGCTGCGCATCTCGGCGAAATGGTGGGTGAAGTAGCCTTCAAGGCCCAGTCCGGTAGGGTCGATCATCTTGTCGCTGATGAGGTCTTGCAGGTGAGTGCGCATGTGTTCCGGCAGCTCGTAGGCGCCCACTGCTGGCAAAGCAGCTGTCTCTTCTGTGAGTGGCGTGAAGCCTGCCAGGCCATCAATACCGCCGCCGCTCAGGTGTGTGCGTTCGATCAGCCGCCACTTGCCGTGCGCGTCCAGCTTCACCGGCTGTTTGCCGAAGAACGCAAAGGGATTGGCCGGATCAACGATGTTCCAGACTCTCATCCGGGCGTCGAATTGCACTTGATAGGAGGAGCCGTTCAGGTCGATGTAGTGCTGGCTGTTGACCCGGCTCACGCCCGTGGCATGACCGCTGGCGATGGGTTGCACGTCGCGCAGGGAGACGTCGACGATCAGTTCGCGCTTGATGCCGTTGTGCAAGCCTGTCGTCGTGGCGTCGCCCTCGTGCGCCAGAGGTTGCCAGGCACCGGCGGCGCTCTGGCTGACGAACTGGCCGGTCACCTGGGGCTCGCCGGACAACTGTGTGCTTCGGAATACCGGCGCGTGGCCGTTGGCGTTGGCCTGGCCGATCCAGAGCGGTTCGTTGTCCACGCGCACCGGGAACAGGTCGGAATATTTGGGCAGGTCGGCCGTGTGCTCGACAGGTTTGAGCACCGATTGTCGTCCTGTCTGGTAGTTGAGTCGTCGCAACACGCCGCCAAAGCCCTTCAGACCGACGCTCGCATCGCCTGCGGCGCCGAGACTGTTGAGCATCGAGGCCAGAATGTAGACGCTGGCGGTTTCGCTGTCGCCTTCTCGCAACGCCTGAAACGCGCGCACGCTGTCATGCACGGCCAGCAACGCACCGACGGCAAAACTTGCTGGTGGAAATGGCAACGTGACCACCGTGGCGATCACTTCAACAGTGCTCCAGATCAGCCGGGCGATCATCTCGTTGCGTCCGGTTGTGGTCTCCGCCACGTCACGAAGTCTGCGCATGAGCGGCCGATTGAAGCAGGCGTCCGCGAAGTCTGCAATGGGCTCTTTGGGTATGACGGGAGGTTTGTTGGCGTTGCCCTGGCGCATGTCGTGAAGGAAGAACGACAGATTTTTTCGCGCATTGATGCGGCAGCGATCCTTGTAATAATCGATCACGCCCGAGGTCTTGAGTGACTCGGTGAAGTCGCCGAACAGACGAAACTCGATGCCGTCGGGTGCTTGCGGTGTGTACAGCAGGGCAGCCTGGCGTACCGTGGTCGGCAGGATCACGAAGCAGCCCTGCACCGTCTCCAGGTGAGTCAGTTGCGTGCTGGGAATGACCAGTTGGTCCACACCGGTCAGACCGGAAGCAATGAACGGTTTGTCAATGTGGATTTGCAGGGGATAAACCGGGTGCTGCCTGCGGCTCTCCGGATCATTCAGATGGACGTGATCAACCGACGCGCGCAGCCAGGCATATTGTTGCCCGTTGATATGCCCTTTGAGGCGGCTGCGCAACGCCGCCGCTTTCATCTGCAACTGGGTCATCAGTACGCTGGTCTTGCGGCGATATTCATAGCCTTCGTCGTCAGGGTTGAGCACCGTGCTTTTGATCAAACCGATGTAGTCGTCGCCCAGCCACTTGCCGCGCACCGAGCCTGCAACTCTGGCAGGTGACAGGGCACTCAGATCTACGCCATCCGGACCGCTGAATTCGGCTTGGGTGTCGGCGCTGGAGTGGATGAAATCGATGCTGTCGTCGTAGCCGTTGAGCAACATGTCCGTGTAAGTGATGGTTTCCCGCTCGCTGGTGATCACAATGAGATCGGGGTCTACCGTGCCTGCGGGCTTGCTCAGCAGTTGGTTGATTTTCTGGCTGGCCCGTTGATGCACGTAATCCTTGAACGGTCGCACGCGGGTGTGAGGTTTGGCCTGGTAATTTCTTGACGCGCCTGCGGCGGCATCTTCCAGTGCCAGTAGCTCCTGGCGTTGTGCCGCGCTGGCCTGCAGGTACCATTGAGGCGTGTGGCTGGCCTGTTCGGAAAGCGCCACGCGCACATGCTCTTCGGTAAGAATACGCAAGCCAGCGGCGTAATCCGGGAGGTCGATCATTTGGAGGAAGTTGGCCGGCAAGGAAGGTCTTAGCCTGAGCACGGCCAATTGCTCGCGCAGTTCTGGGCGGGAGGAAAACTCGACCTGCTTGATCAAATACTCGCAGAGTTCATCCGAGGCTATCCAGCCGACCAACTCGTGCAGCAACTGGGTTTCATTATTGAAGGCAATAAAGCGCCTGGAGCGTGGCGCATCTGCCGCGACCATCACCAGGCGAACCAGTTGCCCGTGGTTGTCTTCCTTGCGCACGACCAACAGTTTTCCCAGCACATTGCGATTGTTCAGTTTGATCTGCTGAACCCGCAGCGTTGGGTCAGCGGCTGCCCGTGTCGGGTCCGCAACCGTCTCGAAAAGAGCAAAGTCCGCAGGCTGAATATGGGCCTGCATTTTTGCCGCGTACGCCAGCGCGTTGATCTGCGTGCGGGTCAGGTCATCCATGAGCTGCCGGTGCCTTTCGTGCTGATAAGTCCTGCGCTGGAATTCACCGAAGACCATTCGCACGTTCAGTTCATCGACCACTCGCGCAAGCCATGTCGGGTTTAACGAGGAGTAGGTTGCGTCCAGCGGGTCACCGTGAAGGCTGAGGGTGGTGTGGTTGAGAAAGGGCGATCCGTCCAGGCGATCACCCGGATGCAAGCCATACAAGGCCAGTTCCAGCAGCGTGCGAGTCACGGTGTACGGCTCGCCCGTCAACGGCAGCGTGCGCTGCGTGCTGACCATGATGGTGCTGGGGTCCAGCTCAAAGCCGAGGTCATCAGCCATTCTGGTACGCAGATTCGCCTCGGCTAAGCGTTCCGGCGAGGCCGCCGGCCCAAGCGCGCTGAGCGTGGCTGTACGGGCTTCATCGTAATGACGCAGATGTGTGGCGTAGGTATTCAGGTCATCCGGGCTGGCGATCTTGATCCAGTCCGGCAGGTTTTGCCGGTAGCGGCTCTCAAGGTAAGCGAACTCGCGCAGTTCCAGCATCGCGGTCGGCCCGAACAGTCCGCGCATGTCGATAGCGTTTTGAATCAGCATGCGACTTTTTTGTCGCCCATCGGAGTGTTCTTTGGCGCAGGCGTACAGGACATCGTCGCGTTGTTTGTTCAGCAGGCTGTCGAGGCCGTAGGTAAAAGGTTCCTTGGTCAGCGGCTGCAACTGCACGTCGGCGTCGATGAACGGCTCCAGGTGCAGGTCCGGATCCTTGTTTATATCCGCCAGCAGATCTTGATGACGCTGTCGCAGGTTATTCAACAATACGTCCTTGAACTGCGGAGCGTTGAGCCACTGGACCAGCGTTTCGCGCATCGCGGCCTGGCTAGCAAACCCCGCTGTCCCGGAGCCCGGCAGCATCAGCAGGGTTCGGCCCCGCGCCAGGCACATAACCAGCGCGCCGGCGACTTCAGCCAGTGCGTCATCATGCAGTTGCAGGTGCAGGGAATAGGTTGTGGTTGTGGAGGCGGTCGGGGTTTGCAGTCGGGCAGGCGAGGTGGGCAGGCAGGCGGCGTAGTCCGGATCAAGGTCTCGCTCGTGAATCTTGACGCTCAACTCGTCATGCAAGGAGCGCTTCATGCCGGTGATGAAGAGTTCGTAACGACGCTCGCCCGTTTGGCTGGGCGCGTCCCAATAGTCATTGATTCGCTGCTGCAGACGGGAAACCTCCGACGCGCGCTGGGCGGAGTTCCCCGCTGCCAGAGCGTTCAATAACACCTCATCGGGCGCAGGCAATGCCTTGAGCTCATTAGCCAGACTGGCGCTCAGCTCGCCAAGCCTTTTCAGCGCGGCCGTGGCCATGGGCAAAGTTACGGTGGGAAATTGAGGAACCGGGGTCAGTGTCTGCATCTGATTTCTGCTTCTCGATAGGCACCTTGAAAAAGCGCCGACATGATTGAGAGCCATAAGGCCGTTGAGGATTGGCTCAATCAATCAGAAGCGGAGGAGGGTTGGGGGGTAGATAGTTATTGAGGACAGTGCCGGCTGTGTTTTTTGCATCGGAAACGTCCCACAAATCCTGTCCCCAATCCTGACTGACAGTCGTTGCATCTACGCGCAAAGTTCTGCCTTTCCCCAGGCCAAGGACTCGCCCATGCTCACCCCCGCCAACCAAGCCACCTTCACGCTGGATATCCCGGGAGTTGAGCATCAGCTTCGCGTGCTGAGCTTCATCGCTAACGAGGCCGTCAGCCGGCCTTTCAGCGTGCGTATCGAACTGGTCAGCGAGCGGGCCAATCTTGCGCTGGAAGACCTGCTGCACCGGCAGGCTTTTCTGGCCTTTGACGCCATGGGCAATGGCCTGCACGGGCAGATCAGCGAGATCGCCCAGGGCGATTCCGGCAAGCGTTTCACCCACTATTTCGTCCGCCTGGTGCCCAATCTGCTGCGCCTGGAACATCGACACAATCAGCGGATTTTCCAGAACCAGAGCGTGCCGGAGATCATCGCCCTGGTGCTCAAGGACCACGGCATTCTCGCCGATGAGTTTGCGTTTAAATTGGGCGACAAAACCTGCCCGCCACGCGACTACTGCACCCAGTACCACGAAACCGATCTGCATTTCGTGCGCCGCCTGTGTGAAGAAGAGGGTCTGTCCTTCCACTTTGAGCACAGCCGCGACCGGCACCTGCTGATCTTCGCCGACGATCCTGTCGCACTGCCTGAACTGAAAGGTCCTACGGCCTACCTGCAAGGCAACGGACTGGTGGCCGAAACACCGGTGATCAACGCGTTCAGCGTGCGCCTCGCCACCCGCACCGGCAAAGTCAGTCGCCAGACCTATGATTTCGAACAACCCGGGATCGACATGCGGGCCAGTGCGAAGCTGGCGGACGGGCGCGTGGATCTTGAGGACTACCGCTATCCGGCGCCCTTCAATGACCGGCAGCTCGGCGCGCGACAGGCGCAAGTCGTGCTGGAACGGCATCGCAGCGACTATCAACTGGCCAGCGGCAAAAGCAATCAACCGACGCTGCGCAGCGGCCATTTGCTGACCCTCGCCGAACATCCCCGTGAGGACTGGAATGGCCAATGGCTGCTGACGGCCGTGCTCCATGAAGGCAAACAGCCGCAGGTGCTGGAAGAGTACAGCGACCGTGCCGCGCAGCCCGGCGAGTTCACCCAGGGCTATCAAAACCACTTCGAAGCGATTCCCGGTTTGGTGCCGTTTCGTCCGCCACTCAAGCACCCCAAACCGCGCATCCTCGGCAGCCAGCACGCCATCGTCAGCGGCCCACCGGGCGAAGAAATCCATTGCGATGCGTACGGCCGGGTCAAGGTCAAGTTCTACTGGGACCGCGAAGGCGTGCAAAACGAACACGCCAGCTGCTGGCTGCGCGTCGCCACCGGCTGGGCCCACGAACAATACGGTACGGCGATGATTCCAAGGGTCGGCATGGAAGTGGTGGTCGGCTACTTCGAGGCCGATCCCGACCAACCCTACGT
>NZ_JAFCXH010000059.1:0-10064 GCF_049898225.1 Pseudomonas sp. DSP3-2-3 | reverse complement strand
CCAACGGATCTGGACGTACAGCCGATGCATTTGCGTCTACTGGAATGCCGTCTTCCCGGCTAAAGCCGGTCCCACAGTGGGACCGGCTTTAGCCGGGAAGGCGTCGGTTCAGACAATACTTCTGCGGCGCCTGGCGGTTGCCCCCAGGCATAGAATCTCCAACAAAATGTATTTCAATTCAGGGAATACGGGCGTTGTACGCACACCATCAAAACCCATTCAAGCCTTGCTGCGCTCCAGCTCAAGGCCAACGCCCAGCTGGCGCGACAGACTTGGCCAGCGCTTCCAGGCGGCTTCTGTATCCGGGCTGCTCAGGCGCTCGCGATAGGCTTCCACTGAATCCAGAGCGAAGCTGTCCTCATCCAGCAATTCATCCAGAGCGTGGTGAACCGCTTCATCCAGTTGGTTGGCGAAAGTCTCGCCGATCAGCTGATGGGCGATCACACTGGCGACCGTGGTATTGGACGGGATCAGCGGCTGGCCGAAGTGCTTGATGTACAGGTCATTCACTTCTTCCACCAGACGATGGGCCAGATAAGCCTCGTCCAGCAGGCTGTCCAGCCCCTCATGGCCCTGCATGATCGCGGGCGGCGTGGTGAAGAAGTGCTCGGCGATTTTCAGTACGGGTTTGATCTGCCCCTCGATACCCGCGTCGATAGACACTCCATGGGCCGCATCCAGCAGGTCCGGGACCAGATCGATGTACGCTGTCACGAAACGATTCAACACCCCTTTTGCATCAACCTCAGGAAGGTGGATGGCAGGATGCAGGTGCGGTAATTGAATTTCCAGTTGACGCAATAACTGGCCGGTACTGGCCTCATGTTGGTGGGCGTGTTGAATCTGCTCGCGCAAAGCGGCGGTGTTCATGAAGTCTCCTGACGGCGGTAAAACCAGGGGGTTATAGGGGAAGTCTTAAGGTAGCCTGCTTGAGACGCTCGCTAAGACGCATTTGTCATAACAGATTCACATTTATGTGGAATGGCTATTAAAAAGGGCTTTTCGGACAAAAATACGCATTTATTCAAACTTATTAACAATGCACATAGCCCACTCGGCGGTTTTTACCAGTGCGTTGCGTAGCTGATTCGCGTGGCTATACTCGCCATTGAAGGAAGCTGGCTGATGGCCGCAGCACAGAAAAAGTGTCTGATGCGGTCATGGTGTAGTTGACGTGGCAGCCGCTCCCTTGAAGCTTGACCGCTGGTGAAAACCCGCGGGACAACAAGAATAAAAGGGGAACCCGTGATGACGCGTCATCCACCAGTTTGGATGGGCCTCCTGTTGTGGTTGATATTCGGCCAGGCGCACGCCGCCTGGACAGTGAATATGGCGCCGGGAGCGACTGAAACCAGCAGTGCGATTTTCGATCTGCACATGACCATTTTCTGGATCTGTGTAGTGATCGGTGTCGTCGTTTTTGCCGCGATGTTCTGGTCGATCATTGTGCATCGGCGCTCAACCGGCCAGCAGGCCGCGCACTTCCACGAAAACACCAAAGTCGAAATCATGTGGACCATAGTGCCGCTGCTGATTCTGGTGGTCATGGCGATCCCGGCGACCAAAACCCTGATCAAGATGTACGACTCCAGTGAGTCTGATATCGATATCCAGATCACCGGCTACCAGTGGAAATGGCACTACAAGTACCTGGGCCAGGACGTCGAATTCTTCAGCAACCTGACCACCACGACCAATCAGATCCACAACCGCGACGACAAGGGCGAGCACTACTTGTTGGAGGTTGATGAGCCGTTGGTGCTGCCGGTGGGCGAGAAAGTGCGCTTTCTGGTGACCGGGGCCGACGTCATCCATTCCTGGTGGGTGCCAGCCTTTGCGGTGAAGCGCGACGCGATACCGGGGTTCGTCAACGAAGCCTGGACCCGCATCGAAAAGCCCGGCATCTATCGCGGCCAATGTACTGAGCTATGCGGCAAGGACCACGGGTTCATGCCCATTGTGGTCGAGGCCAAATCCAAGGCGGATTACGAGACCTGGCTGGCGGGCCGCAAGGAAGAAAGCGCCAAACTCAAGGAGCTGACCAGCAAGGACTGGACCCTCGAAGAACTGGTTGCCCGGGGCGACAAGGTTTATCACACCACGTGCGTGGCCTGCCATCAGGCGGAGGGCCAGGGCATGCCGCCGCTGTTCCCGGCGCTCAAGGGTTCGAAGATCGCCACCGGCCCCAAAGACGCCCACCTCAACATCGTTTTCAACGGCAAGGCCGGAACCGCCATGGCCGCGTTCGGCAAGCAACTGTCGGAAGTGGATATCGCGGCGGTAGTGACTTACGAACGCCATGCCTGGGGCAACAACACCAACGACATGGTCACGCCCAAGGATGTGCTGGCTTTGAAGCAGGCGCAGAAATGAATCAGTTGACGGTCGGCCACAAAGCTACCAGCCAGATTCTGGCAGGAGACAGATCATGAGTGCAGTCATCGACGACCATGGCCTCGCGGGCCATGACCATGCACATGGCCCCGCCAAGGGCTTGATGCGCTGGGTGTTGACCACCAATCACAAAGACATCGGCACGCTGTACTTGTGGTTCAGCTTCACCATGTTCTTGCTGGGCGGCTCATTCGCCATGGTGATTCGCGCCGAGCTGTTTCAGCCGGGACTGCAAATCGTCGAGCCGGCGTTCTTCAACCAGATGACCACCATGCATGGCCTGATCATGGTGTTCGGCGCGGTCATGCCTGCATTTGTCGGGCTGGCAAACTGGATGATCCCGTTGATGATCGGCGCGCCGGACATGGCGCTGCCGAGGATGAACAACTTCAGCTTCTGGCTGCTGCCCGCTGCCTTTATTCTGCTGGTCTCGACCCTGTTCACGGCGGGCGGTGGACCTAACTTCGGCTGGACGTTCTACGCCCCGCTGTCGACGACCTACGCACCTGAAAGCGTGACCTTCTTTATATTCGCAATCCATATGATGGGCATCAGCTCGATTATGGGCGCCATCAACGTCGTCGCAACGATCCTCAATCTGCGCGCACCCGGCATGACGTTGATGAAAATGCCGTTGTTCGTCTGGACCTGGCTGATCACCGCGTTCCTGTTGATTGCGGTGATGCCGGTGCTCGCCGGCTGCGTGACCATGATGCTGATGGACATTCATTTCGGTACCAGCTTCTTCAGTGCGGCGGGCGGCGGCGATCCGGTGTTGTTCCAGCATGTGTTCTGGTTCTTTGGCCATCCGGAGGTATACATCATGATCCTGCCGGCCTTCGGTGCCGTCAGCTCGATCATTCCGGCCTTCTCGCGCAAGCCTTTGTTCGGTTACACCTCCATGGTCTACGCCACGGCGAGCATTGCGTTCCTGTCGTTTCTGGTCTGGGCGCACCATATGTTCGTGGTGGGCATTCCGCTGGTGGGCGAGCTGTTCTTCATGTACGCCACCATGCTCATCGCCGTGCCGACCGGGGTAAAAGTGTTCAACTGGGTCAGCACCATGTGGCAAGGCTCGCTGACCTTCGAGACGCCGATGTTGTTTGCCGTGGCGTTCGTGATCCTGTTCAGCATCGGTGGATTCTCCGGCTTGATGCTGGCCATTGCGCCTGCGGACTTCCAGTATCAGGACACTTACTTCGTCGTCGCCCATTTCCACTATGTGCTGGTGCCTGGCGCTATTTTCGGGATTTTCGCTTCTGCCTATTACTGGCTGCCGAAATGGACCGGGCACATGTACGACGAAACCCTGGGCAAGCTGCACTTCTGGCTGTCTTTCGTCGGCATGAACATGGCGTTCTTCCCGATGCACTTCGTAGGACTGGCAGGCATGCCGCGTCGGGTGCCGGACTACAACCTGCAATTCGCCGACTTCAACATGGTGTCGTCGATCGGTGCATTCACCTTTGGCGCGACGCAGATTTTCTTCCTGTTCATCGTGATCAAGACCATTCGCGGCGGCGAGCCAGCTCCCGCCAAGCCATGGGATGGGGCTGAAGGCCTGGAGTGGAGCATCCCGTCACCCGCGCCGTATCACACCTTCACGACGCCGCCGGAGGTGAAATGACAGCTCTTATTGAGGTTCGTTGGAGCGAGGCTTGCCCGCGAAAGCGATGTGCCTGTTTCGAAATATTTTGGGGATGTACCAATCTATTCGCGGGCAAGTCGGAATCGCCGCCCGCTCGCTCCAACAGGTCCTGTTCCAGATGACCAATCCGAGCCCGAACCAACGCCTGGTCACTCGCCTGCTACTGATCGTGGTGGCGATGTTTGCGTTCGGTTTCGCGCTGGTGCCGCTGTACACCGTGATGTGCAAGGCGTTCGGCATCAATGGCAAGACCGGCGATGCGTATGAAGGCTCGCAAGTCATCGATCAAAGCCGCCGGGTGCGGGTGCAGTTTCTGTCGACCAATGCGGTGGACATGGTCTGGGGTTTTTATCCCAAGGCCGAGCAGCTGGAGGTTTATCCCGGAGCGGTCAACGAGATGCTGTTCATTGCCCAGAACCCAACCGACAAACCCATGACCGCGCAGGCGGTGCCGAGTATTTCACCAGGCGCAGCGGCGGTTTATTTCCACAAGACCGAATGTTTTTGCTTCACCCAGCAAGTGCTGCAACCGGGCCAGCGGATCGAAATGCCGGTGCGTTTCATTGTTGATCGCGACCTGCCCAAGGACGTGAAACACCTGACGCTGGCTTACACGCTGTTCGACATTACCGCTCGCCAACCCCCTGCCGCGCGTGTCGCGAACAATGGCGGTTAGCAAGGAGAAACATATGGCAGTGCATGAGCATTACTACGTCCCGGCGCAGAGCAAATGGCCGATCATCGCCACCTTCGGGTTGCTGACGACCATGTATGGCCTGGGCACCTGGTTCAACGACATGAAGGCCGCGCGCCCGGAATCTCACGGGCCGCTGATCTTCTTCGTCGGCGGATTGCTGATCGCCTACATGATGTTTGGCTGGTTCGGAACAGTGATCAAGGAAAGTCGCTCCGGCCTGTACAGCGCGCAGATGGACCGCTCGTTTCGCTGGGGCATGAGCTGGTTCATTTTTTCCGAGGTGATGTTCTTTGTCGCCTTCTTCGGTGCGCTGTTCTACATCCGTTACTGGTCCGGCCCGTGGCTGGGCGGCGAAGGCTCCAAGGCCATCGCGCACATGCTCTGGCCGAATTTCGAATACACCTGGCCGATGCTCAACACGCCGGACCCGAAACTGTATCCGGCGCCCAAGGGCATTATCGACCCGTGGCACTTGCCGTTGATCAATACGATCCTGCTGGTCAGCTCCAGCGTGACCATCACCATCGCCCACCACGCATTGAAAAAAGGCCATCGTGGCGCGCTGAAAATCTGGCTGGCAATCACCGTGCTGCTGGGCCTGAGCTTCCTGACCTTGCAAGCCGAAGAATATGTGCACGCCTATAAAGAGCTCGGCCTGACCCTGGGTTCGGGCATCTACGGCGCGACGTTTTTCATGCTCACCGGCTTTCACGGCGCACACGTCACCATCGGCACCATCATCCTGTTCGTGATGCTGATGAGGGTCCTGCGCGGGCATTTCGACGCCGAGCATCAATTCGGTTTCGAGGCAGCCAGCTGGTATTGGCACTTCGTGGACGTGGTGTGGATCGGGTTGTTTGTATTTGTGTATGTGCTTTAGAAGCGGCAAGCGGCAAGCTCAAAGCTTGAAGCTTGAAGCTGCCTCTTTCTACCACGTCACATGCGAAACCAGTCGGCCGCTGTAAAAGCCCCAGGTAATCAGTGCCAGGGTAATCGCGGCCAGGCTGACGCGGATGGTCAGTGCTTTCACCAGACGCGTCGAATGGCTGTCGTCCTTGACCAGAAAGAACAGGCCGCTGAACAGGCTGACAGTGGTGGCGAGAAACATCAGGACAATCGCCGCTTTGAGCATCAGGCAACTCCAGGAGCAAACGCGATGCAATGGAGTATAGGTGGGGACGCACAGTCAGGCCGGGCGCAGCGATGAAGCGTTTTGCGCCAGGCCTGCTGCCGACGTTGGTGGTGTTCACCTTGCTGCCGTGCCTGATCGCGCTCGGCTTCTGGCAACTGGGTCGCGGCGAAGAAAAACGCGTGATACTCGCCCACTATGCCGAGCGCCGTGCAGCAGAATCGGTGCCGATCGAACAATTAGTAACCAGCATCGATCCGGCCTATCGCCGTGTGCAGCTGCGCGGACGCTTCGACCCGGAACACAGTCTGTTGCTCGACAACAGCACCCGGGAAGGCAAGGTCGGCGTCGAGCTGCTCCAGCCCTTTCAGGATCAGGCCAGCGGGCTGTGGATACTGCTCAATCGCGGCTGGCTGCCATGGCCTGATCGCCGTACGCCGCCACAGTTTCAGACGCCGATTCAGATGCTCGATGTGCAGGCCTGGGTTTACGTGGCTCCCGGCGCCACCTTTCAGTTGCACGCAGATACGGCCAACGCGCCGTGGCCGCGACTGGTCACGGCGGTGGATGCGGGCAAGCTCTGGGCGGAACTGGGCCGCGACGGTTTTCCCCAGGAATTGCGCATGGCGTCGGAGCTGGGCGCCTACCGACTGGACTGGCCGCTGGTCGCGATGGGGCCGGAAAAACATCTGGGCTATGCCGTGCAGTGGTTTGCGTTGGCGACTGCGCTAACCGGCCTTTATCTGTACCTGGGCTGGCACACCGCGCAGAGCAACAACAAACACAACAACAATAACAACGCCAAGGAGGACAACCATGGGAACGGTCATGAACCCCACCAGCACGTCTGAGTCACGCCCGCCGCTGAACCGTCGCAAGGGCCGTTGGCAGCTGATCCTGGTATTGCTGGTGGCTATCGGCCCAATGATCCTCGCCACCAGCATGTACAAATTCAAGTTCTGGGTGCCGGAAAACCGCAGCTTCCACGGCGAAATGATCGGCAACGGTCAAAGCCGCGCCGACCTCGGTGTACAGGCCGACGAGTCGCGCTGGCAGCTGTTGGTCAGCGCACCCAAGACGTGTGAAGCCCAATGCCAGCATCTGGTGTATCTGGCCCGGCAGGTTCAGATCGGCCTGGGGCGCGACGCGTCTCGCGCCAGTCACGCGTTGGCCGCAGCCCAACCGCTGGACGCCGACTACACCGCCAGACTGACCCGGGAATACCCGCAATTGCAGCGCTATCCGCTGGAGCTGCCGCGTTATCAAAAAACCGCGCCTGGCATCGAGGTGCCACAACTCTGGATCGTCGATCCCCACGGCAACCTTGTGCTGCGCTACGGCGTGGACGTGAATGGTAAGGACTTGCTCAACGATCTGCGCCAGCTGCTGAAACTGTCGAATATCGGATAGGGGGTCGTCATGACCAAGCCCGGATTTCGTCTCGCCCTGCTTGCCACGCTGCTGGCGCTGTTCGTGGTGTTACTCGGCGCCTACACGCGGCTGACCCATGCCGGGCTGGGTTGCCCTGACTGGCCGGGTTGTTATGGCTTCATCAGCGTGCCGGCCAGCGAGGCGCAGCTGGCCCACGCCGAGCTGCATTACCCGGACACGCCGGTCCATGCCGAAAAAGGCTGGAACGAAATGACCCATCGTTATTTCGCCGGAGGACTGGCGCTGCTGATTCTGCTCTTGGCGGCGCAAGCCTGGCAGCGGCGGCATATCGCGGAGCAACCGCTGAAACTGCCATTGGTGCTGCTGGGCGTGGTATTGGCCCAGGCGGCATTCGGCATGTGGACGGTGACACTCAAACTCTGGCCGCAAGTGGTCACGGCACATTTACTGGGCGGCGTCGCAACCCTGAGCTTGCTGTTTCTGCTGACGGTGCGCCTGAGTGGCGCTTTTCCGATCCAGCCGCAACTGCCGGTGCGCCTGCGCCGTATGGCGGCCATCGGTATCTTGCTGGTGACTGTGCAAATTGCCTTGGGTGGCTGGGTCAGTTCCAACTATGCGGCGATGGCCTGCACCGATCTGCCGACCTGTCAGGGCCAATGGTGGCCAGATGCGGATTTCGCCAATGGCTTTCACCTGACGCAACACATCGGCCCGAATTATCTGGGCGGCAAGCTCGACAGCGAAGCCCGCACCGCGATTCACCTGACTCACCGCGTTGGTGCGTTGCTGGTGACCTTCTCCCTCCTCGCCCTGGCATGGCAACTGAGGAAAGCCGGTTTCAAGGGTATGGCGACGCTGTTGCTGCTGGCACTGGGCGTGCAGATTGGCCTGGGCATCAGCAATGTGCTTTTTCATCTGCCGCTGGCGGTTGCCGTCGCGCATAACGCAGGCGGCGCGGCGCTGATGCTGAGCATGGTGCTGATTAACTTTCGGGTTCGGGTAGTCGTTCGGGTGCCGGAACGCAGCGAGCATGCCGTTCGTGGGAGCAAGCTTGCTTGCGAAAACTATGTCAGCAGCGCGGATAGTCTGCCGAATGTACCTGTCACTTCGCGAGCAAGCTCGCTCCCACAAGGGTCATAACGCTCATGACCACACTCACCCACGCCCACCACAACCAGGCGCTCTGGCGCGACTATCTGGAGCTGACCAAGCCCAAGGTCGTGGTGCTGATGCTGATTACCTCGCTGGTGGGCATGTTTCTCGCGACTCGCGCGGGCGTGCCCTGGGCGGTGCTGGTGTTTGGCAATCTGGGCATCGCCTGTTGCGCCGGTGGCGCGGCAGTGGTCAATCATGTGGTGGATCGGCGGATTGACGCGCTGATGGCCCGCACCCACAAACGACCGATTGCCGTGGGCCGTGTGTCGCCACGCGCCGCGCTGACGTTCGCGCTGATCCTGGCGCTGGGCGGCCAGGCGCTGCTGCTGGCCTTCACCAATCAACTCACGGCCTGGCTGACGCTGGCCTCGTTGTTGGGTTACGCGGTGATTTACACCGGTTTCCTCAAGCGTGCGACGCCGCAGAACATTGTCATCGGCGGGCTGGCCGGTGCTGCGCCACCTTTACTGGGCTGGGTCGCAGTGACCGGACATGTCAGCGCCGAACCGCTGCTGCTGATGCTGATCATCTTCGCCTGGACGCCACCGCATTTCTGGGCGCTGGCGATTCATCGCAAGGAGGAATACGCCAAGGCCGACATTCCGATGCTGCCGGTCACCCACGGCGAGCACTACACCAAAGTGCATATCCTGTTCTACACGCTGATCTTGCTGGCGGTCAGCCTGCTGCCGTATGTCATCCAGATGAGTGGTTTGTTGTATCTGCTCTGCGCCCTGGGACTTGGCGCGCGCTTCCTGCAATGGACCTGGGTGTTGTACCGTGGCGCTCGGCCGCACGCGGCGATGAATACCTTCAAGTACTCGATCTACTACTTGTTCCTGCTGTTCATCGCGCTGCTCGTAGACCACTACTTACTGTTGACCCTATGACTCGAACCCAGAAGACCGTTTTTATCCTCGCTGCCATCGTTGCCTTGATTCTCGGCCTGACCGTCAACCGCGTGCTCTCGGGCAAGGGCCAGGGCGACCAGACTGCACTGATCGACGCCGGGGTCATCCTGCTGCCGCAAAGCCGCAACCTGCCTGACCTGAAGATGACCAATCAGGATGGTCAGCCAGTGGTCGTCAGCGAGTTGAAGGACAAGTGGACGGTGCTGTTTTTCGGTTACACCTTCTGCCCGGACATTTGCCCGACCACCCTCGCCCAGCTGCGGCAGATCAAGAGCGAACTGCCCAAGGATGTGCCGGCCAACCTGCGGGTGGTGCTGATCAGCGTCGATCCGAACCGCGACACGCCGGCGCAGCTCAAGCAATACCTGGGATATTTCGACAAGGAATTCATTGGCCTGACGGCGTCCGTTGCGGACATCCAGAAACTGGCCAACGCGGTGAGCATTCCGTTCATACCCGCCGACACCAGCAAACCGAACTACACCGTGGATCACAGTGGCAACCTGGCGCTGCTTGGCCCGGACGGCACGCAACGCGGGTTCATTCGTGCGCCGTTGAACAACCAGAAGCTGGTGGCGCAATTGCCGGGGTTGTTGCAGCGCAAATAACCCCAGCCCCCGTAATTGGATGGACTCGCCCAAGCCGAGGCGTCTGTAGCGCCACGGTGGCATTCTTAAGAAGCCAACGACAGCGAGGGCGAGTCCATGAAAAAGCATACGACCAAACGTAACTCCCTGT
>NZ_JAFCXH010000058.1:0-10393 GCF_049898225.1 Pseudomonas sp. DSP3-2-3 | reverse complement strand
ATTGCCGCAACACCGCAATACGTGTGCTCTCGCCATGAGCGCAAGAAGGTCGAAATGTTGTTCGCTCACCTCAAACGAATCCTGAGACTGGATCGGTTACGACTACGAGGAATGACCGGCGCGAACGACGAATTTACCTTGGCGGCTGCGGTACAGGATCTAAGAAGACTGGCGAAACTGACCTCTCAAGGGCCACCGACTACGGGATAGGTACGCCTGGGATCAGCAAAAACCTTCAAATCAACCTACTAACCAAGCTGCAACGACCAACGCAGAACCGGAAAGCCACGCAACGTGGTGAAGGTTCTGAAGAGATGATCAACTTCGAAATCTTCCAGTTTGAAAAATCCGACTTTTTCAACAGAATCGGCCAGAAGCGGACACTGGGTATGGATTACAGATCTGGTACAGACACTACTCAAGGGGCTATGCAGACCTGTTCGAACCTCGCGGCAAAGGTTGGCGATAGCTGTCATGCCGGTCCACTTCCGTCCAAAAGCTTTGGAATGCGCTGTTAACGAGGTTCGCCGCTGCCTGTTACCACATCAGCACATTCAAATTGCATCGGATTTCACCCCTTGCACCACGGGAAACCCGCGCAACTTGGCCGACCACGTCACCATCAGCGTGGCCGCCAACAGCACCAGTAGTGCAGGAGGGAATGCTTCTACGCCGAGTCGGTCGAGTAGCAGACCTCCCACAATGCCCCCGCCAGCAATTGCGATGTTCCAGGCAGTCACGAGCATGGATTGTGCGACATCTGACGCGTCGCCAGCAGTTCGGACCAATGCCGTTTGAAACAACGTTGCGGCACCGCCAAAGGCTAATCCCCACGCGCCAATCGCTACGAAAACGGCAACGGGTTCGGTGGCTGCGATACCCAGCACCATTGCTGAAATGCCAAACAATGCGGTACTCGCCAGGGTCAGCGCACGCAGGTACTGGTCGATTAACAGCCCAACAATCCAGATTCCCAGCAGCGATGTGATTCCGAAGACCAGCAGTACTACATCCGTCTGCGCCCCCAGGCCGGCCACTTGCAGAAACGGGGCGATGTAGGTGTAGAGAATGTTGTGTGCAAGGACGAACGCCAGTACTACGAAGAGCACGGAGCGAATGCCCCACAGTGTGAATACATAGCGCAGCGACAGACGTTTTTGTTCAGCCTTTCCGGCGAAGTCCGGCACGTTGAAGCGCACCCATGCCATCAGCAGCACGGCCAGCAGGCTCATGATGCCGAAGCACATGCGCCATCCCAGGACGTTGCCCAGAAAGGTTCCGGCCGGGATGCCCAACGAGAGCGCCAGGGGTGTGCCCACCATCGCGATCGCGATGGCGCGGCCTTTGCGGTGTTCGGGCACCAGGCGCGCGGCATAGCCGGCCAATAACGCCCACAATAGCCCCGCCGCAACGCCGGCCAGAAAGCGCGCCGCGATCGTCAACGTGAAGCTGGTCGAAAACGTCGTGACCGTGTTGGCAATGGCAAAGCCGGCGATGGCAGCGAGTAGCAAGGGACGGCGACGAAATCCTTGTGTGGCCGCCGTTAACGGCATGGCGGCCATTAGCGATCCAATGGCATAGGCGGTGACGGTTTGCCCGACCCACGCCTCGGAGACGGCCAGCCCCTGTGCCATCTGCGGCAGCAGACCAGCCGGCAGTGCTTCGGTAAGGATGGTGATGAAGGCGGCCATTGCCAGCGCCAACAAGGGTGCATAAGGCATGCGATCCTGCACTTCCGAGTTCATTGGCCTAGCTCCGCGACGCCGTATACCGCGTCCCGCAGGTCGGTTACGAACCGTCCCGACATGCCCTCGTACAACGTGTTGGTGAAGGCGACGACACTCAGCTTCTGCTGTCGATCCACACACCACGAATGGCCATAGGCGCCACCCCAACGCCAGGTGCCTGGCGACTCGGGGGTGACCGCCAAGGCCGGATCGCGCAGTATCGAGAACCCCAGACCAAAGCCGAACCCCGGCGCAGCGGGCAATTCCCGGCCGCCGGTTTGATCGAGTGCCATCTCCTCGACGAGTGCCGTGGACAGCAGCTCACCGCCGCCGCGACGCAATGTTTCAAGGAGGCGCAGGAAGTCCTCGGCTGTTCCGGCCATGCCGGCACCACCCGACGCAAACGCCTGCGGGTTGAAGATGCGGGCGGGGCTGAACGGGATGCCAATCGCCCCCTCGAACGGAGAAACGATTTCGCCTTCGGCCAGCGCATGAGGCTCGGGAGTTGCACTGACGTAGGCGGTAGGCACGCGCGATGGGTCCAGCGCGGCAAAGCCGGTATCGGTCATGCGCAGCGGATCAGTCACGAGCTGGCGCACCGCATCAGCCAGTTGCTCGCCCTGCACCCGCTGAATCACCGCCCCTAGTACATCGGTTGCCACCGAATAGCCCCAGGCCGTGCCGGGCTCGTACAGCAGCGGCACGCTGGCGATGCGGCTCAGGTTCTCGGTGAGGCTGACGGTGGACGCATCCATACCATCCGAGACACCGGCCTGTGCATAGGGGCCATGCGCATCGGCTTCGAAAAAGCGATAGCCAAGCCCCGCCGTGTGACTAAGCAAATGCCGCACCGTGATGCGGGCAGCACGTCCATCAGCCAACTTTGGCCGAAACTCGGGCAACCACCGCTCAACGCTGTCATCCAGACCGAGACGGCCTTGCGCTACCAACACCAGGGCCGCCGTCGAGACAATAGGTTTGCTGACCGATGCCAAGCGAAACACCGCCTCTACGCTCATCGGCAACCGCTTCTCGCGGTCGGCCCAGCCGGCCGCCTGGCGATGGACCAACTCGCCATCGCGGGCCACCAATACTACCGCGCCAACCAGTCGCTGCTGCTCCAGTGCTTGCTGGACCGTTGCTTCAATGCGCGCGGACAATTGACGTGAAAGCGTGCCCGTGGATAAAGCGATTTCGGGGAGGGTCATGCGCAGTTCCTTCTGAGAGTGGAGAGCCCCGCCACGATAGAAAGTCTAGGATTAAAGAAAAACTGGGGTAGAGTTCCATTTTATGCGGAGCAGAACATCCGCAATGGAGGGCAGCATGGACAGCTTGAATGGCTTTGTGGTGTTTGTGCAGGTCGCTGAAAATCGCAGTTTCGTTGCGGCCGGCCGAATGCTGGGGGTGTCGGCGTCGGCCATCGGCAAGAGCGTGGCGCGGCTGGAAGAGAAGCTCGGTGTTCGCCTGTTTCACCGCAGCACGCGCAGCGTCACGCCGACTGCCGAAGGCATGCTGTTTCTGGAGCGCAGCCGTCGGATTCTGGCAGAAATCGAGGCGGCTCAACTGGAACTGTCGCAAGCCAGCGTCGCTCCACGTGGACGCTTGAGAGTCAGCCTGCCCTTGGTCAGTTCGCTGGTACATCCGGTGCTCGGCGACTTTATGCGTGAGTACCCGGCCATTGAATTGGACCTAGACTTCAGCGACCGCCTGGTCGATGTGATCGAGGAAGGTTTCGACGTCGTGGTCAGAACCGGCGCGCCTACGGATTCGCGTTTATCGGCGCGTAAGCTCGGTTCATTCCGTTCGTTGCTGGTCGCCTCGCCGGACTACCTGGCAGCGCGTGGTACGCCAAAAGTACCAACCGATCTGCTGCTGCACAGCTGCTTGCACTACCGTTTCCCCAATAGCGGCAAGCTGGAAACCTGGGCCTTGCGTCGTACTGCTGAGGAGCCCGAGTTATCCTTGCCCATTTCGATGATCTGCAACACCATCGAAACCCGTTTATGCTTTGCCTTGCGGGGACTAGGCATCGCCTATCTGCCGGAGTTCTCCGTGAGGCAGGCGCTCACCGAGGGGCAGCTGTGGACCGTTTTGCCAGAGCACACCGAGCGCAATGGCGAGTTTCATTTACTCTGGCCTTCCAGTAAACACCCTTCTCCCAAGGTGCGGGTATTCGTCGACTTCCTCTGCGCCCGGGTTTTTCCGGGGAGAAAGGGGACGGATTTATTTTCACTACTCTAAACGTCCGCTATTGGCCCAGAGTGTGTAAAAACGCTTCGCCAAAATTGAAGTGCGCGCGTCTACGTTAAATCTGAAATTTATCGGCACGTCAGCAGATGTGGATTTCGCGTAGAAGCGCGATTTCCAGTCCGGTTTTGAGTACCTGTCGCGCTGAAAAACGTTTTCACACAGCATCGGCCGATTGCGGCCGTTTGCGAAGGGACGTCTTCAACCCAAAACCGACTGTCGTTACAAGGCGGAACCTGTCTGAGAGGCAAGATGGTTTGAGCTCTGCATTCCTTGCAGGAATGCAGTACATAAAATTAATGAATTTTTATTATTTCTGAGGTTGGCGTAGCTTGATTTGAGGACATGGAGAACCGCCTTGAAATCATCCCATCTCAACTCAGCTGAAAAATTTGATATCTCACGGGCCAATGAGTACGGTCGACAGAGCCGCATTGCACTAGCAGGATACGACGCCTGCCAAGACTTGGCGGCATGCATGCTGGCGGCGATCCTTGGCAATATGGGCTCGGCAAAAATACTTGTGGTGGGCGCTGGCGGTACGGCGCAGGAGATCATTGCTATGGCCAAGCTTGAGCCGGATTGGCGCTTCACTGCCGTTGATCCGTCCGGGCCTATGCTGGAGGCAGCGAAGCAGCAGTTAGACGCAAACAACTTGCTCGGAAGAACAGCCATGCATCTTGGGCAAGTTGAAGACCTGGCGGCAGACGAGTCATACGACGCAGCCACCTTGATCGGTGTACTCCATCATCTCGATGGGGACGATGCCAAGCGAAACATATTACGATCCATTCAGGCTCATCTTAAGCCGGGGGCGCCGCTGATTGTCGCGGGGAATCAATATGCGTATGCCAGCCAGCCGTTACTCCTCGCTGCCTGGGGGCACCGGTGGCGGCAGCATGGAGCCAGCCCGGAGGAAGTGAAGGTCAAGCTTGGGAAAATCCTTCAAGGCGCCGACCCTCCACATTCCGAGGCAGCGGTTCAAAAGCTGCTGGATGATGCAGGATTCGGGAACGCAACCCGCTTCTTCAGCAGCCTTTTCTGGGGCGCCTGGTTGACGTGCAAAACGGCCTGAACATGGACGCGTAAGGCCGCTTTTGGCCGATTCTGTTGAAAAAGTAGATCTCCCGCTTGGCCTGCGGCAAAATCAGGTCATCGGCCAGCGGGAGGATTCGCAGCATGATGGGACAATTGTCGAGCGGACAAGAGAGACTGTTTTACTCGTTCAACATTGAAGATCACATCCCAGCCAATCACCTCCTGCGCAGCATTGATCGATGCCTCGATCTAAGCGATCTGCGCCATTATCTCGCCGATTTTTATAGCCCAATCGGGCGCCCATCGATTGATCCCGAACTGATGATTCGCCTTTTGGTGGTGGGCTACTGCTACGGCATTCGCTCCGAACGCCGGTTGTGCGAAGAGGCTAATTTGAACCTGGCATATCGCTGGTTCTGCCGTTTGAGTCTTGAAGACGAAGTCCCCAATCACTCTACGTTTTCCAAGAATCGGCACGGTCGTTTTCGCGACAGCTCACTGTTTCGCTGGCTGTTCAACGAGGTGTTGCGTCGGTGCATGGACGCAGGTCTGGTGAAGGGCGAAGGTTTTGCTGTGGACGCCAGCGTTATCAAGGCTGATGCAAGTCGGCAACGCGGCGTATCTGGCGATGATGAAATCAACTGGCGCGATCCGTCGCTCAGTACTCGCGCCGTGCGTGAGTACCTTGAAGCGCTGGATGAAGAAGCTTTGGCCGAAGCACTGCCCAAGCGTCTGTCGCTGACCGATCCACTTGCACGTTGGACCGCTGCGCCAGGAGGTCCAGCGTTCTTCGCTTACTCGACGAACTATCTGATTGATGTCGAACATGGCGTGATCATGGACGTGGAGCCGACTCCAGCTCACCGAACCGCCGAGGTCGAGAGCACCAAGACCATGATCGAGCGGGTCGAAGAACAGTTCGACATCAAGCCGGATCGGCTCATCGGCGATACCGCTTACGGAACCGCACCGATGCTGGCCTGGATGGTGAACGAAAAAGACATCGAGCCACATGTGCCGGTTTGGGACAAAACCGAGCGCAAGAACGACAGCCTCTCGATCAGCGATTTTCAATGGAATGAAGAGGCGCAGGAATATCGTTGCCCTACTGGACACGCGTTGCGTAGCGAGTGGCGGGCCTTCAAGAACCAGCGCTCACATGTCACGAAAGCCGACACCATCATTTTTCGATCCCGGCAAACCGACTGCGCTACTTGCTCAATGAAAGAGCAATGCTGCCCAAATACCTCGTTCCGAAAAATCGCCCGTAGCATCCATGAGAGAGCGCGCGAAGTTGCGCGGCGCATCGCCAAGACACCTCAATACGTGTGCTCTCGCCATGAGCGTAAGAAGGTCGAAATGTTGTTCGCTCATCTCAAGCGAATCCTGAAACTGGATCGGTTGCGACTACGAGGAATGACCGGTGCGAACGACGAATTCACCTTGGCGGCTGCGGTACAGAATCTAAGACGACTGGCGAAACTGACCTCACAAGGCCCACCGGCCACGGGATAGGTACGCCCGGAATCAGCAAAAACCCTCAAATCAACCCGCCGACCAAGCTGCAACGATCAACGCAGAACCAAAAAACCACGCAACGTGGTGACCAGGTTCTGAAGTGAGGACCAACGTCGACCTCTGCCAGCCTGAAATTCCGACTTTTTCAACAGAATCGGCCGATTACTGCTCTTCCTAAAGGGCTGCAACCGACCCAAAGCGAACATTGTTCAGGTACAACACGCTCATCAACAGCCAAAGAGCTATCGATACCGATACGTTTACTGGGAACGGGGTTCGCTGTTTACTGCCGTTTAGGGATTGCCTGAACCAATAGCCGGACGACCGATACACGACGCATCCCATAACGTCATGATTTGCGTCACCGCGTCATCTATCTGTTTGAGGGGCACGCCGTCTCGGGCAAGTACCGAAATCCCCAACAGAAAGCTGTCAAACACCGTAGCCAATGCCTCTGGTACGACCGTGGTTGGCAGCTCCCCGGATGCGATAGCGCGTTCGACACACGCTACCATCCCTGCACGGTTCAAGGATCTTGCATCAGCCAGCGGCTGGGAGATGGCTTTGCTTTCATCCGTGCAGGCACTCAGCAGACCCAGCGCCACCAGGCATCCTGTCGGGTGGTCGGGCTCACACTGCATTTTCGCGGAGCGCCGCAGCGTGAGTTCGATCGACGCCCTCGGGGAGAGTGTGGTGTCAAACAGGCTATCGGTCACCCGGCCGTGGGTGTTCAGATAACGTTCCATCACTTCATTGAACAGCGCCTGCTTTGAGCCAAATGCCGCGTAGAAGCTGGGTGCAGTGATGCCGCCGCCGATATTTGCCTTGAGCTGGCTGAGTGATGTTGCGTCATATCCGTGCTCCCAGAACAAATGCATCGCCTGATTAATCGCCACGCCACGGTCAAAGGTGCGTGGACGTCCCATCTGTGCCATGTGACCTCCTCTCGATCAATTAAATACTAATCGATATATAAGTCATTGACTAGATCGCGGCACCTCTCCATATTATACCGATCGGTATATATATGAGGTGACAAATGACTACAGATGAGCGACAGAGCGGAAAGCTTCCGCTTGGGGCATTACTTGCACTGGCCATGACGGGTTTCATTTGCATTGTCACCGAGACCCTGCCAGCGGGCTTGCTGCCCGAAATTGGCAGTGGTTTGGGTATCTCTGCGTCTCTGGCCGGACAGATGGTGACTGTCTACGCGTTAGGGTCGTTGCTGGCGGCGATCCCGCTGACTATTGCCACGCAAAGCTGGCGCCGCAGGACGGTACTGCTGCTGACGATTGTCGGCTTCCTGGTATTTAACACCCTCACAGCGCTGTCTTCCGATTACTGGCTGACGCTGATTGCACGGTTTTTCGCCGGGGTTTCAGCGGGGCTGGCCTGGAGCCTTATCGCGGGCTATGCACGGCGCATGGTCGCCCCTCATTTGCAGGGGCGCGCATTGGCGGTGGCGATGGTGGGTACGCCCATCGCGTTGTCGTTGGGTGTGCCGATGGGAACCTGGCTGGGTGGATTCATGGGCTGGCGCATGGCCTTTGGATTGATGTCCGGCATGACACTGGTATTGATCGTTTGGGTGCTGATAAAAGTGCCGGATTACCCAGGCCAGTCATCCTCACAGCGCATGCCGTTACGTCAGGTGTTTTTCACCCCAGGCGTCCGCTCGGTATTGGCTGTCGTCTTCACCTGGATGCTGGCCCACAACATTCTTTACACCTATGTCGCGCCCTTCGTTTCCAAGGCTGGGCTGGACAGTGACGTCGATTTGGTATTGCTCACATTTGGTGTAGCGGCGCTGGCCAGCATCTGGCTCACGGGTCGACTGGTTGACCGGCACCTGCGAACAACAGTGCTGGCCAGCCTTGCAACATTCGCAGCGGTTTCGATTTTCCTCGGAGTGTTCTCAGGCTCCGCCGCGGCCATTTACGTGGGTGTCTTCATTTGGGGGCTGACCTTTGGTGGCGCGGCGACCCTGCTGCAAACAGCACTCGCCGACGCCGCAGGTAAGGGCTCTGACGTTGCGCTTTCCATGAACGTAGTGGTCTGGAACAGCGCTATTGCCGGTGGTGGATTGCTGGGTGGCGTGTTACTCGGCCAATGGGGAACGAGTGCATTTCCGGGCGTGTTGCTGGTGTTGCTATTGATCAGCCTGGCCATTGCATTTCGGGCACGGGCGCATGGTTTTCCGCAAGGCCAACGGCACACCACCCAAGCGATCCACGGTCATTGATCGAGGGGTAGCACGCCTTCGCATGGTCGTAATTTTCAGTCAACTCGATGGAGAAATAAAATGATAAAGCGCCTTAGATTGGCCCTTGCCGCAGTCGCAATCACCCTGACTTTGCCAGGCTTGGCTCAAGCGGCAGAGTTTCCTGTTCCAGCGGGATTCAAGAGTGAATTCAAAACCATAGACGGCGTCAGGCTCCACTATGTGAAGGGCGGTTCCGGGCCTTTGGTTTATCTGGTCCACGGATTTGGTCAAGCCTGGTATGAGTGGCACAGCTTGATGCCCGAACTCGCGAAGACTCACACCGTAGTTGCGGTGGATTTACCGGGCCTGGGCGAGTCGGAACCGCCCAAGACCAGTTACACCGGCACTGACGTCTCGAAGTATCTGTTCGCCCTCGCGACACAGCTAAGCGGAAATCAGCCGTTTGACTTGGTTGCGCACGACATCGGTATCTGGAACACCTATCCAATGGCAGTAACGCACCAAAGCCGGATAGGGAAACTGGTGTACATGGAGGCACCGATTCCCGACAAGCGCATGTACGATTTTCCGGCATTCTCACCACAGGGTGAGTCACTGGTCTGGCATTTCAGCTTCTTTGCCGCTGGCAACCAATTGGCCGAAAAGTTGATCACAGGGCATGAAAAGTTGTTCCTCTCGCACTTCATCAAAGAACACGCGACTAACAAGGATGCCTTTACGCCTGAGCTGCTCGATCTTTACGTCAAGTCATACGCCAAGCCTCATACGCTGAACGCGTCGTTCGAATACTACCGAGCGCTTAACCAATCGATCACTGAAAACATCGAGCTGTCGAAGACTCCCCTGAACATGCCCGTGCTGGCAATCGGCGGTGGAGGGCACGGCGGAATGGGGCAATTTCAAGTGGATCAGATGAAACAGTACGCGACCAATGTACAAGGCCAAGTCTTGCCCAATTGTGGGCACTGGTTGCCGGAGGAGTGCTCCGCTGAATTGAATCCTCTGGTGGTCAACTTCTTGAATAACTGACGGATGCTCTTGATGCGTAAGGTGGCTGCTATTTCAGGCGCGGCAGCCACCGGTGTGAACCGTGGTCGTGGCTTGGCAAATGTCCGCTTTTGGCCGAAAGCGACGGGGTGACTGCCCCGTCGCCGTTGCCCGCTCACACTTCAGTCTGCTCGGCCATCTCAAGCGCGTCGTCCACTTCGATGCCAAGGCATCTGACAGTGCTTTCCAGCTTGGTGTGACCGAGAGGTATCTGTACTGCTCTGATGTTTTTTGTTCTCCGATAGATCAATCAATGAAGCCTTGGTCCGACGCATCGTATGAGTGCCATATGGCACTGGGTCGAGCCTGATCCTGATGTCCCAGATGTCACGCAAGCGGAGCGGTGATTTTTGACCGACCAGTTGGCCTTTGTTCCAAGGCTGATATGCGGAAGTGGTTTTTGCGTTCATGTCATTACCTCCGTTGGTGGAGGTCTGGCATGCCCCTCGTGCAAGAAGGGCAGCAGTCGTCCGATTCTGTTGAAAAAGTAGATCTCCTGCTTGGTCTGCGGCAAAATCAGGTCATCGGCCAGCGGGAGGATTCGTAGCATGATGGGGCAATTGTCGAGCGGGCAAGAGAGACTGTTTTA
>NZ_JAFCXH010000057.1:0-11118 GCF_049898225.1 Pseudomonas sp. DSP3-2-3 | reverse complement strand
GGGACTTCAGACTAACAATGCAAACCTGCGTCGCTGCGCTCCGACTGCCCGGCCGGATGAGCGTGGAACGGGTGGCCGGATGTTGGTGGACTGGGTGGCCAGATGGCGTGGAATGCGCACAAATCTACATACTTCACTGATTCGCTGGCGATCCGCAGGATATTCTGCACGCTGACGACGGCCGCTCTTACCAGGGATACCTGAGGGCTTCTTGGATCGAATTTCTTGAACGCGTCGAGCAGCGGGATAAACTGATCAATCAGCGTTTTGTCTTCCATTATTGACATGGCGGCGTTGAGGGTCTGCTTATGTTGAGCGTATCGGTCGCGCCTGGCCACGGCTTCATTCATGTCCGCTTGTAGTATCTCAAGTTGCTGATCCATACTGGCTTGCAGGTCCGGTATATTGCCCGTGCTAAAGGCGCGCACATTGTCGAGGCGCGTCGAAAGAAGGTTGTATTGTTCGCGCGTCTGGTTGAGTGCATCGTCGAGATAACTGCGGACTTCTGCTGTATGTTGCGGTGGGACCGCCTCAGGCTGCGCTGCCTCCGTGATCAACAACCTCAATGCAGTTTGTATGGCACGAATCTGTAATGACGCAGGCAGCAACGCAAGGGTTGATGTGGCTTGGTAGTCCGCTTCATTAATATCGGTAGCCAGCTGCCGCACCTTTTCCTGAAGCGTCGGGAGATAGATGTCGTCAAGGTCAAGCACGTGAGATTTTATACTGTCTCTGCATGAGCGAATTGTTTCAAGGTCGAGCTGAATAGGGTCAAATGTGGTAGGCATAGTAATAGGTCTCTAAGTTTTAGTGATGAAGGGTGTGATGAATTAAAATAAAATGGATCAAGGTTCTTCTGCGGAATACTCAAATGCACTTTTCAGTAGCTCGGTTTTTGATTTCACGTCCTGCCAGTTCGAAATCATATTGGTAAGTCGTGAAACAAGTAGAGTCAGCAGGGTTGCGTTGCCGGTGTCTTTAAAACGCCTGACCGCACTCATGATGTGCCTGGTTATAGATTCCCATAACACTTCCAGATTTGTAGCGCCGCCGAGTGCACCATCAATACGCAGAGAAAGATCTTGCAAGCTGATTTCAAAGGTCATGAGGGAGCCGGCCACTTGGTTAGACTTCAACTGTTTGCTCAAAGGCTCTTTCTTTGCGATCAGCAGTTCAATATTGTTCGTGACGCGTTCCGCCTCGGGTCCATAAATACTTTTGGTGATCGCGTAGCCGACGAGGCCCCCCAATACGCTGATCCAGATGTATCTGGAGTAGGTATCATAACTACGCTGCTGCTCTGCAATCTGGGCGTTTAGCGATTCGATTTTTTCATTTATGTCGCTCAGATCCATATTTTCCGCAGCGGTCAGGCAAAGCCGGCGTTTCAGTGCGATCTTGTTGGCAAGAGCGATCAATTCATACTTGTAATCGGTGATCCTTCCCTTGATGTTTACTGCCTGGTTTTTCTGCTCATCGATAAGGTTTTTCAATTCATTGATAAAGCTATACAACGTCAAGATTTTCTTGTCGTCGCTGGCGAGCAGGGGTGAGTGGGGGAGGGAGTCAAGTGGCGCATTCTCATAGTCACCTAATACGCCATCAGTGTAGCTGTCAAAACTCTGGATATATTTAATGACATCCTCACCGACACTTTTCAGGTCGCCAGCGAACACGTCAAGACCCGCGCTCACCTCTTTCATGTTTATTTCAAGGTAAGGCCATAGCTCAGCAGTTTTCTGGGTGTCACCGTACAGTTTCAGAATGTCCACTGGCTCAAGTCCAGGGATGCCGCTTTCGTCGTAGCCGAGTAAATATTTGACTTGGTCCAGGCGTTGTGGAAGCTGATTTGCGTGGGCAGCAAAGCTTCTAAGCGCCTGCATATCTTTGGCAGTTGCCAAAACCCCCGGTGCGCGGGTGACTTCCGGGCTGGAGCTTGAGACAACTTGAATGAAGCCTGTGGTGATTTCATTCATCAGGCTTTGCGATATCTCTGTCTTTACAGGTGTCATGTCTATTCCTTGAGTCATGATTGGGCGTTATTGAATGAGGCGTATGTATTGCATGACTGTTACGAAAGTTAGCAGCTGTTTTGAATGGCTGTCAGCTTATTAGTTTGATTGAGTGTGTAGGAAAAGTGGCCGCTGGAGTCGGATATTGTACCGCTGAGCAATTCAATGGTTGTTTTGCGTTGTGTCGGTAAAATGTTAGTGCTTCATTGTCGGTTAAATAAGTAAGCTGCTGCCGCCTGCAAAATGTAATCATTAACGTCAAGAGTATACGGATAACAGGAACTCAATCTGGCTGCTCTCTATTGAAGGATGAGTAAAATGCTCACACCCGATGAATTTACCGTCGAAAGACTCAACGAAATAAGTACGCACTATATAAATACCCGCGCCCGGCGCGAAACTTCAGCAGGCCGTGCGCCGGGCCTGCTCGTGACCGATACGGATGTCAGAGCAATCAAACGCTATGTCGCGTCTGCGCTTGAGTTGCCTTGCGAACTCGCGCAGGTGAAGACATTCCTCGGTTATGAAGTGGCCGGCGTCGCCGGGCTTGAACCCACGGAAATGCAGAGCCTGCACCAGTCAGTCAAACGTCACGCTCACGGCTGGCCCGATATCGAGAGTGGCATGAAAACGGTTGGCTCGGACCTTGTGGTGTTTTCCGATGCGTTGAAAAGCAGCGGGCAGACGCTGATTACTTTTATCGAAGGCCTGGAAGGTTTCCAGAGCGCGATAGGCGTGGTCGGTGATGTCGATGCGGTTGATATTGCGAATTACCCGCGCATGGACTTGACCGCGCGCGATAAAAGCCGCGCGCCGACGCTGCTCGCACTGGTCGAGGACATGCGCATCGTCATTCGCGACTGCAGCCGCACTACTACGCAAGTCAGTACCGGTATTAGTTCGTTCAAGACTGAACTGAAAACCCGTATCGCGCCTGCGGTCGGCTTGACACTGACGCTGATGCAGCGCCATCGCAAGGACAGTGCCCTGATCGAACTGAATCTGGAGCTGGACGATCTCAATCGCCAGATCCAGCAGCAAGCCGACAGCTTCGAAGATTTCCTTGAGCGCCAGTGGAGTCTGCTGTTGTTCGCCGGGAGCTTGTTCATTCCCGGCGCCGAGGCTTCGCCGCAAACGCAACTGGAAGCGCTGCTGGCGCGCAAGCGCGAGGTGCAAAATGAAATTCGCCATAACCATGCGCTGATCGCCGCGCTGCTCAGCTTGCAAACCGATGTTCAGGATCTGGGTGTGCGCATGAGTGCCGCCGCTTCGGGTGCTTCCAATCTGGAAAGCCTCTGGATACAGGTCCTGGCATACGTCGACGGTTCAGCCCGGCGCCTCAGTCATATGGACGATGCTGTTTATCTAGTGGTTTTTGTCGCTCGACTTCGGGCGATGATCCAGTGCTGGATCGAGATCAGGAAACACAGTCAGGATCTACTGAGCGCCTTTGACAATGCGGTCGCGGAGGTGGAGCAATGACCGTGAGCAATGAGGTGTTGCCTGCACAAATGCTTGATGCGTGTCCGTTGCCGGCGATCGAAACGCTTGAGAAACACCGCCGTGACATGACCCGGCTGGCCAGCACTCCCGGTGATCTGTACTGGCCGTCCTTGAGGCAGCAATTGCAGGCATTACTGGAAAAGGTGAATGCCGTGGACACGGCTGCCATAAGGCTGATGATCGGAGTCGACGCAGGCCTCAGCAATATCGACATTGCCCCTTATCAGCAGGCCATTCTCGCGCTGGACAAGCCCCAGCGCACAACCGAGGAAAACGCCGCTTTCCTGCAATACCAGGAGGAAGTTGCCAATCTGTTGCTGGATGCATCTGCTTCAGCCAGAACCTACGTCCACGCTCTGGATGCGAGCCTCCTGTCCCTTGAAATGTCATCCATTGATGATGTCCGAGCGCCGGTAGCTGAGTTGCAGACTCGGCTTGAAACGGCTACCGGCGCAGAAGCGCAACGAGTTCGGGATTGCCTCGACGAGTTTCGCGGGATTCTGGAAGTGGATCAGTCCAAAGCCGGCTATGTGCACGAAATCAGCAAGGTGGTTTTTGCGGTGAATCATTTTTTCGACGACGTGCTGGAAGGCAGTCCGGACGTCATCCGACGAACTGACGACTTCCTGCACCATGCAGACGAACTGGTCGATTACCTGCGAGAACTGCGCGGCATCTGGCACAGCTGAACGGCTGATTTATCGGGCTGACGTTTCGAGTGCGTGCAGCTGGGCCCGATCGGTTGCATCGCCCAACTCTGCGGCCCGGCGATGGTAAGCCAGGGCCAACGCGCTGATTCGCGGGTTGGTCGAGGACAACAGGACTGCACGGCTCACGCGCAGGAAATTCAGGTTGCCGTTTTCCAGGGCCAGTTGCAGCCAGGCAAGCGCTTCATCAGTCATGCCGTGATCAGCCAGCACGGCGGCATGGCTGAACTGCCCACGAAAGTCGCCGCCTTCTGCAGAGCGGCGATACCAGTCGTAGGCGGCGGCCACGTCTTGTGGGCAGAACAGACCATCTTCCAGATACCGGCCTAGCAGATTCATGGATTTGGCGTGGCCCATTTGCGCGGCGTCGCGGTAACACTGCAACGCGCGTTGCTGGTTCTGAACGACGCCGCGCCCGGTGGCCAGCAGGTTGGCCAGGTTGTAGAGGCTCCAGTCCAGGCCTGCCTTGGCGGCCAGCTCGTAATGGCCTGCGGCCTTGGCAGCATCGGCGCTGCAACCCCAGCCATGCTCAAAGCAGCGGCCCAGCATGTTGCGCGCCATCAAGTGACCCTTGCGAGCAGCGATTTCGAACCAGACCAGCGCCAGTTGCGGATCGCGTTCGATGCCTTTGCCATCCAGCAGGATCTGCCCCAGCAATGCCTGAGCGTCGACGATGTTATCTGCCGCCGCGCCGATGATCGCCTGGGCGGCCTTGGCCGGATGTTCGGCGAGCATCGCGCGCAGTTGGTCGCCGTCGAGTTCTTCCTTGCGTTGCAGATTCCAGCTCATGGGTCAGACCTCGACCCAGCGGCGCAGCAGGTTGTGATAGGTACCGGTCAGCTGGATCAGTGACGGATGGTCGGGCACGTCCTGGGTCAGTTTCTGGATCGCGTTATCCATCTCGAACAGCAACGTGCGCTGGCTGTCTTCGCGCACCAGGCTTTGCGTCCAGAAGAACGACGCGTAACGGGCGCCGCGTGTAACCGCGTTGACTTTGTGCAGGCTCGTGCCGGGATACAGCACCATGTCGCCGGCTGGCAGCTTGACGCGCTGCACGCCATAAGTGTCCTGGATTTCCAGCTCGCCGCCGTCGTATTCCTCCGGATCGCTGAAAAACAACGTGCTCGACAAATCGGTGCGCACTCGTTCGATGCTGCCTTTGGACTGGCGCACGGCATTGTCGATATGGAAATCAAAACTGCCGCCCGCGGTGTAGCAGTTCAGCAGCGGCGCAAAGACTTTGTGGGGCAGCGCTGCCGACATGAACAGCGGGTTGGCCCACAAGCGTTCGAGCATCGCGGTGCCGATTTCCAGCGCCAGCGGGTGGCCTTCGGGCAGCTGCAGGTTGTGCTTGGCCTTGGCCGATTGATAACCGGCGGTGATTTTGCCGTCGGCCCAATCTGTCGCTTCCAGTGCCTTGCGGATGCGCGCCACTTCGTCGCGGTCGAACAAGCCGGGGATGTGTAGAAGCATGGCGCAGCACCGTGAGCAGGAGAGGTGGCGAATGGTAGTGATTCTTATTGACTGTGTAAAACCCTGAACGGCGGCCTACGTCAATGAAGATGAAAATTTCGTAAATTCCAAATGTAAAGAATGTAAGTTTTTCGCGAATAGTAATGTATCTCAATTGCTACAAATACTTGTTTACCCTATATTCCGCCGCCTCAACTCCTTGGGGAAGGAATCAACATGTCGCGTCAATCACCACAATCCACTGCTATTCAGCCACGTTCACTCGCTTCGGCAGTGGGCGTTGCCATTGCTGCAATGTCGGCCGGCCATATGGCCCACGCCGCTGAAAGCAGCGATGAGAAAGCCATCTCGCTGGGCGCAACCAGCATCAATGGCGAGCAGGACGCGAGCTACAAGACCGAAGAATCCGCCTCCAGGAAGTACACCGCGCCACTGCGCGAGACGCCAAAAAGCGTCACGGTGATCCCGCAACAAGTGATTCGCGACACCGCCGCCACCAGCCTGGCTGATGCGCTGCGCACCACGCCGGGCATCACGTTTGGTGCAGGCGAGGGCGGCAACCCGAACGCTGACCGTCCGATCATTCGCGGCTTCAACGCCGAAAGCGACGTATTCATCGACGGCATGCGTGACGTTGCCGCGCAAAGCCGGGAAATCTTCAACGTTGAATCGGTAGAAATCAGCAAAGGGCCAGGCTCGGCGTTCACCGGTGCCGGTTCCACGGGCGGCAGCCTGAACCTGATCACCAAGGGCGCTCACCTGGGTAACGCCTATAACGGCGGCTACACCTTTGGCTCCGACCAGACCCAACGCTACACCGCTGACTTGAACCAGCAGCTCACCGACACCTCGGCGTTCCGTCTGAACCTGATGAAGCACGATGCCAACGTTGCCGGTCGCGATAACGTCGACGTCAGCCGCTGGGGCGTGGCGCCGTCGTTCGCGTTTGGCCTGGGCACTGATACACGCGTCAAGCTCGATTACTACCACCTGGAAACTGACGACATGCCGGATTACGGCATCCCGTTGACCTCCACCACCGGTCGCAGCAAATACATTGTCGACAAGCCGGCTCACGTCAACGAAAGCAATTTCTATGGCCTGACCGACCGCGACTATCGCAAGAGCAAGAACGACAGCGGCACGTTCCGGACCGAGCACGACCTGAACGACAACCTGACCCTGTCCAACAGCTTCCGCATGTCGCGTTCGACCCTGGACTACATCGTTACCAACCCGGATGACAGCCGTGGCAACGTCGCCAACGGCACGCTGTCGCGTTCGGCCAAGAGCCGCAATTCGACCTCCAGCGGCTTCGTCAACCAGACCGATTTGAGCGCCAGGTTTGACACCGGCTTTATCAATCACAGCCTGGTAACCGGCGTCGAGTTCTCGTATCAGGACACCCACAACCGCAATTACAACGTACTCAACGCAGCGGGCGGCACCATCCCGAGCATTTGCTCGGCAGCGCTGCTTCGCTCCGGCGACTGCACCAGCCTGTACAACCCGACGCCGAAAGACGCGTGGAACGGCACCATCACTGACAGCCTGGCGTACACCGATACCGACACCAAAACCAGTGCTGCTTATGTGTTCGATACCCTGAAGTTCAACGAGCAATGGTCCCTGAACCTGGGCTTGCGTTATGACGACTACGAGGTCAAGTCCAGCGGCTTCGCCAATGCAGGTCGCAACACTGTTGCTGGCAACTTCAAGCGCGAAAACACCAGCCAGCTGTGGAACTATCAGGTGGGTCTGGTCTTCAAGCCGCTGCCGAACGGCACGGTTTACGCGGCCTGGTCGACTTCCAGCAACCCGTCCGGCGAAACCAGCGGTAACGGCGGCCTGGAAATTTCCGCGGCTAACAACGATCTTGAACCGGAAAAGAACCGTAACTACGAGTTGGGCACCAAGTGGGACTTCTTCGGCGATGACCTGTCGTTGACCGCCGCGTTGTTCCGCACCGAAAAAACCAACGCGCGGATCACCGACCCGGACAACACCACGTTCCAGGTGCTGGATGGCGAGCAGCGTGTCGACGGCTTCGAGTTCACCTACACCGGCAAGATCACCAGCAAGTGGAAGGTTTACGGCGGCTACACCTACATGGAGAGCGAGCTGGTCAAGACCACGCTGGCAGCGGACGAAGGCAATCACATGCCGAGCACGCCGCGTAACAGCTTCAACCTCTGGTCGACCTATGAGTTGATTCCGAAGCTGACCATCGGCGGCGGCGCAACCTTCATCGATTCGCGTTTTGGCAACGAAGCCAACTCGGTCGAGGTGCCTTCCTACTGGCGTTACGATGCCATGGCGAGCTACGCCCTGACCAAGAACGTCGACCTGCAATTGAACGTGCAAAACCTGACCGACAAACGTTATTACGATCAGGTGTTCACCACTCACTACGCGCACATGGCCGCTGGTCGTACCGCCTTGATGAGCGCCAACTTCCACTTCTGATCTGAAAGGAAAGCGAAGCCCTGCTGACCGTTTTGGTTGGCGGGGCTTTTGGTTGTGTGGGGGGACCGAAGACGGCCGCGCCGCAGTGATTTCTGTGGGAGCAAGCTTGCTTGCGAAGGCGATTAGTCTGCCGCCAGAAATGTGTGGGGTTGGACTATTCGCGAGCAAGCTCGCTCCCACAGGTCACCATCGAATTGTGAAGCACACAGCAAATGAGAACGTCTTCCGTTTGGCGCATACTGCGCGGCGCAGCGGATGAATGAGAACGAGGTAGCACGGGTGTTGAAGAAAGTCCTGTTTCAAGTCCACTGGTTTTTCGGAATCACGGCCGGTCTGGTGCTGGCCCTGATGGGGATCACCGGGGCGATCTATTCCTTCGAGGATGAAATCCTTGAGTGGACCAACCCCGATGCCTTGTACGTCGAACAGCGTGGCGAACAGTTGCCGCCGGTTGAGCTGGTGCGCAAGCTGGAGTCCACCACCGGGCTGATCGTCGCGATCCTGCGGGTTGAAACCGTCGGCAATAAAGCCGCGCAAGTGTATTTCACCCCGGCGCCGGGCGAGCGACGCGGGCCGATGCGCAATTTCGATCCATACACCGGCGACCTCAAGCCCGACGCCACTGGTGCGGGTTTTTTCGATTTCGTCCTCAAGCTGCACCGCTTTCTCGCGATGGGCGAATACGGCAAGCAAGTCACTGCCGCCTGTACGCTGATTCTGGTGTTCTTCTGCTTGTCCGGCCTGTACCTGCGCTGGCCGCGCAAAGCCCTGAACTGGCGAGTCTGGCTGACCCTGGACTGGGCGAAGAAAGGCCGCAGTTTCAACTGGGACTTACACTCGGTGTTCGGCACCTGGTGCCTGGTGTTTTACCTGTTGTTCGCGATTACCGGCCTGACCTGGTCCTATGACTGGGTCAAGGATGGCATGACCCGTTTGCTCGGTGACGCGCCTGCGGGCGAGCAGCACAAAGGTGGCGGCGGTGGCCGTCCCGGTGGCAAAAGCGCGCCGCAAGGTCCGCTGCCGACCGTCGATTATGTCGCGGTGTGGAACAGCATCAAGACCGCAGCCGGCCCGGATCTGGCCGGCTACAACATTCGCCTGCCCAACGTCGCGGGCCAGCAGGCGACGATTTTCTACCTGCTCAAAGACTCGCCGCACCCGCGCGCGCTGAACACCATCACTCTCGATCCGGCTAACGGCAAAGTCAGCGAAGTATCCCGCTATGCGGAAAAAAGCCTCGGCGGCCAATTGCTGATCAGCAATTACGCGCTGCACGTGGGCAGTTACTTCGGCATTGTCGGGCGGATCATCATGACCGCTGCGGCGTTGATGATGCCGCTGTTCTTTATTACCGGCTGGCTGCTGTATCTGGATCGTCGACGCAAGAAGAAAGAAGTGCGTAATGCGCGTGGGGCCGTTTCAGTCGCTCCGGCTGCTACTGACGCGCCAGCATGGCTGATCGGCTTTGCCAGTCAGAGCGGCTTTGCCGAACAGCTGGCGTGGCAGACCGCCGGGCAATTGCAGGCCGCCGGCATGCCGGTCAAGGTGCAGCGTTTGGCGGATGTAACCGAGCGGGATTTGAGCCAGAGCCAGAACGCATTGTTTGTGGTCAGCACGTTTGGCGATGGCGAAGCGCCGGACAGCGCCCGGGGTTTCGAGCGTAAGTTGCTGGGCAGTCAGATGGCGCTGGGCAATCTGAATTACGCAGTGCTTGGCCTGGGTGATCGGCAGTACCAGCATTTCTGTGCATTTGCCCGCCGCCTGCATGACTGGCTTGCCGAGCGCGGCGGCAATACGCTGTTCGCATCGGTCGAGGTGGACAGCGCCGATCCCGCCGCCTTGCAGCAATGGCAGCAACAGTTGGGGCATTTGACCGGCAGCACGCCTTCCACGTTGTGGCAGGCGCCAAGCTATGACAACTGGACACTGTGCCAGCGCGAGCATCTGAATCCTGGCAGCAGCGGTTCGAAAGTATTCTTGCTGGGCCTGACACCACCGCCTTCCGTGAACTGGGCAGCCGGAGATCTGGTAGAGATCCTGCCGCGCAACAGCCATGCGGCGATCCAGCACTTCCTCGGTGGTCTGGGCATCGCGGGTGACACTTCAGTCAAGGTCGGCGATCTGGCAGAAAGCATCGAAATTGCCCTGGCCAGCCGCCAACTGCCGCAACATCGCGCGCATCTGGTCGGGCTGCACGCGCAGGCGTTGATTGATGCCCTGGTGCCGCTGGCCATGCGCGAATACTCCATCGCGTCGATTGCGCAGGATGGTGTGCTGGAACTGATCGTACGTCAGGAACTGCATCCCGATGGCAGCCTTGGCCTGGGTTCCGGCTGGCTGACTGAACATGTCGCAGTGGGTGAAGCGGTCAGCCTAAGGGTTCGGCGTAACAGCAGCTTCCATCTGCCGGATGATCCACGCCCGGTGATTTTGCTGGGTAACGGCACGGGGTTGGCGGGGCTGCGCAGCTTGCTCAAGGGACGAATTGCTCAAGGCCAGACGCGTAACTGGCTGCTGTTTGGCGAGCGCAATGTGGCGCATGACTTCTATTGCGGGGATCAGTTGCAAGCGTGGCTGGCATCCGGCGAGCTGGCGCGTCTGGATCTGGCGTTCTCCCGGGATCAGGCCGAGAAAGTCTATGTGCAGGATCGCTTGCTTGAGGCGGCAGATGAACTGCGGCTTTGGCTGACGGACGGTGCGGCGATTTATATCTGTGGCAGCCTGGAAGGCATGGCAGCGGGCGTCGACGCGGCGTTGATCGAGATTCTCGGCGCGCAAGCGGTGGAGGCATTGATCGAGCAGGGGCGTTATAGAAGGGATGTTTACTGAATAAAGGCTCGTTGGAGATTCTATGTTCGTGAGCAACCCCCAGACATGAAGTTTGGGGTGTACTCCGTTTGGTTTTTCATTAGGGCGAACATGACCCGCGCGAGCTTTCGGGCGAGGACTACCAGCGC
>NZ_JAFCXH010000056.1:0-18094 GCF_049898225.1 Pseudomonas sp. DSP3-2-3 | reverse complement strand
CCTCTGCCTCGTTCAAGAAAGGCTTCGATGGCGGACAGCTTGAATTGTGTTGTGTACTTGCTCATGAAAAACACCCCAGAGGTTGGATGGGTGTCCAACTTTTGGGGTGCACTTCAAACCGCTATCGCAGCCTCGCGCTGCTCGGAAGCTCCCACAAACACGGATTTCTGCATCGCCATGCTAAAGTGCCAGGCCAGTCCTTGCGGGAAGTCGAAATGAAGTTTTTGATCCGTAGCGCGGCGTTGGCGCTTTTGTGCAGTTTGCCTTTGGTGGCAAGCGTTTCCGCCGAGCCAATGCATGCCCAGTACCTGCCGCCCGACGACCTGAACGTCCGGGAAGGCGAGCCCGAGCAGCAGCAGTTGTTGCAGATCACTGAATATTCCGTGGTGATCGGCAGTCAGCGGCAGTCCAATCAGCAGCCGATTCCGGTGACGTCACCGATCCTGCTGCGCCTCAAGGGCAAGCCGTTGAACAAGGGCGCGACCATTTCCGAAGTGTTGATCCACTTCGATGGTGAAAGCAAAAGCCTGAAAAAGCCGACTTACGACGAGAAAAGCCGCGTACTGACCCTGTATTACCCGGTTGACCAGTATCGGATGATGGTCGACCTGCTGCGCAGCGAGAAGGTTTACTGTCAGTTCCTGAGCTATGCCAATGGCCACGTCTGGGCCGATTTGCACACCACACCTGCGCGTATGCGTTGAGCCCTGAGCCGGGCGGGGGGTAAACTGCCCGCCGGTTAACATGTCCGCGATTCAGTTGGAGTCAGCAATGCGTAAAGATAAGAAGCAGTTGATCGGCGACGAGATCGGCGATGCGCAGATCAAGTTGTTCCTCGATTTCGAGCCGGTCGACGCCACATCGCCGTCGCTGCACAAGCTGATCAAGGCCTACCGTGGCCTGCGGGTCAATGATTTCGAGCGGTTCCTGGTGTTCTTCCGCGAAGCCGGTTACGACTTCGATGGTAAGGACGAGCACGGCAACGATTTCATCGCCTTGATCAAGGATCAACGCAACGCCGAGGAATACATCGAGCTGATCGAAAAAGCTCGCGGCTGATCAAAACGGCAGAGCAAAAAAAACGCCCCGAAGGGCGTTTTTTTGTGGCTGAACGATTACGCGATGCTTTGCACTGCGCTGCGTTTTTCGATCAGTTCCAGGCGCTCGTTGTTCTCGGTGCTGACGCGCTCATACAGCTGCGCATCGGTTTCAAGAATCTTTTCCCGCGCCGGGAAAATTTCGTTGAGCTTGGCAGCCCATTCGCCACGGGCTTTTTCCGGGAAGCAACGGTCGATCAGTTCCAGCATGATCGACACCGTTACCGAAGCGCCGGGTGAAGCACCCAGCAGGGCAGCGAGCGAACCATCCTTGGCTGACACCAGTTCGGTACCAAATTGCAGCACGCCGCCTTTCTTGGGGTCTTTCTTGATGATCTGCACCCGTTGCCCGGCCACTTCCAGGCGCCAGTCTTCGGCCTTGGCTTCAGGGTAGAAGCGGCGCAGGGAATCAAGACGCTGCTCCATGGACTGCATGACTTCACTGACCAGGTACTTGGTCAGATCCATGTTGTCCCGGGCCACGGCCAGCATCGGTCCGATGTTGGCGGCGCGAACCGACAATGGCAGGTCCAGGAACGAGCCGTGCTTGAGGAACTTGGTGGTGAAACCAGCATACGGCCCGAACAACAGGGATTTCTTGCCATCCACCACGCGGGTGTCCAGGTGCGGCACGGACATCGGTGGCGAACCCACTGCTGCCTGGCTGTAGACCTTGGCCTGGTGGCGCTTGACCACTTCCGGGTTGTCGCAACGCAGCCACTGACCGCTGACCGGGAAGCCGCCAAAACCTTTGCTTTCTTCGATGCCCGACATCTGCAGCAACGGCAAGGCCGCGCCACCTGCGCCGAGGAACACAAATTTGGCATCGATTTCGCGGGTGCTGCCGCTGTTCACGTCCTTGATGCTGACGCTCCAGCCGTCACCTTTCCGGCTCAGGCCGGTTACGCGCTTGCAGTACTTGACCTGTGAATCCGGGGTGCTGGTCAGGTGCTGGAGCAACTGGTTGGTCAGGTTGCCGAAGTTGACGTCGGTGCCGTGCATCACACGGGTCGCGGCGATCTGCTCGTCGGCCGGACGGCCGGGCATCATCAGCGGCATCCACTCAGCAAGCGTGGCCTTGTCTTCGGTGTATTCCATGGACGCAAACGCGTGATGCTTGCGCATGGCTTCATAGCGCGTCTTGAGGAACGAAATGCCTTCCGCGCCCTGGACAAAACTCAGGTGCGGCACCGAGGCGATAAAGGATTTCGAGGAACCGAAAGTGCCTTTTTGCGTGAGATACGCCCAGAACTGCTTCGAGACTTCGAACTGGGTGTTGATGTGCACGGCTTTTTTGATGTCGATGGAACCGTCGGCCGCAGGCGGCGTGTAGTTCAGTTCGCAAAGCCCGGCGTGGCCGGTACCGGCGTTGTTCCACGGGTTGGAACTCTCCGCAGCGCCAGAATCCATTAGCTCAACGACTTCCAGCTTCAGGCTGGGGTCGAGCTCTTTGAGCAGTACGGCGAGGGTGGCACTCATGATGCCTGCCCCGACCAATACCACATCAACTGCTTCGTTATGCGCCATTAACGCGTCTCCAAAATCTGCAGCACCAAATTGACGGCATACGATCCCGAGGTCGGTCGCCAGGTCGCGGGGCATGGATCAAAGTAGTCCCCAGGTAACGCTGGCCAGGATCGGCATGTCCGGTTCTTCGCAATTTTTCGCATCGTCAACGGGAGGTCACCAAGCGGACCTGAATGAGCTGTTCATAAAGCTTGCATGAACGCATTTTTCAGGCCGGCCGGCCATTCGACTATCGTCAAGGCCTCCGGTAATGCAACCAAATCCGTAGGGGACAGGCTTCAGACTCCGGTCATGGAGACTGCGCAGCAGCGATCAATCCTGTTCAAAGGGGCTGGGTCAGACGCTGATAATGGTGCATTTACAAACGCGTACCTATTCATTTGCTCGCCACACTCTTGTGAAGTTGTGAAACCCGTTTTTTTCACGCTCTTTTGGAAACGTGAACCTCAAACCTCAAAAAGGGCTGCGCGATGGCAGCTCTGGCAGATCGAAGGCAGGCAAGAGTAAGGCGCTTTATGGCAGGAAAGGTTCGAAACGATTCGCCAGCCAGCGAGTACAGATGCCTGCACATGATCTGTGTGGGCGGCTCTCTGTGGGCAATACGAAGGCGCTAATCCAGTGATTAGCAATGCTGCGAGGCCCGATCAGGAGACGTCCTTATAATCGGGGGGAGATTATAGCGATGAAACGACTGGAATTGATCTGATTAAGTGACTTTTATTCGTCGTCCGGTCAGACGGTGAGCATCCGCTGCACAGTGGACCGGCGTGCAGCTCTCTGCTGGCGGGCGTTGGCGGGCAGTGGAGCACCTAACCAGGAGAGATTTTCTTCGACGATTTCGACCCATTCGCTGCCTTCCGGAGCCTGACGGCAGCGCTTGAATGCCTGGCAAATGCCGGAGTGGTCGACACGGGCGTAGTGGCGATATTGACGACGTGGGCTGAACAGAGACCAGAGAAAGTCCATGACGATGCTCCTGTTGGATTGAGCATAGGTTGCACGCTGGACGTGACATGACGGTGACATCTGTGTTGCTGAACCATTGCGGTCTGTTTGCAGTCCGATTTTCACTGGTTAGCGTGCCGTGAGCGCCGCTATACTGCGGCACATTTAGTGCCCTGCCCATGGAGAGATGAGCATGCTGCGTCGCATTTTGTTTGGTTTGCTTGCTATTAGCAGTCTTACGCTGGTCGGCTGTGCCCACAGCCCGCAACAACTTAGTCCGCAGCCCAAGCTGAACGCCCAGCTTGCACCCGTAGGGCGTGGTCAGCCAGTGGTCGTGCGTGTGGTTGATGGTCGTCCTGGCCCGACACTCGGCACCCGTGGCGGCATGTACCCGGAAACCAGCGCGATCAGCGTATCCGGTGCCGATCTGCTGCCCAAGCTGCAAGCCCAGGCCGAAGCGGCTGTACGTTTGCTGGGCTTCACGCCGAGTTCCAGCGGCAGCGGTCCACAACTGACCGTGACCCTCGCCGATCTGAAATATCAGTCGCCGAAAGAAGGCCTGTACGTGACCGAAGCGACTATCAGCTCGACGTTCCGCGCCGACGTGCAGAACAATGGCAAGAGCTACAGCGGTCGTTATGCCGCATCCCTGGACCAGCGCTTTGGCATGGCGCCGAACCAGGAAACCAACACCAAGCTGGTCAGCGACGTGTTGAGCGATGCGCTGACGCGTCTGTTCCAGGATCAGACGATTGGCCGGACGCTGGCGCAGTAAGAGCGTTACCGCTGGATCAAAAAAACCCGGCCCTCTGTGAAGAGGCCGGGTTTTTTGTTGTGTGACAAAAGCAGGCTTGGTGGGAGCGAGCTTGCTCGCGAAGAGGCCATTGCATCCCACGCATTTCTGATGGCTGAACCACCGTCTTCGCGAGCAAGCTCGCTCCCACTGTTCGTTCTATGCAGCCTGCTGATAAAAATCCAGAAAACTGAAACCGGTCTGCTGATCCATGTCCGGCAGATCGTGGTGTTGATGCCCGCCGAGGGCGCAGTACACCAGCCAGTGGCGGTCCTGGACGTTGAAGGACAAAGCGTCGATCAATGCTTCCTGTTCGTCGCTCGGGGCGATCAGATACAGGCGGTCCTGATTCTTGGCGTGCAGCATGAATGGCTCCAGAAGGGATCGAGGTTATCCCTCGAGGTGCCATACAGTGCCCGGTTCAGGTTACGTTAAGGTGACGGTGGCTAGATTAGGGTTCTATCAACTCTGAACCCCACGGCGCGCTTTGAAAACGCCATCGAGGCTGCAATGTCGCTGTTATCCCTCCCGCCTGCCTTTACCCTCAACCTGCTCGCATTGCTGGCCGCCTGCCCCGGAATCAGCCTGCTGTACGTGACGCGAAACCGGGAACAGCGCGAACTCAGGCATCTGGCGGTGCTAAGCGCCTTGTCGCAAATCGACGAACCCATGCATTTGATGGACGGGTCGTCGCTGCGCATGAACCGGCTGTGTTATCGCGTGGGTGCGGCTTGTCTGGGGTTTGCGTTGCTGCTGTCGTGGGTCAGCACCGGGCTGTAAGCCATGCTGTAACCCATCAAGCACAAGGAGCTCTTGAAGAGCGCCTTGTTGTTTGCAGCCTGCCCGCCAGTTATAGCGCGATCCCGGCCTTGACCCGGTACTGATTACGTACCGGCATCGCATATTGCTGAACCAGAAACGGCCGATGTTCTTCCGGACATCCTTCGAGGCGGCGTTGCCATTCTTCCTGGGCTTTGGCCAGCTCCTCGGGCGCAAATACATCCGCCGCCAATGGCACGCCAAGTGCCGGATCAGCCTCGGCCCATTGCGCGTAAGCCAGGTAATGCGCGGGGAACAGGCGATAGCCGCCGAGAATCTGCCGGTCCATTTCGACGGCCAGCGCTTTGGTGTCTTCGAACAGCTCGGTGATCGGCGGCGCGAAGTTCACATGCACCCGGCCTTTGTAGCCGGTAATCCCCAGCGCGATGCTGACGTCATCCTCGCCCGGCACTTTGGTGTAACTCCCGGTAGTGGCGCGGATGTACAGCTCGCGTGCCTTGGCATGGTCGCACGGATCGTATTCGTAGCTGATCGACACGGGCGTCAGGTTCAGCGAGCGGATTACTTCGGCAAACGGCTCGTCCTTGCGACTCATGTGGAACATTTTCAGGATCGCCGATTCGGTACGGTCGTCGCCGTCCTTGGCCCGGCCCTCGGCCTGGGCGATCCAGATCGACTGGCAATCGTTTCGAATCGAGTGATTGATGTACGCCGACAACAACTGGTACGCCGCCATCTTTTCCCGGCGTCCGATGATGGAACGGTGCACGATGAAGCTCTTGTTCAGACGCATCAGGTCGCTGACGAAGGGCTTTTGCAGCAGATTGTCGCCGATGGCAATGCGCGGAGTCGGCAAGCCAGCGTGATAAATCGCGTAATTGACGAAGGCCGGGTCCATCACGATGTCGCGATGGTTGGCCAGAAACAGATAGGCACTGCCGGACTTGAACTGCTCGACGCCGGTGTAGGTCACACCGTCAGTGGCGCGCTCGATGGTGTGGTCGACGTAATACTCGACCTTGTCCTGAAGCGTGGCCACCGAATCGATACCGGCAAACTCGCGACGCAGCTTGCGTGCCAGAACCGGTTGCAGCACCCAGCCAAACGCGCCGGCCAGGCGCGGGAAGCGGAAATGAGTCAGGATCGCCAGGAATGCTTTGTCGCTGAGCAGGCGCGCGAGTACAGCTGGGACTTCGGCGTCGTCGTAAGGTCGGATGGCATCGAATTCGCCCATCATGCTCTCTTGTAGGGAATGGCAGGAAAAGGGAGGCTGGGTCTGAAAATAACGTCCAGACTCTAGTACATCAGCCTTCAAATAGAGCGCGATTATACGCACAACTAGTCCTGGAGACCTTGATGCAGGAATTACAGAGTTACGACTGCCCTTACTGCGGTGAACCGGTCGAAGCGGTGCTGGACCTTTCCGGCGGTGATCAGCAGTACATCGAGGATTGTCCGGTGTGCTGTCGGCCGATCGTTTTCGATCTGCAGACCGATGGTGAAGACTGGAATCTGGATGTGCGTAGCGAGAATGAGTGATGCAGAAAATCTACGAGCCGGAAAACCTGCTGGAAGGCGAGTTGCTGCAAGGCATGCTGGCCAGTGAAGGCGTGCAGGCGCATCTGACCGGCAGGGATTTGCTGGGCGGGGTGGGCGAGCTGCCGATTTTTGGCGTGTTGGGTCTGTCGGTGGATAACGATCAGGCCGAACACGCACGGGAGTTGATCACTGCGTACAATGCAGCGCTGCCTGTGTCCGGCGACGAGCCGGACAATTTCCCCGACGTGCTGGTGTGTTGACGCGCTGCCCGATTCCGTTTTTTTAGCTGCCAAAAAGAGTCTTGTTGCCCTCATGTGTGGACGTTATGCGCTGTTTCGTTGGACGCCCGCTTTTGCGGCTTTGCCCGGTTTCCCGGCAGACCAACAGGCGCAATGGAACATTTCCCCGACCGACTCGGTATTGATGCTGCGCGCCAGCAGCGAAACCGGGGGCGACCTTGAACTGGCCCGCGCCCGCTGGGGTTTGACTCCGGCGTGGTTGACCGACCTGTCGCGCACGCCGGCTCATGCCCGCGCCGAAACGCTGGTCGAACAACCGATGTTTCGCGATGCGTTTCGCTCGCGGCGCTGCCTGCTGCCGGCCAATGGCTTCTACGAATGGCGCGGCACGACCCGCAAACGGCCGTTCTGGCTGACGCCGGGGGAGGGCTCGGCACTGTTTTTCGCCGCGATCTGGGAGGCGTATCCCGTGCAAGGGCATACGTATTTGAGTGTTGCGGTGGTCACCCAACTTGCCGCCAGCCAGCGCCGCCCGTTGATTCTCGATGCTCAAGGGCAGAAGGACTGGCTGGCAGCCGACACGCCGTTGCCGACCCTGCAAGCCCTGCTGGCCAGCCCGCAAACCGCCCTGCGCGAACGGCCGCTGGCCAATCTGGTGAACGATCCGAAGCTCAACGCGCCAGAGTGTTTGACGCCTTTGTAGTGTCGCCCTCCCGGAAAAGTCCGGTCCTGCCTACACCTTGAACTGATTGATCAATCGCCGATGGCCGGGAACCATCAGCCGGATCAGCTGACCAAAGGGCAATCGGTCGACCTCTGGCGCATACGCTCTGCTACGCCTAGGATGACCAGCATGTTTCCAGGGAGATTCATCATGCGTCGTTCATTTGTCTTATGTGCCTTGAGTACCAGCCTGTTGCTCAGCGGTTGCCAATCTGTAAACACCACCAGCGGGGATGCGGTGGGCGTCGAGCGCAAGCAATACATGTTTAGCATGCTTTCGACCGACGAAGTGAACAAGATGTACGCCCAGTCCTATCAGGAAACGGTGAGCGAAGCGTCCGGCAAGGGCGTGCTCGATACCACCAGCAGCAATGCCAAACGCGTGCATGCGATTGCCGACCGGTTGATCGCCCAGGCGCCGAAGCTGCGACCGGATTCCGCGCAGTGGCAGTGGGAAGTCAATCTGATCAAGAGCGATGACCTGAATGCCAACTGCGGTCCCGGCGGCAAGATCATTGTCTACAGCGGGCTGATCGACACACTCAAACTGACCGACGATGAAATCGCCGCAGTCATGGGCCACGAAATCGCCCACGCATTGCGCGAGCACGGCCGCGAAGCGATGTCCAAAGCCTATGGCGTGGCGATGGCCAAACAGGGCGCGGGTGCCTTGCTCGGGTTAGGGCAAGACAGCCTCGCGCTGGCCGATACCGTGGTCAATTACAGCCTGACCTTGCCGAACAGTCGCGGCAATGAAAACGAAGCGGATCTGCTCGGTCTGGAGCTGGCAGCACGTGCTGGCTACAACCCGAACGCGGCGATTACGCTTTGGGACAAAATGAGCCAGAACTCCGGCGGTTCACCGCCGGAATTCATGAGTACTCACCCGGCTTCGGCGACTCGGGTCGCTTCGTTGCAGGCAGCGATTCCCAAGGTGATGCCGTTGTATCAGGCCGCCAAGAAGTAATGACCAGCCCGTAACGGCGAACTGTGGGAGGGAATTCATTCCCGAAGAGGCCAGTACAGTCGTCTGCAATCCAGCGCCTGACATAGAGCTTTCGCGAATGAATTCGCTCCCACAAGGTTTGCGTCAGCTGTTGATCAAACCCACCCACTCACCTGCATCGCCTTGTACACCGCGACCAGCGCCAGCACGAAGAAGGCGCAGGCCGCCAGGCGCCGGATCAGAGTCAGGGGCAGCTTGTCGGCGGCGAAGTTGCCCGCCAGGACCACCGGAACGTTGGCGATCAACATGCCCAGCGTCGTGCCGATAATCACTAGCCAAAGGTAGGAATATTGCGCCGCCAGCATCACCGTGGCGATTTGCGTCTTGTCGCCGATTTCCGCGATGAAGAACGCAATCAGCGTGGTCAGGAACGGCCCGAATTTGCGGCCGTTGCCGGCTTCGTCATCGTCCATCTTGTCGGGAACCAGCGTCCACAGCGCGGTGGCGGTGAAGCTCGCGGCAAGAATCCAGTGCAGCGTGGCGTCAGAGAAGAAACTGCCAAACCAGGCACCGACTGCGCCCGCCGCAGCGTGGTTGGCCAGCGTAGCCGCGACAATACCGGCGATGATCGGCCAGGGCTTGCGAAAGCGCGCGGCGAGAATGAGGGCGAGGAGTTGGGTCTTGTCACCGATTTCGGCAAGTGCGACGACAGCGGTGGGGACCAACAGGGATTCCAGCATCAGGGTTTTCCTAAGGGGCGGGTCGACACGGCTATGACACGTACAACCTCCCCGCCCCGGGTAAGGTGTTCGTGTCATAGGTCTGGTCAAACCACCGATCCGTCTGAGCGGATTCGGGGTCGTACGCACCATGGTCTGAGGACCAAGTATGTTGATGCGTACCGGACGAGCTTGATGCTCGTGGGAGACTACTCCCCTAGGACGGAGCGGATTCTGCCTACGCAGATCGCATTCGGCAAGCGCTTATTTTCAGGCACGCTTGGCGCGGTAGATCCGGAAGCCGTTGCCTTGGGCCTTGATTGCGCACACGCCCAGATGCTCTTCGATCAGGGGTTGATACTTGAGGAAGGCATTCGCCACCAAGCGCAGTTCGCCGCCTGATTTCAGATGTTGGCGTGCTTTTCGCAGCAAGTTTTCCGTTGCCTGATAATCGGTATGCACCCCGACATGGAACGGCGGGTTGCTCAGAATCGTGCTCAAACCCATGGGTGCCGCGTCGATTCCGTCACCGGTCAGCACCTCGGCTTCCAGGCCATTGGCAGCCAGGGTCAGACGACTGCTGGCGGTGGCGAAGGCATCCACGTCGAGCATGATCACGTTGTTGTGCGGATAGCGACGTTTTACCGCAGCCCCGAGCACCCCGGCACCGCAGCCGAAATCCAGCAGATTGCCGCTGGGCAGCTTGTCGATGTTCTGCAACAGGAGCGCCGAGCCGCGATCCAGACGACCGTGGCTGAAAACGCCCGGCAGGCTCACGACTTTCAGCGGGCCATCCTCCATTTCCACTTCGTAATGCTGGGCGAGGCTTTCCAGGGTGACCGCTTGCGGGGCGGTTTCGACAGTGACCTGCCACAACTGGCAATGCCGCGCGCTGTCCAGCTTGCGGGCACGACCGAACGGGCTCAACTGGCGGGCTGCCGCTTCGATGCCGCTGCGTTTCTCACCGACCAGGAACAGCTCGCGGCCGGCCAGGCGCGAAGCCAGGGCATTGAGGATGTAGTCGGTCAGGTCGCGGGACTTGGGCAGGAACACCACGGCAGCGTCGAAGGGTTCTTGCGGCGCGTCGACGCCAAAATGCGTGCGGCCTTCGAAACGGGCATCCAGCGCTGCTTGATCACCCGCATGCCAGCACCAGCCGCGTGCTTGTGGCAAATGCCCAAGCAGATCATCCGCGGGCAAGCCTGCCAGCAGCAACGAGCCTTGAAACAGCTCGGCCTGACGGAGTAACACTTCACTGCGCGGGTCCATTTAAAGGGCTCCTTGAAAAGGGGCGCAGTCTAGCAGCTTGGTTGAGCCGTAGGAGCGAGGCTTGCCCGCGAATCAGGCGGCTCAGTGTGTCAGACGCTGCCGCGTTAGCGTTCTTCGCGGGCAAGCCTCGCTCCTACAGGCTTCTTGCCGGTCGGCCTAACTCACCACCCGCAACGTTTTGCCGGCAAAGAAGCCCAGCGCATTTTCCGTCACCTGAGCCACGATCCGTTGCCGTGCTTCACGTGCGCCCCAGGCGCTGTGTGGGGTAATGATCAAGCGGGGAATATCGCCAGCCAGCAGCGGATTGCCAGCAACCGGCGGCTCCACGGTCAGGACATCCGATGCCGCGCCGCCCAGATGACCGTTGCGCAGCGCATCCGCCAGCGCCTGTTCATTGATCAGCCCGCCTCGAGCCGTGTTGATCACATACGCATGGGGTTTGAGCAGGCTCAATTCATGGGCGCCGATCATGTCGCGCGTGTGCTCGTTGAGCGGGCAGTGCAAGGTCAAGGCGTCGATTTGCGGCAGCAGTTCCTCCAGTGGCAAACGATCAGCGCGGGCCGGACGGCCGGGAATTTGCCCCAGCAGGACGCGCATGCCAAAGGCTTCAGCCAGCTTTGCCACTGCGCCGCCGAGTTCGCCATGACCCAACAAACCCAGGGTTTTGCCTTCCAGTTCGACAATCGGAAAGTTGAGCAGGCAAAACTGTTTGGACTTCTGCCATTGGCCGTGTTGCACCGCGTTCTGGTAGTCCGGCAGCCGGGTGGCGAGGGCAAGTAACAGCATCAGGGTGTGCTGCGCCACCGAAGGTGTGCCGTAGCCCTGACAATTGCACACGGTCACGCCGTGCTGGCGGGCGGCGGCCAGATCAACGTTATTGGTGCCGGTCGCAGTGACCAGAACCAGCTTCAAGTCGGGACATGCGGCGAAGGTGGCCGCATCAATCATGATCTTGTTACTGATCGCCACGGTTGCGCCTTGCAGGCGTTCAATCACTTGATCGGGTGTGGTGCTGGCATGCAGCACCAGATCGGCGAAACATTCGCGCAACGCGCTGAAGTCCAGATCACCCAGATCCAGGGAAGTGTGGTCGAGAAAAACTGCCTTACCGTGATTGCTCATCAGCTGTACCTGTTATTGGACGTTTCGAAGGCTTAATGTGGTCAGCCTAACAGAGCGAAATGCTTGCTTACATTTTTGGAGAAACGCATGTACTGGGCGGAATTTCTGACCGTTGCCTTGATTCACCTGCTCGCCGTCGCCAGTCCCGGCCCGGATTTCGCTGTAGTGGTGCGTGAAAGCGTGACCCACGGTCGCAGAGCCGGGACGTATACGGCAATGGGCGTTGGCACCGCGATTTTTGTGCATGTGGCCTATTCGCTGCTGGGGATCGGCCTGATCGTTTCCCAGTCCATCGTGCTGTTCAATGCGTTGAAGTGGGCCGCTGCGGCTTATCTGCTGTTCATCGGTTTCAAGGCCTTGCGCGCCAAACCGGCTAACGCCAGCGATGCGCCGGTCAAGGTTGCTGCGGGCGAGCGCACGGCGCGCGGCGCCTTTACCAGCGGCTTTGTCACCAATGGTCTGAACCCCAAGGCGACGCTGTTCTTTCTGTCGCTGTTTACCGTGGTGATCAATCCGCACACGCCATTGTGGGTGCAGGCGGGTTACGGCGTTTACCTGGCAGTGGCGACGGGCCTGTGGTTCTGCATGGTGGCGCGACTGTTCAGCCAGGAGCGAGTGCGTGCAGGCTTCGCGCGCATGGGCCACTGGTTTGATCGGGCCATGGGCGCCGTGCTGGTGGCGTTGGGCCTGAAGCTGGCGTTTACCGAGATTCGCTGAGTTTGTGGGAGCGAGCTTGCTCCCACTGGATTTGCCATTGATATAGCCAATTGCCTTTCCCTGACGCTCATCCAGCAAATCATCCCTTCGGCTGATTTGGCTGGCGGGTCGGGCCTCTAGAGTGCATATTTTCAAGCCTCGACTTTGCACTCGAAAAGGAACTCCTATGCTGCAGACCCGCGTTATTCCACCAGCCGATGGTGCCTATCAGTACCCCCTGTTGATCAAGCGGCTATTGATGTCCGGCAGTCGCTATGAAAAAACGCGTGAGATCGTCTACCGCGACACTGTTCGCTATACCTATCCCGAGCTTTCCGAGCGGATCTGTCGACTGGCCAATGTGCTGACTGCCGCAGGCGTCAAGGCCGGCGATACTGTCGCGGTCATGGATTGGGACAGCCATCGCTATCTGGAATGCATGTTTGCCATTCCAATGATCGGCGCGGTGATCCACACGGTTAATGTGCGCCTGTCACCCGAGCAAATCGTCTACACCATGAACCACGCCGACGATAAGTTCGTACTGGTCAACAGTGAGTTTGTCGGCCTGTATCAGGGGATTGCCGGCCATCTGACCACGGTCGAGAAAACCTTGCTGCTCACCGATCTGCCTGAGAAGACCGCTGATTTGCCGGGTCTGGTCGGCGAGTACGAAACCTTGCTGGCACAAGCGAGCAACCAGTACGAATTCGAAGATTTCGACGAAAACTCCATCGCCACCACGTTCTACACCACCGGCACGACGGGAAATCCGAAAGGCGTGTACTTCAGCCATCGGCAACTGGTCCTGCACACCATGGGTGTGGCGACCATTGTCGGCAGCGCCGAACGCATGCTGGGCACCGATGACGTGTACATGCCGATTACGCCGATGTTTCACGTGCATGCCTGGGGTATGCCGTATGCGGCGACCATGCTTGGCATCAAGCAAGTGTATCCGGGACGTTACGACCCGGAATTCCTTGTCGAATTGTGGCGCAAGGAAAAGGTCACGTTCTCCCATTGCGTGCCGACCATCATGCAAATGGTGCTCAACGCCAAGGCCGCTCAAGGCGTAGATTTTGGCGGCTGGAAGATCATCATCGGTGGCAGTTCGCTCAATCGCAGCTTGTACGAGTCCGCCAAGGCCCGTGGCATTCAGCTGACCGCCGCTTATGGCATGTCGGAAACCGGGCCGCTGATTTCCGTTGCTCACTTGAACGACGAACTGCGTGCAGGCAGCGAAGACGAGCGCATCACTTATCGCATCAAGGCCGGGGTGCCGGGGATTCTGGTGGACGCGGCGATTGTCGACGAAGACGGCAATTTCCTGCCCGCCGATGGCGAGTCCCAGGGCGAACTGGTGTTGCGCGCGCCCTGGCTGAGCGAAGGGTATTACCGTGAGCCGCAGAGAGGCGCCGAGCTCTGGGCCGGTGGCTGGATGCATACCGGCGACGTCGCGACGCTGGACAGCATGGGCGTTATCGACATTCGTGATCGCATCAAGGACGTCATCAAGACCGGCGGCGAGTGGATTTCGTCGCTGGACCTCGAAGACCTGTGCAGCCGCCATCCGGCGGTGCGCGAAGTGGCCGTGGTGGGCATCGCCGATCCGCAATGGGGCGAGCGGCCTTTCGCGTTGCTGGTAATCCGCGATGGCCACAGCATCGACGCGCGGGATTTGAAGGAACACCTCAAGCCATTCGTGGAACTGGGGCACATCAACAAGTGGGCGATTCCGCATCAGATCGCGCTTGTTACTGAAATTCCCAAGACCAGCGTTGGCAAACTCGACAAGAAGCGCATGCGGGTGGACATCGTCGAATGGCAAAACAGTAACAGTACCTTTCTCTCGACTCTCTGATACCCAACCTGCCGCGCTCCCGGAGTGCGGCAGGTCCCGCCGATAGCCCCTGACAAGCACTTCCCTGGTCAAAAACCGATTTCAAGCCACTCGCCTCACCGGCTCGCGGCAACGATCGCGGGGAAATACGCGTGCCAGAGGGTTTGATGCTGCAAATCACACTTTAGAGGGATCTAGCGTTGCAACCGGCTGGATATAGTCGGCACCAGGGGCTGGGTAAGAGCGCAAAAAGATGCAATGTCGTGTCGTAACCCTCTGGGTTACCCGATTAGTGTCAAAATCGGAGTTTCGACGAGAAACCCCGGTCGTTTTTAGCAGTACCCACTGCCAAAAAAAATAAAAGCACATGGAGTAGCGTCGATGACATCAGCAAACCAGTTCTGGCGCCGGGCGAGATTGCCCCTGGCCGTCAGCCTCGCTTCTACGCTCGCCGGTCCTGCATTCGGCGTCAGTTTCAACATCGGCGAAATCGAAGGGAAATTCGACTCGTCGCTCTCTGTGGGCGCCAGTTGGTCGACTGAAAAGGCCAACAAGAACCTCATCGGCTCCAACAACGGCGGGCACGGCCTGTCGCAAACGTCCGATGACGGTCACTTGAACTTCAAACGTGGGGAGACGTTTTCGAAGATCTTCAAGGGCATCCATGATCTGGAACTGAAATACGGCGACACCGGCGTGTTTGTGCGGGGCAAGTACTGGTACGACTTCGAGCTCAAGGACGAAGGGCGTGAATTCAAGGACATCAGCGACTCCAACCGCAAAGAGGGCGCCAAATCTTCCGGCGGCCAGATTCTCGATGCGTTCGTCTACCACAACTACAGCATTGGCGATGAGCCAGGTTCGGTACGTCTGGGTAAACAAGTGGTCAGCTGGGGTGAAAGTACTTTCATCCAGAACGGCATCAACAGCATCAACCCGGTCGACGTCTCGGCATTCCGGCGGCCCGGCGCGGAAATCAAGGAAGGCTTGATTCCGGTCAACATGTTCTACCTGTCGCAAAGCATCACTGAAAACCTGTCGGCTGAAGGTTTCTACCAGCTGGAATGGGACCAGACCGTGACCGACAACTGCGGCACATTCTTCTCCCAGCCAGACGTGATTTCCGACGGCTGCGACAACAATCTGGCCGTCTTGCGCAGCCGTAACGGCCTGAACAGCTCGCTGACTGCTGCGGGTCTGCCCGCTGGTGCGCGTGCTGCCGTGCTCAACTCGCTTAACCAGCAAGGTGTGCGCTTCGGCAATCCGGACGAGGGCGCTATCGTGCGTCGCGGCCCGGACCGTGACGCCCGTGACAGCGGCCAGTTCGGCCTGGCAATGCACTACAACTTCGAACCGCTGGACACCGAGTTCGGCGCGTATTTCATGAACTACCACAGCCGTGCGCCGATCTTCAGCGGCAAGGGCGGCCCGGCCAGTGCCTACAGCGCGGCGGGTCTGGTAGGTTCGTTGGCACGTAATGGCATCCCGGTCGCCACCGCTACCGCGCTGGCGCCGACCCTGCTGCCGGTCGTGGTCGCCGGCAACTCCAGCTACTACGTTGAATACCCGGAAGACATCCACCTGTACGGCCTGAGTTTCTCCACCACCTTGCCTACCGGCACGGCGTGGAGCGGCGAGGTCAGCTATCGTCCGAACGCTCCGGTGCAGGTCAACACTACCGACATCCTGTATTCGGGCCTGTCGCCGCTCAACCCTAACGTTTCGGTGCTGACGGGTCGCCCGAACACCGATCAGCCGGGTTATCGCCGTAAAGAAATCACCCAGATGCAAACCACCTTCACCCAGTTCTTCGATCAGGTGATGGGCGCAGAACGTCTGACCGTGGTCGGTGAAGTTGGCTGGACCCACGTGGGCGGTCTGGAAAACACCTCGAAAGTTCGTTATGGCCGCGACCCGAGCTACGGTCCAGGCCCGCTGCCTGGCGGTCAATGCACCACGCTCAACGCCAGCACCTTGACCGGCGCTGCGCAGAACAACCTGAGCCGCTACTGCGAAGACGACGGTTTCACCACCGCCAACTCCTGGGGTTATCGCGCCCGGGCCATCTGGGATTACAACAGTGTGTTCGCTGGCGTGAACCTGCGTCCAAGCGTTGCCTGGTCGCATGACGTCGAAGGTTACTCACCGGGTCCTGGCGGTAACTTCGAGGAAGGTCGCAAGGCGGTCAGCCTCGGTCTGGATGCCGAATACCAGAACACCTACACGGCGAACCTCTCGTACACCAACTTCTTCGATGGCAAGTACACGACTGTTGATGATCGCGATTTCGTTGCGCTCAGCTTCGGCATGAATTTCTAAGAACACGGTTTTCAGGACGATTATGAAAATGAAAATAACAACAGGTCTGTTGCAAATCGGTGTCTTGAGCCTGTCATTGCTGGCAACCGGTGTCATGGCCGCAGTGTCTGAATCGGAAGCCGCCAAGCTTGGAACCACGCTGACGCCAATGGGCGCGGAAAAGGCCGGCAACGCCGCCAACACGATCCCCGCCTGGAGCCCGATGCCGAAGAACGCCGGCGCGGTGGACAGCAAAGGTTTCCTTGCCAATCCGTATGCCAGCGAGAAGCCGCAGTTCACGATTACCGCCGCCAACGTCGAGCAGTACAAGGACAAGCTGGCTCCGGGGCAGTACGCGATGTTCAAGCGCTACCCGGAAACCTTCAAAATGCCGGTCTATCCGTCCCATCGCGGCGCAACCGTGCCGGATGACGTATTCGCCGCTATCAAGAGAAACGCCACCAACACCAAGTCGGTCGGCGGCGGCAACGGTCTGGAAAACTTCGAGACCGCGGTCCCGTTCCCGATTCCGGCCTCTGGTGTCGAAGTGATCTGGAACCACATCACACGTTATCGCGGCGGCAGCGTGACGCGTCTGGTCACCCAGGCCACTCCGCAGCCCAACGGCTCGTTCAGCCTGGTGTATTTCCGCGATCAGTTTGTGTTTCGCGACAAGATGAAGGACTTCGATCCGAAGAACCCTGGCAATATCCTGTTCTACTTCAAGCAGGAAGTGACCGCGCCGGCACGTCTGGCCGGTGGCGTGCTGTTGGTTCACGAAACCCTCGATCAGGTGAAGGAGCCGCGTTCAGCGTGGGTCTATAACGCCGGTCAACGGCGTGTCCGTCGCGCCCCGCAAGTGTCCTATGACGGTCCGGGTACTGCAGCCGATGGCCTGCGCACCTCCGACAACCTCGACATGTACAATGGTGCGCCGGATCGCTACGACTGGAAACTGATCGGCAAACAGGAGCTGTACATCGCCTCCAACAGCCACAAGCTGGACGATCCAAAGCTCAAGTACGCTGACATCATCAAGGCCGGTCACATCAATCAGGACCTGGCTCGTTATGAACTGCGTCGTGTCTGGCATGTAACGGCAACCCTGAAGGAAGGCCAGCGCCACATCTACGCCAAGCGTGATTTCTTCATCGACGAAGACACCTGGCAGGCAGCGGTGATCGACCACTACGACGGTCGCGGCCAACTGTGGCGCGTGGCGGAAGCTCACGGCGAGAACTACTACGACAAGCAAGTGCCGTGGTACGCCCTGGAAACCCTGTATGACCTGCAATCGGGCCGTTATCTGGCACTGGGCATGAAGAACGAAGAGAAAAGCGCCTACGACTTCGGCTTCACCGCAACCACCAGCGAGTTCACTCCCAACGCGCTGCGTCAGGAAGGGGTGCGTTGATTCGGATTTACAACCGCGACTGATTCCGTTGGAGATTCTATGTTCGTGAGCAACCCCCAGACATGAAGTTTGGGGTGTACTCCGTTTGGTTTTTCATTAGGGCGAACATGACCCGCGCGAGCTTTCGGGCGAGGACTACCAGCG
>NZ_JAFCXH010000055.1:0-18971 GCF_049898225.1 Pseudomonas sp. DSP3-2-3 | reverse complement strand
AGATGCCTGCGCTCCTACTGGCCCTTTGAGGCCTTAACGTAATCGGCATACCGCGAGCTCACCCAATGTTGGCCAGAAGCCGATGATGCTTCCTCGAATAGGCCTTATACATAGATGCACCGGGTAGCAGTGTTCAAAAGCAGGTTGAAAGTGTGGGCGAGTCCATACATAGGAGCGAGCCTGGTGGGAGCGAGCTTGCTCGCGAAGGGGGCGGTACAGCCGGTAAATTTTTTTGAGCTGGAACACTGCCTTCGCAAGCGAGCTTGCTCCCACAGGTTGTGATTCGTTCGTTTCAATCAGCCGCGAAAATACTCCGCCAGCCCGATATAGCAGGTCGCCAGATGATACGGCGTGGTCGACGGCATATCGCTGCGGCTGACCTGGCCGGCGCTGTCCAGGCATTCATTCCAGCCGCTGGCATGCAGAAAGCGTGTTTGCAGTGCGCGCAACTCACGACCTAACGCCGCTTCACTGTCAGGTCGTAACGCCAGTGCCCGCAGGTATTCCGCTTGCGCCCAGATGCGCTGGGTGCCGTCGCGCACCTTGCCGTCCACTTCGAGCATCGCCACTACCGCGCCAGTCTGCGGATCGACGCCTTGCGCCTCGGCATGGGCGAACGCCTGGGTCAGTGAAGTGTGCAGCGGGCTGCCACGCAGACGTGACGAAGAATCCAGCAAGAAGAACCATTCGAATTGATGGCCGGGCTCGTACCAGTTATCCACAGCACCCAGCGGTTTTTCCAGCATCACCCCGTGGGCGTTATCCACAAAGCGCTCCTGCATGCCGCGCACCAGATCATCCAGCGCACCGATGGTGGCTGCGTCTTCACGTACCGAAAGGGTCGCCAGGAAGGCTTCAGCCAGGTGCATGAGCGGATTTTGCAACGGGCCGGTGTTCAGCGACGACCAGTCTTCGCCAAGCATCGCTTCATACAGCCCGGTGCCGTCGGCAAAACGCTCTGCGACAACCGTCAGTGCAGCATTGAAGACTGATTCCACCAGCGGCTCGCGGACCTTGGCCCAATAATGCGCGCAGGCAAAAATGATGAAGGCGTGGGTGTAGAGATCCTTGCGACGGTCCAGCGGCGCGCCTTGCGGGTCGATGCTGTAGAACCAGCCGCCATGTTCGGCATCGTGGAAATGACTCTGCAGCGAGCGAAACAACGCCGCAGCACGACCCGCAGCTTCAGGTACCGACGGATGATCGATCAGGCTGGAAAACAGGAACAGCTGTCGCGCGCAGGCCATGGCTCGATAACGCTGCGGCGGCAATGGGCGATGCCCGGCGTCCACGGCTTCGTAGGGCAACGCCAGATCTGCATTCCAGCCCGGACCCAGCCAGAGCGGCACGATCACGCGCAGGAAATGCTCCTCAAGGGCGGCGAAAACCGTGTTCGAGTCGGAGTAGGAGGCGGAGCTGGAAACATCGGGCATCGGCTGGCGTCACGGCAAGGGCGAATTGCGCGACATGGTAGCAGGCGGGGAGTATCTGATGCACCGCGTCGAGTCATTCGCGAGCAAGCTCGCTCCCACAGGATCCAATGCGATTCCGTGGGAGCGAGCTTGCTCGCGAAGGCGATGGCTCAGGCAGCCAGCAACCACACGCCCGCAGCTGCCGAAATTGCCCCGGCAATCCGCACCAACGGCGCAGCTGCGGTCGGCAGGAAACGCACGGCAGCGTAACCGGCGGCGTGCAGCGCAGCGGTGGCAGCCACAAATCCGGCTGCGTAGGCCCAAGGGCTGGACATTTCCGGCAGCTCAAGGCCGTGCGCGACGCCGTGGAACAGCGCGAACAACGCAGTGGCGCCAACAGCCATGAACAAAGGCGGACGCACCGCCAGCGCCACGGCCAGGCCCAGCGCCAATACCGATGCGGCAATCCCGCTTTCCAGCGCTGGCAGGTTCAGACCTTCGAAGCCCAGCAAGCCGCCGATCAGCATCGTGCCGACGAAGGTGCAGGGCAGTGCCCAACGTGCCGCGCCTTTTTGCTGCGCCGCCCACAAACCTACGGCAATCATCGCCAGCAAGTGATCCAGGCCGCCGATGGGGTGGCTGATGCCCGCGACCAGGCCGTTATCGCCATGCCCGGGGTGAGCGAAGGCCAGGGCCGGAACCAGCAACAGGGCGAGAGCGCCGAAGGCTTTTGTGTAATTCATTGAAAGGCTTCCTTGATGAGGTGGATTCACGCGGCTTCGGTCAGCAGACCCTGGCGCTCGATAAAGGCAATGATCTGTTCCAGACCCACGCCGGTTTTCTGGTTGCTGAAGACGAACGGCTTTTCTCCGCGCATTTTTTTCGTGTCGCGATCCATCATCTCCAGCGACGCGCCCACCAGCGGCGCGAGGTCGATCTTGTTGATCACCAGCAGGTCGGATTTGCAGATGCCGGGGCCGCCCTTGCGCGGCAGCTTGTCGCCGGCCGACACGTCAATCACGTAAATGGTCAGGTCCGACAGCTCCGGGCTGAACGTTGCCGAAAGGTTGTCGCCACCGGATTCGACGATGATCAGATCCAGCCCCGGAAAGCGTCGGTTCAGCTGATCCACTGCTTCCAGATTGATCGAGGCGTCTTCGCGAATGGCTGTGTGCGGGCAACCGCCGGTTTCCACGCCGATGATCCGCTCGGGCGCCAGCGCTTCATTGCGCACCAGAAAGTCAGCATCTTCGCGGGTGTAAATATCGTTGGTGACCACCGCCAGGTTGTAGCGCTCGCGCAAGGCCAGGCACAACGCCAGAGTCAGGGCAGTCTTGCCGGACCCGACCGGGCCACCGATGCCGACGCGCAGAGGTTGGCTGTTCATTGAGTTCTCCGTTGAGCTCGATTGCATAAAAATTCAGGACCGAAACAGTCGGCTGTATTGGCGTTCGTGGGCCATGCTCGCCAGCGCCACGCCAAACGGCGCACTGCCGATGTGCTGCAAATCAACTTCGGTTGCGTGTTGTTGTGCCTGTTGCAGCAGAGGCAGCAACTCGCTGGTCAGGCGCTGTGCGGCTTGCTGGCCCAGCGGCAAGGTCTTCATCAGCACCGCCAATTGGTTCTCCAGCCAGCTCCAGAGCCAGGCGGCCAGCGCATCTTGCGGGCTGATCTGCCAGGCGCGCGCAGCCAGCGCCCAACCCAGGGCCAGATGCGGCTCTTCAGTCTGTTCAAGAAATTTGCGGGCGGGCGGGTCCAGCTCGGGCAAACCGTTGAGCAATTGCTGCAAGGAGTAGCCCATCTGCCGGCTTTCCTGATGCAGCTCGCGGGTTTCCCGGCTGGCGCGATGTTCGTGGCCCAATTGCAGCAACTGGCACCAGTCGTCCGCAGCGGCAGCGTTGCAATGCGCCAGCAGCAGCGGCGCTTCGAAGCGGGCGAGGTTGAGCAGCAATTGGTCGCCGATCCAGCGACGAGCGCTGGGGGAATCCTTGACCCGCGTCTGCTCCACGGCCATTTCCAGGCCTTGGGAATAGCTGTAGCCGCCAATCGGCAATTGCGGACTGGCCAGACGCAGCAGCGCCCAGGCGCTGTTCACGTGCGCACGCCAAATTGGTGCAGGCGCGGTGGATAGTTGAAGTCTTCTTCACCAGCGCGGGAGTGGTGATGACCACCGCCGTAAGCGCCGTGTTCTGGCGAGAACGGCGCTTCGATGGATTCAGTAGTGGCGCCCAATTGATCGAGCATCGCCTTGAGCACGTAGTCGTCCAGCAGCCGCAGCCAGCCGTCACCGACTTGCAGCGCCACGTGACGGTTACCCAAATGGTAAGCCGCGCGGGTCAGCTCGAAGGCGTTGCTGCAGGTCACGTGCATCAGTTGTTCCGGGCGCGCGCAGACACGAACGATGCGGCCGTCTTCGGCTTGCAGGCACTCGCCATCACGCAACGGCGGTTGTCCGCGCTCAAGGAACAACCCGACATCTTCACCTTCGGCACTGAAACAACGCAGCCGGCTTTTGCTGCGCGCTTCAAAATTCAAATGCAGCTCTGCGGCCCATTCGGCTTGAGGTTCGATTCTGCGATGAATCACCAGCATCAGGAAGCTTCCCGCTAATTAGGATGCTTCAAAGCAGAGCAAGGGGCTTGCCAACAGTGCATGACGTGGGAAATTGCTTACAGACAGGAGGCGTTATTCAGGCGGGAGCGGTTTTTGTGATGCTTTTTGGTGCGTGATTTCAAAGAGGGTCATTAATGGTGCGTCATACAGATTTCACTCCGTACTCCCCAACCCTTTCCAGTGACGTGCACCAATAAAGATAAAGCGCAGTTGCTGAGTGATTTTGGCTTGCGGGGTCAAGTGCGGCGCCAGGGTTGCGGCTGGCGGGTCGATGAGCTCTGGCAGCATGGCGAAAACGCTTTTGACCACCAGATCGGAAATCACTGACAAAGAAGCCGGGTCCAGATGCTGCCATTTGGGCATTTTGCCGAGATCCGCCGCGAGGTCGGCGCTGATGCCTTCGCGCAGTGCGCCCAGGGCCTGACGAACCAGCTGCGAGCCGCCGTATTGTTCACGCGCCAGAAACAGAAACTGCGAGGGTTTGGAGGCGACGACGTCGAGGAAGATTCGCACGGACGCATCAATGATGCCGCCCAGGACCATTTCGTTGTGCCGCACCAAACGGATGGTTTCCCGAAAGGTCTGGCCGACTTCGCTGACCAGCGCCAGGCCCAGTTGATCCATGTCGTCGAAATGCCGATAGAACCCGGTGGGCACGATGCCGGCCGTGCGTGCGACTTCCCGCAGGCTCAGGCTGCCGAATCCGCGGCCGCTTTCCATCAGGCTGCGCGCGGCGTCGAGCAGGGCGTGTCGGGTTTGTTGTTTCTGTTCGGCGCGGGGCAACATGGGGCGTGCTGAATTCTGCAAAGGGACGGTTCGGCACTTTAACAAATGCGCTGATAAGGCGTGAATGCCAATTCAATAAAGATCGGTAGGAGGGGACTTGTCCCCGAATGCAATCGATCAGCCACCAAGGTTTTCAGGATTCAAACCCGCTGATACTGCTGGACCAGGCGTTCGGGGCCGTGTTCGGCAACGCGCTGGTACTGCTGAATCAGGCGCGGAGTGTCCTGCACCACGGTCTTGTGTACAGACTGGGATTCCATCTTCGCTTCACCGGACACGGGTTGCTCGGCGGCCGGCATGGCAAAAGCACTGGCAGCCAGAAGCGAAAAGGTCAGGGTGAGCAACAGTTGGCGTTTCATGATGAGGTGTCTCGGGTTGGGTACGGCGCTAATATGCCGCCCCGGTAGTCCAGAGAGAACTTCATACGGCTAATGGTAGTAATCATTAAAAATGATTCAGCTCACTGAAGCTGCTTTTTGCAGAACCGAATCAAACCCTCACGGCTTTTATCAGTCGAACAGCAAAGTCGTACGCAATGCGCCCGCGAGGGTGGTTGTCATCTGGAGAGTCGTGCAATGACGCGCAGTCGTAAAGTTTTCGCCTGGACCGGTGTTGTCCTGATATTGGTCCTGGCTGTTTTGGTCATTGTGATCGCCACGTTCGACTGGAACCGCATCAAACCGACCCTCAACGAAAAAGTCAGTGAAGCGCTGCACCGTCCATTCGCCATCAACGGCAATCTGGCCGTGCTGTGGGGGCGTGAGCCGGAGCAGGGTGGTTGGCGCGCGTGGGTGCCCTGGCCACATTTCGTTGCTGAAGACCTGAGCCTCGGCAACCCGGAATGGTCAAAAAGCCCGCAAATGGCTACCTTGAAGCGCGTCGAATTTCGTCTGGCGCCGTTGCCGCTGCTTTGGCAAAACGTGGTGATCCCGCGTATCGACCTGACCGGGCCGGATGCGAAGCTTGAGCGCCTGGCCGATGGTCGCGCCAACTGGACGTTCGACCTGCCCAAGTCCGACCCGAACGCGGAACCCTCGAATTGGGTGCTGGATATCGGCGCGATCAAGTTCGACAAGGGCCTGGTCAGCCTCAACGATCAGACCTTGAAGACGCAAGTGGATGTGGTCATCGATCCGCTGGGCAAGCCGATTCCGTTCAGCGACATCGTCGGCAGCGGCGAAGCGAAAAAGGCCAAAGACAAAGGCATAACGCCGCAGGATTACGCGTTCGGCCTCAGCTACAAAGGCCAGTATCACGGCCAGAAACTCAACGGCACCGGCAAAGTCGGTGGCCTGCTGGCGCTCAAGGATGCCGCGCAACCGTTCCCGGTGCAGGCCGACGTGCAGATTGGCGACACTCACGCGGTGGTGGCCGGCACCTTGACTGATCCGCAGAATCTCGGTGCGCTGGATCTGCGCCTGAAACTGTCCGGCAGCAGCCTCGGCAATCTGTATCCGCTGACCGGTGTGACCTTGCCCGATTCGCCGGCATACGCCACCGACGGTCATCTGATCGCCAAATTGCACGACCCGGCGGGGGCGAACTTCCGCTACGAAGGCTTCAACGGCAAGATCGGCAACAGCGATATTCATGGCGATCTCGGCTTCGTTGCCAGCCAGCCGCGGCCTAAACTGACCGGCGCGCTGGTTTCCAATCAATTGCTGTTCACCGACCTGGCGCCACTGATTGGTGCGGATTCCAACGCCGCGCAGAAAAAACGCGGCGGCGACAGCAAGCAGCCGACAGGCAAAGTACTGCCCGTCGAGGAATTCCAGACGGATCGCTGGCGCGCCATGGACGCCGACGTCGAGTTCACCGGCAAGAAAATTGTGCAGAGCCCGGAGTTGCCGTTTTCCGATCTTTATACTCATGTCGTCCTCGACGACGGCCAGCTCAGCCTGCAACCCCTGCGTTTCGGCGTCGCGGGCGGCAAGCTGGACGCGGATGTGCGCCTTGATGGCCGGAATCAGCCATTGCAAGGCCGGGCGAAAATCTCGGCGCGAAAACTCAAACTCAAGCAGCTGTTCCCGACCTTTGAACCGATGAAAACCAGTTTCGGTGAGCTGAACGGCGATGCGGATATCGGCGGTCGGGGCAATTCCATCGCAGCGTTGCTGGGCAGCGCCAACGGTGATCTGAAGATGCTGGTCAACGACGGCGCCATCAGCCGCAGCCTGATGGAAATCGCCGGGCTCAACGTGGGTAATTACGTGGTGGGCCGCCTGTTCGGCGACAAGGACGTGAAGATCAATTGCGCGGCTTCGGACATGGGCATCAAGGACGGTCTGCTGAGCACGCGGCTGTCTGTATTCGATACCGAGAACGCAATCATCTACATCGACGGCACGGCGAACTTCAAGACCGAGCAACTGGACCTGGCAATCAAGCCGGAATCCAAGGGTTTCCGGGTCTTCTCGCTGCGTTCGCCGTTGTACGTGCGCGGCCCGTTCGCCAAACCAAGCGCTGGCGTACAAACCGGCCCGCTGTTGCTGCGTGGTGCTGGCATGGTGCTGCTGGGCGCGGCGATAGGGCCTGCGGCAGGTTTGCTGGCGCTGGTCGCACCGAGCAGCGGCGACGTACCCAACCAATGCACGCCGTTGCTGGAGCAGATGCGCGCAGGCAAGGCGCCGAAGACGGTGCAGTGAGGACTGAACGAATCCGTAGGGCCGGCTTCAGCCGGGAGAACGTCCTCCCGGCTGAAGCCGACCCTACGGATTGCGCATAACGGGTTGCGGAATTACAGATCCTTCAAAATATCCGCCATGTCATCGGCGTGCTCTTCTTCCTGAGCAAGGATGGTTTCGAAGATGCGACGTGTGGTCGGATCCTGTTCGCCGATGTATTGAATGATTTCGCGATAGCTGTCGATGGCGATACGTTCGGCCACCAGGTCTTCGTAGACCATTTCCTTGAGCGTATTACCGGCTACGTACTGTGCGTGGGAATTCTTCGACAGCAGGTCCGGGTTGAACTCCGGCTCACCGCCCAGTTGCACAATGCGTTCAGCGAGCAGGTCGGCGTGTTCGGCTTCCTGTTCGGCGTGCTCCAGAAACTCGGCCGCGGCGGTAGAGGCTTTCAGGCCGGTGGCCATGTAGTAATGGCGTTTGTAGCGCAGGACGCAGACCAGCTCGGTGGCCAGTGACTCGTTGAGCAGACGCAGCACGGTTTCCCGGTCGGCGCTGTAGCCTTCGGTCACGGCGCCGTTCTCGACGTTCAAGCGGGCGCGCTGGCGCAGGGTGCTGACATCAGATAATTGCTGTGAATCGTTCATCTTGAATCTCCAAAGGCTAATCCGGTTATCCGTCTCGCTCTTGATGCGTCAGTGGGTTAAGCGGTTGCTGACGCCCGGCAGGATCGGTCATAGGTTGTGAGTCGCCCGTGGTGGAAAAAGTTTTATGCCAAAAACTATCAGGGCAATTGGCAAATATTAACGAAACGAGCGTGACGCGCTGCGGTCCCAGTTTTGAGACGAAAAATTACTGGAGATTCACAATGCTTAAGTTCCTGGGCAGCACCATCGGTATCATCTTTCTGATTGGCCTGGTCGTGGTTATCGCCTTGTTCAAGCTGGTTTTCTAAGCGCGCCACCAAACGCTACGCCAGAAAAAGCCCGACGCTTACGCAGTCGGGCTTTTTCGTTTCTGCCTGTCAGATCACATCGCGCGTTCGTTGGCTTCGCGTTGTTCGCAGGTCATGAAACCTTTGTTATCGACACGGCCGTTGGCGTCGAAGCTGACGTGGAACACTTGCTCATGCCCGTCTTTGTTGAGCACGTAGTTGTTGCACATACCGGGATGAACCTTACGTTGCACGCGTGTGGATGGCGTACCGCCGATGGTCAGGACCTGAGTTTGCGTCATGCCGTTTTCGACTTGCTTAACCAGCGGCTGGTCGCGATAGGTCACGAAATCCACAGGGTTTTGCGGCGTTGTATTGGCGCAACCGGTCACTGCTGCCAGTACAAACATTGCCGCCAGGCTCTTCTTGAACATGAAAGTCACTCCAGATGACTGAGCCATTGTTGGCCCGTTGCAGCTTTGAGCGGTCGATGCGGTCGAGAGTTCGATTATTTGATGGCCTTCAGGCATTACTCACTGCAAATGACTGCCTGTCATATAGCCGCGCCAGTCTGGGCCTGCTCTTTGGTCAATTGCCGCTATGGTTCAAGCATTCAACCGACGATTGCACGAGGAGGCTATTCATGGCGCAAAAACAGGCGACGCGTTATCCGCTGGTGTTGGTCCCCGGTTTACTGGGCTTTGTGCGACTGGTGTTTTATTCCTATTGGTACGGCATTGTCCGGGCGTTACGCCGCGACGGGTCAACGGTGATTCCGGTCATGGTCTCGGCGGTCAATTCATCTGAAGTCCGGGGCGAGCAGTTGATCGAGCGGATCAGGGAGATTCTCAAGGAAACCGGGGCCGAGAAGGTCAATCTGTTCGGCCATAGCCAGGGCGCACTGACCATTCGCTACGCCGCCGCCAAGCATCCCGAGCTGGTGGCTTCGGTGACTTCCGTCGCCGGCCCGAACCACGGCTCGGAATTGGCCGACTTCCTGGAGAAGAATTTTCCACCCGGAACCTTGCGCGGTCTGTTCCTCAACGCAGTGATACGGCTGACTGTGTGGATCATGGCGTTGCTGGACACCGGCTATCGCGGCACGCGTTTACCCACCGATGTCGATGCCGCACACCACTCGCTGACCAGTGACGGCGTGGCGCTGTTCAACAGCCAGTATCCCCAGGGCTTGCCGCAAACCTGGGGCGGGCAGGGCGCAGAACTGGTCAACGGCGTGCGCTATTACTCGTGGTCCGGGACTATCCAGAAAGGGGTCAGTGACCGGGGTGGCAATCGTATTGATGGCACAAATGTAACCTGCCGAATATTCGCTCGCACGTTCACAAAAGAGCGAGGTCAATGTGATGGCATGGTCGGGCGCTTCAGTTCTCATCTGGGTACTGTCATTGGGGATAACTACCCCCTCGATCATTTCGACATCGTCAACCAGACCTTCGGGCTGGTCGGCAAGGGTGTTGATCCCGTTGGGTTGTTTGTTGAACATGCCGCGCGCCTCAAGGCCGCCGGTCTTTAGCTCGTTTTGAGCCGTGGTTCGTAGTCTGCCGATCAAAGAGGTCGGCAATGGAGTGATGCGATGAGCGACAAAGAGCTCTATGAAATCCAATACACCCTGGCGGGTGAGCACCATGTGGATGTGATCGAGGACCTGGATGTCCCGATCATTGAGGTGGTCCATGAGCTGGCGCTCAAGCATCACGTCACTCTGGAAGATGACCTGCATGACATCAGTGAGTCCTGCAACGGCATGCCCCACGCCATGGGCATCACCGACGTATCGATTCACAGTGTCGAGAATGAGGAATCGGCAGGCGCTTCCTGATTGATGCTTTCGGCTGGATGCGTTTAGTTGATTCAGCGGTGTTCTTTCGTCGTCACGGGAGGACACCGTTGCAGTCACACTCGGTTGACTACACTGCCAGTCAGGACGTACTCATCAGTGCGCCAGTCTGGAGAGAAGATCGATGAAATTCCTGCGTTTCCCTTTATTGCTCATGAGCCTGCTGATGTGTGCCCAGGGTTTTGCGGCCACTGCCCAGCAAAACAAAATGACCACCTGCAACGCGGATGCTTCGGCGAAGGCGCTCAAGGGCGATGAGCGCAAAGCGTTCATGAGTACCTGTCTGAAGGCTTCCCCGCCTCAAACCCAGCAAGACAAAATGAAAACCTGCAACGCAACCGCCGGCACTCAGGCTCTCAAAGGCGATGCGCGCAAGGCCTTCATGAGTGATTGTCTCAAGAAGAAATAAATTTCCTGCGCCCGGCGCGGGGAAAACGCTTATTTCAGTGCGATAAATCCTGTGGTTGCGGACTATGCTGTCGGCCGCAATCACAGCGATGAGTCGTCAGACCTCGGACCACTGGTCCTCGACTCAGAACGCTGGCAGACTGCCTCCCTCTTTGTGCCGTTGTTTTGAGGCTATATGCCAACGTTTTCTGCGCGACAAATTTTGTTGGCCAGCTGGATTCTGGTATTCGGCGGCCTGTTGATGGTATTGCCGTTCAAACTCTTGCCGAGTCTGCTCGCCGGGTTGCTGGTTTACGAACTGGTCAACATGCTCACGCCTCAGCTGCAAAGGCTCATCGCCGGCCCGCGTGCGCGCTGGGTTGCCGTGGCATTGCTCGGCACGCTGGTGGTCAGCGTACTGGCGCTGATTTTCGCCGGGGCGATCAGCTTCGTCCTGCACGAAGCGGAAAATCCTGGCGCGTCACTGGACAAGTTCATGGTGCTGGTGGATCGGGCGCGTGGCCAGCTGCCGCCGTTCATCGACAGCTATCTGCCGGCCAGTGCAGCGGAGTTCCGTGTTTCCCTGGGCGAGTGGATCCAGAAGCACGTGGGCGAATTGCAGATGCTCGGCAAAGGCGCCGCGCACATGTTCGTGACCTTGCTGATCGGCATGGTGCTGGGCGCGATCATTGCCTTGCAGCAGATCTCCGATGTGCACACGCGCAAGCCGCTGGCCGCCGCGTTGTTCAATCGCCTGAGCCTGCTGAGCCGCGCGTTTCGTAATATCGTCTTCGCCCAGATCAAGATTTCCCTGCTGAACACGGCCTTTACTTCGGTGTTTCTCGCCGTGGTCCTGCCGCTGTGCGGGATTCACCTGCCGCTGACCAAAACCCTGATCATCCTGACCTTCCTGCTCGGCCTGCTGCCGGTGGTCGGCAATCTGATGTCCAACACGCTTATCTTCATCGTCGGCATGTCGCTGTCGATTTGGGTGGCGATGGCCGCGCTGGGTTATCTGATCGTGATCCACAAGGTCGAGTATTTCCTCAACGCCCGCATCGTCGGCGGGCAGATCAATGCCAAGTCGTGGGAATTGCTCATGGCGATGCTAATCTTCGAAGCCGCGTTCGGCCTGCCCGGCGTGGTGGCGGGGCCGATTTATTACGCGTACCTGAAAAGCGAGTTGCAGAAGGAAGGGTTGGTCTGATGACTAGCTAACAGCGTTGGAGATTCTATGTCTGAGGGCAACCGCCAGGTGCCGCAGATGTATTGTCTGAACCGACGCCTTCCCGGCTAAAGCCGGTCCCACTAGATCGCGCTGGTTTTGTGGGACCGGATTTATCCGGGAAGACGGCATTCCAGTAGACGCAAATTCATCGGCTGTACGTCCTGTCGTGAATGCTGCGTAGATCCGTTAGCGAGGCTTGCCCGCGAAGGCAGTGTTTCAGTAGCGAAGAGTCCGGTGAATGTACCGGCCTCTTCGCGGGCAAGCCTCGCTCCAACAGGGTTCAGCCAACCGAACTTCTAGCCATAGCGCTTCTTCGCCTCAATCGCCAGACCACTGCCGATGCTGCCGAAGATATTGCCTTCGACGTGCCGGGCGTTGGGCAGCATGGCCGCGATGCTGTTGCGCAGCGCGGGGATGCCGCTTGAACCACCGGTGAAGAACACCGTATCAACCTGATCGACACGCGCACCGGCCTTGGTCAACAACTCCGAAACACTGTTGCGCACGCGCTCCAGTTGCGAGTCGATGGCCGCTTCGAACATCACCCGGCTCAGATCAACACTCAAGCCCGGCTCGATGCGATCCATCGGCAGATGGCGGCTTTCAGCGTGGGTCAGCTGGATCTTGGTTTCTTCCACTTCCATGGCCAGCCAGTGGCCAGCGCGCTGCTCAATAAGCTTGAACAGGCGATCGATGCCCTGGGTGTCTTCGATGTCGTAGCGCATGCTGCCCAATGCGAGCTGGGATTTCTGCGAGTACACCGAGTTGATGGTGTGCCAGGTCGCGAGGTTCATGTGATGGCTGGTGGGCATGTAAGCCTGGCTTTTCATGCGGCTGCCGTAGCCGAACAGCGGCATAACGCCCTGAATGCTCAGTTGCTTGTCGAAGTCAGTCCCGCCGATATGCACACCGCCGGTGGCCAGAATGTCTTCGTGGCGGTCGTCATAGAAGCGACGGTCAGGCGACAGACGCACCAGCGAGAAGTCCGACGTACCGCCGCCGATGTCGACGATCAGTACCAGCTCTTCGCGGGTAATGGTCGACTCGTAGTCGAACGCTGCGGCAATTGGCTCGTACTGAAACGAAACATCCTTGAAACCAATCTTGCGCGCGACCTCGGCCAGCGTGTCTTCGGCTTCCTGATCCGCGCCTATGTCGTCATCGACGAAATGCACCGGGCGGCCCAGCACCACTTCTTCGAACTCGCGCCCGGCGGTGTCCTCGGCGCGTTTTTTCAGCTCGCCGATGAACAACGCCAGCAAATCCTTGAACGGCATGGCCGTGCCCAGCACGCTGGTGTCGTGCTTGATCAGCTTGGAACCCAGCAGACTCTTCAGTGAGCGCATCAGGCGGCCTTCGTAGCCTTCCAGATACTCGTGCAGCGCGAGGCGGCCGTATACCGGACGGCGCTCCTCCATGTTGAAGAACACCACCGATGGCAGGGTGATTTTGTCGTCCTCCAGCGCAATCAGCGATTCCATGCCCGGTCGCAGCCAGCCGACCGTGGAATTGGACGTGCCAAAGTCAATACCACAGGCACGGGCTGGGGATTGGTCATTCATGTCTTTTACGTTCCAGTCAAAAAACGGCCGCGCAGTGTATGTCAGTGCATCGCGGATGCGTAGCGCGAAACGTCGGTTATACACAGTTATCTTCGTGGCTGACTTGAACTATGCGCGGTTACCCCCAATCTTCAGGGAATTGTCAGCTACGCAGGCCGTCGAACGCTTCAAGTATCAAGTCAGCACGTTCGGCGGCCGATATATCAAGACGTTAATTGATCCAGATGCCTCAAATGCGAGGATGCTGTGCGCAGAATAGAGCGCACCAGGCTGCGCTGGATAACCGGGGACGACTGTTAGATGGACTTCAAAGACTATTACAAGATTCTTGGGCTTGAGCCGACTGCGGACGACAAAGCGATCAAGGTCGCCTACCGGAAGCTGGCGCGCAAGTATCACCCCGACGTCAGCAAAGAAGCGGGCGCGGAAGAGAAATTCAAAGAGGCCAGCGAGGCTTACGAAGTGCTGAAAAGCCCGGAAAAGCGCGCTGAGTACGATGAGCTGCGCAAGTACGGGCAGCAGGGCCGGCCGTTTCAGGGACCGCCGGGCTGGCAGAGCCGTGCTGGCGCCGGAGCGGGTGGTTTCGGCGACGATGCGGGTGATTTCTCCGATTTTTTCAGCTCGATCTTCGGTGGTCGAGCGCAGCAGGGCGGTCGTGCGCGCAGCACCGGTCGCCGAGGACAGGATGTGGAAATGGAGCTCGCGATCTTCCTCGAAGAAACACTTTCGGCGGAATCCAAGCAGGTCAGTTTCAAGGTGCCGCAGTACAACCCTGCCGGCCAACGCATGGCTGATATCACCAAGACCCTGAACGTGAAGATCCCGGCCGGCGTGGTCGATGGCGAGCGCATTCGTCTCAAGGGTCAGGGCGCTCCAGGAGTTGCCGGCGGTGAGAATGGTGATCTATACCTGATTATCAGACTGGCGCCGCATCCCAAGTTCGATGTCGAAGGCCGTGACCTGATCATCACTGTGCCGGTGGCGCCGTGGGAAGCAGCGCTGGGCGCCAAGGTTGCCGTGCCGACACTGACAGGCAAGATCAACCTGACCATCCGGCCCGACAGCCAGACCGGCCAGCGGTTGCGGGTTAAAGGCAACGGCCTGCTGAATAAACAAGGCGAGCGCGGCGATCTGTACGCGCAGATCAAGGTTGTCATGCCGCCGTCCACCGACGAGGCTACCAAGGCGCTTTGGCAGACGCTGGCTGAAAAGGCGGCATTCGATCCGCGGGCCCAATGGAGTAACTGATCATGAGCCACACCCTGATCGTTGAGCTGGATATGAAGCAATTCTGTCAGGTGACCGAAATACCGGCCGCCTACGTGATCGAAATCGTCGAACACGGCATTCTCGAACCTCAGGGCCGAAAGCCGGATGAGTGGCTATTCGACGATCAGGCGCTGATCGTCGCCCGGCGTGCGGCGAAACTGCGACGGGATCTGGAGCTGGAGTGGGAAGGCGTTGCCCTGGCGCTGGATCTGCTCAACGAGCTGGAACAGGTTCGCGCGGAAAACCGCATGCTCAAGCAGCGGCTTGGACGGTTTTTGCAGGATTAGCGCTAAGCTCGCAAAAACCTTGTGGGAGCAAGCTTGCTTGCGAAGGCGATTTTTCCTACGCGCTTAATGTGGCGACTGGACGAATGTCTTCGCGAGCAAGCTCGCTCCCACCATTTGTGGCCGCATTCACATGCTTTTCGGCAACACCACGGTAAACGTCGTCCCGTCATCCACATTGGACGTAACGGTAATACTCCCGGCATGGGCGTTGACCACTTCCTTGACGATGAACAACCCCAGGCCAAGGCTGGTAGATGGGCCTTTCGCTTCTTGCTCGGCGCCGGGATGGCGCACCAGCGGATCAAAGATGCTGCCGATAGCCCCTTCATCGATGGGGTTGCCGAGGTTATGCACCACCAACTCCACGTTGTTGTCTTCACCGGTAATGCGGATGGAGATTTCCTGATTGGCCAAACCATGCTGCAAAGCATTGCCGATCAGATTTTGCAGCAACTGATTGATGCGCCCCTGATCCCATTGCCCCGTGGTATCGCCGTGTACGCTCAGCACCGGGTTGCATTCGGGCTGTCCGGCGCAGGCTTCTTCGATGGCTTCGCGACAGGCGGCGGCAAGATCCATGTGCTTGCGTTCCACGGGCAAGGTGGCGCCCAGTCGACTGCGCACGAACTCCAGCAGATCACTGACCATCGCGCCCATATGCCGCGTACCGCTCTTGATGCGCGCCAGATAGGTTTGCGATGCGGCGTCCAGCTTGGCTTTGCGCTCCAGCATGTCAGCGGACATGCCCACCGCTTGCAGCGGCGCACGCAGGTCGTGGCCGAGAATCGCCAGGAAGATATCTCGCGAGCGCGCCACTTGTTCGGCATACGCAGCGGTGGATTCGGCCAGCGCTTCGTCGATAGCCTCATTGAAGCGGATCATATCGGTGAAATAAGCCAGCTCTGGCTCTTTCAGGCTTTCAACCCAGAGGCGAATGACGCTGGCGCGTAAATGCCGGAACTCGGACGTCATCTGCACCAGATCGAAACCCACGACATGCCGCAGTTCACCATGGCTGGCGGCCGCTTCATCCAGGCTTGGGGTTTTATTGAGGTCTTCGCCCTTGGATTTGGCGGCTTGTTCGCTCTTGGTCTGGGCGGTCTTCATGTCCCGCGAAGCCGCGAGCAGAATTGCCTTGGCATGATCGCGCAGCTCTTCACTGCTCATCAGGTCGGCAGCCGGTTTTATGGTCTTGGCGAAGCTTTCCCACTCATCGACGATGCGATCCACGTGAGCAACGATGAAGTCGGAAAGGCGCATGGCGCGTGTACCTTGCTGCGGGAGCGGTGGGAGGAGATGACGCGCATCTTACCGCCTTTGTCCGGCTCGACAAACAGCCGTTTCGTTAGTTCGCCCCGGCTACTGTCATTTATGACAGGTAGACGCGGAATTCGGGCAGTTGTAGGTTTGGACGCGGGGGTTACATCAGAAAGGGAGATTCAAAAATGTTGAAAGCAGAGTTTGTCGCGTCTATCGAAGAACAGATCAACTTGGCGACACAACGGATTCAAAACAGCAAAAGTGCAAAGTTCGATGATCTCGCGTTCGGGAAGCTGGGTTTTCTCCTCGCCTTGCGCCGGGTGCTTAACGGGACCGGCAGTGCCGAGGACCTGGGGCTGATGGACGCCGTGAACGATTCGCTGCAAGCGTTGAAGTTGCTCGACAGCAAAACGAGCTTTCTTGCAGGCGTCAAATAGACCGCAATCAGGACGATAACTACAGGGAGGGAGTTACCCATGCGCGTAATCGAAGCGAATGATGACAGTTTTCAAGATGTGGTTTTCAACTCGGACAAGCTGGTAGTCGCCGAATTCAGCGGTCCGGGAATGGATGAGCACGGCGATCCGAATGACAGCTCAAAAACGGGTGCGGTTCTGGACAAGCTTGCCGAGGTGTTTGGCGAAGAGGTGCTGATGTTGCGAATCCATAAGGACAGCTGTGAAGCCACGGCTGAAAACTATGGAGTCGAAAGTGTGCCCACGGTGCTTTTCTTCAGGAACGGAAATGTAGTCGGGAGAACGACAGGATTGCTTGAGGAAGAAAGTTACAAAAAGCTGATTGATAAGCTCTTGTCGGGTCGCTGATGTACAAATCGGGCCCTGTGCAAACAAGGCCCGGTTGTTGCCTAGAACAGAAAGTAGCGCTGCGCCATCGGCAACACATCCGCCGGTTCACACCACAGCAACACGCCATCGGCCTTGACCTGATACGTCTGCGGATCGACATCGATGTTGGGCAGGTAATCGTTGTGGATCAGGTCTTTCTTCTGCACGTTGCGGCAGCCCTTGACCACGCTGATGGTCTTTTTCAGGCCCAGTGACTCGGGAATGCCTGCGTCGAACGCCGCCTGACTGATGAACGTCAGACTGGTAGCGTGCAGCGAGCTGCCGTAGCTGGCGAACATCGGACGGTAATGCACCGGCTGCGGGGTCGGAATCGACGCATTGGCATCGCCCATCAGACTGGCCGCAATCGCGCCGCCCTTGAGAATCAGGCTTGGCTTGACGCCAAAGAACGCCGGGCGCCACAGCACCAGGTCCGCCCACTTGCCGACTTCGATTGAGCCCACTTCATGGCTGATGCCGTGGGTGATCGCCGGGTTGATGGTGTATTTGGCGATGTAACGCTTGGCGCGGAAGTTGTCGTTGCCTTCGCCGTCCTGGGGAAGCGGGCCGCGCTGCTTCTTCATTTTGTCGGCGGTCTGCCAGGTACGCATGATCACTTCGCCCACCCGGCCCATGGCCTGGCTGTCGGAACTGAGCATCGAGAACGCGCCCAGATCGTGGAGGATGTCTTCGGCGGCGATGGTTTCCCGGCGAATGCGACTTTCCGCGAAGGCTACGTCTTCGGCAATGCTCGGGTCCAGGTGATGGCAAACCATCAGCATGTCCAGGTGTTCGTCGATGGTGTTGCGGGTGAACGGCCGGGTCGGGTTGGTCGAGCTGGGCAGCACGTTCGGGAAGCCGCAAGCCTTGATGATGTCCGGCGCATGACCGCCGCCCGCGCCTTCGGTGTGATAGGTGTGGATCGTGCGATTCTTGAACGCCGCCAGCGTGGTCTCGACAAAACCGGACTCGTTCAGGGTGTCAGTGTGAATGGCGACCTGCACGTCGTAGTCGTCGGCCACACTCAGGCAGTTGTCGATGGCCGCTGGCGTGGTGCCCCAGTCCTCATGCAGCTTCAGGCCGATGGCGCCAGCCTTGACCTGCTCGATCAGCGGTCCCGGCAGGCTGACGTTGCCCTTGCCGGTGAAACCGATGTTCATCGGGAAAGAATCTGCCGCCTGCAGCATGCGCGCCAGGTGCCATGGGCCGGGCGTGACGGTGGTGGCGTTAGTGCCAGTCGCCGGGCCGGTGCCGCCGCCGATCATGGTGGTGACGCCGCTCATCAGCGCTTCTTCGATCTGCTGCGGACAGATGAAGTGAATGTGCGTATCGACGCCGCCAGCGGTGAGAATCATGCCTTCACCGGCGATGACTTCGGTGGCCGCGCCGATGGCGATGGTCACGTCGGGCTGGATATCCGGATTGCCCGCCTTGCCGATGGCCGCAATCCGGCCGTTCTTGATGCCGACGTCGGCCTTGACGATGCCCCAGTGATCGATGATCAGCGCGTTGGTGATCAGCGTGTCGACCACATCTTCGGCCATCAACTGACCCTGGCCCATGCCATCGCGGATGACCTTGCCGCCACCGAACTTCACTTCTTCGCCATAGGTGGTGAAGTCTTTCTCGACCTCGATCCACAGCTCGGTATCGGCCAACCGGACACGGTCGCCAACGGTAGGGCCGAACATGTCGGCATAGGCTTGGCGGCTGATCTTCATAGTGATTCCTTAAATCTTCGTTGTCTGTTTTGGCCCCTTCGCGAGCAAGCTCGCTCCCACAGGTGCGTGAAGTGCGCCCCAAAAGTTGGACAGCTGTTGATTAGGCTATCGCGGACTGGGCCCTGTACGCTACAGGGCTTAGCCCGCCCAGCTTCATCTTGATTCGATCATAGTTGTAATAACGG
>NZ_JAFCXH010000054.1:0-20216 GCF_049898225.1 Pseudomonas sp. DSP3-2-3 | reverse complement strand
ACTCGACTCTGCTTTACGTAAGCCCGATGCAATACGAGAAGAACTGGCAAATGCAACAACCTTAGATACTCAACCCCGACGCCGGGTTAAGGGATACGTTTCTCGGGGGCAAGGTCAAAGTTCGTTTTTTTGTAGCTGAGAGTTTGATATCTCGCATGAAGAATCGACCTGGATTATCTAGGGAAGGTCTGAAGTACCCACCGATTTTTCATGCCCTCGCTACTTGAGGCTCAAAAATCATAAGTCGGTCGAAAATCAGACCTTTCTTGCCCTTAATTCATGGTTCTTTCCTCTATGGGACATGGAAGTGATCGCTGGCGATCCGGTTAACCCACGAAACCCTATATGGTGGTCTCTGCAATTCTGGCGCCTGCTTGGTTTTGAGACAGTCGAAGAATTTCCGGATGTACTCGAAAGCTGGACTTCACGCCTGCACCCCGAGGACAAGGAGCGCAGCCTGACGGCATTAGCTGAGCATTTGAATGACCGCTCCGGCAGAACCGCGTTCGACATTCAATATCGGCTCAAGCTCAAGAGCGGTGAGTTCCGCTGGTTCCGCGCCCGTGGCCAAACCCGTAGGGATGAGCGCGGCACACCACTGCGAGCGGTTGGTGCGCTGGTAGACATCCATTTCCAGCACGAACAAGAACAGTTGCGCGAAACCGAAGCCAAGCATCAGCAGAATCTGGAGCAGAACATTGCTCAGCTGACGCAAACTGTGGGCACTATCCAGAGCATTGCCAGCCAAACCAATTTGCTTGCACTCAACGCTGCTATTGAAGCGGCCCGAGCGGGCGAGGCTGGGCGCGGATTTGCGGTGGTGGCCAATGAAGTCAGGAAACTTGCTACCCGAACCACTGAAGCCACGCAGGAAGCGACCAGCATGATGAGCAAGTGATTCTGCTTCTAGGGGAAGCAGCGGCGGGGCGATGCGCGGTGGGTTTGTTTCTCTCACCAGCTGCTTTAGCATCAATTGAGTAGCAGTCTGGCTGTTATTGCTCAACAGACAGCAATTAGTCACTTCCCGATCAGGCAGGGGCCCAACCAGGTTGCACAACATCGCTCACGATGGAGGCAACTGCTTCTATTGTACTGATGAAGATCATCTGCTCAGTACGCATAGGCTGTGCTGTGAAGACGCGATGCCAAAATTGGATAACGGGCACTTTTGCCGCGCTCGTACTCTCATGAGAATGACCTGCAACCCTCTTGGGTGGCCGCATGCTGGCGGACAGGTTGATTAAATCCAGAAAGACCTTCTTCGAGGACCAGAAATGGAAAGTTCAACTCGTCGCACGCTGATTTTCGGTGGCCCTGTCTTAACTCAGAATCAGGGGAGGGAAACTCACGAAGCCATCGTTCTTGAGGGGGACTCGGTGGTTGCTACCGGAGCGTTGGCGGACATGCGTAGTTTAGCGGGGCCCGCAGCACACAAAATTGATGTTGGTGGCGCCTGTGTTATTCCGGGCATCATTGACAACCACCCACATTTTCTTCACCTCGCCAGTTTTGATGCGATGTGTGTCGATCTGTACGATGCACGCAATCACGATGATATACGTGCGCGGATTCGAGAGCGTGCGGCAGTTACTCCCGTCAATGGTTGGATTGTCACCACACCCGTGGGTGAACCCCATTACTTTATTCGCCGCTCTTGGCGCGACTTGCCTGAAGGACGTCTGCCAAATCGATATGAGCTCGACGCCGCTGCGCCTGATCATCCGGTCTGGATTCAGGCCTACGCGCCGCAAGTGCCGAACATCAGTGTTCTGAACTCCAAGGCATTGCAGATCCTGGGACTCGGACGAGATTTGCCCGATGTGGTGGACAATGTCTGGATTGAAAAGGACGATTCCGGTGAGTTGACCGGTATCTTCCGGGGTAGCGTGATCAATTACTACAACGACAGCGCGTTCTGGATGACCCGAGTGGTTTCGCAAATGCCACTGCCGCCCGCAGATCTTTGGTATCACGGTGCGCTGGCGGGTCAAATCAGGGCGGCCAATCAAGGGGTAACCGCATGTTATGAGGCGCATGTGATGAACGCTTCCCATATCGCTGCTTACCAGCGCGTACGTGATGAAGGCCTGCTGAGTATGCGAGTCATGTCCGCTCTTGATGTCGCACCAACGTCCTGGGATTTAGGGCTCGGCCTAACTGACGAGAATGTGTACAAGAATTTCGAGCTGGCGATGAAACTGTCGCAAACCAGCGATCCCTTGTACCGAGTTAATGGTATGTCGCTGGCAAGGGGGGGAGGCGCCTGGTCTGGTTTTCTTAGAATCGATCAGACTTACAAGGATCCCTATGGACGTCCAACTAATGGACGTACATTCGTACCACAAAGCATCGAGCGCAACGCCATTGAATATTGCCTGCGTAACAATGTTCGATTGAACATGGTACAGGGCGGCTATCAGGATCACAGAGAGTTTCTCGAGTCCCTTGAGCCTTTCCTCTCACAATGGAATGTGCGGGAGAGGGAGTGGATCATGCAGCACAATATCCTCATCGATGAGAAAACTATCAAGCGTTATGCCGAACTGAACTTCCATCTTACCAGCAGCTTGAGCTTCTGCTGGGGCAAGGGAGATTTGTATCAGGAGCGTATTGGCGAACATGTGCTCCCGGATCTGGTGCCGATTGGTAAGATGATGGCTTCCGGTGCCAACGTCGGGCTGGGTTCTGACTGGGGGCCAACCAGTCCATTCGAGCACATGGCGCTTGCTGAGACGCGCGAGTTTTCAGGTTCGGGGCGCAAGCATTCCGGCCCTGGTAACACAATCGATCGGCAACAAGCATTCGACGCCTGGACGATAAACAATGCCCGACTGATGCAATGGCAAGGTATAGGTGCGCTGATGCCGGGATATAAGGCCGATATTGCCATCATTGATCAAAATATTCGGACATGCAGCCTCGACCAATTAGCCAACACGCAAGTCCTGCGTACGGTGATGGGGGGGAAGGATGTTTTTGATGCTGGTGTCATACCTCGCTTAGACGGGGGCGAGTTATCCCTGGAGCGTTCGCGGCCGATAAAGCGCAGCGCGATGAAAGGTCATATTTGCGGTGCTAACTGCGGTTATGCACATGAATAGGGCGCATTTTTAGAAGACGATCATTTTAGAGGCAGATCGGTCGTAACTTTTCTTTATAAGGACTCGGCCGATCTTTCACCTTTTACTCTTTTTTTCTTCTTTATCAGTGATATGGCGAGCCCGAATTCTGGATGGGTGTACTTTGGTTGCACTGCATTAAAAACGCGAATTTCCGTTACGTTTTGAGCGTGGGTAGCCGGCCGAAATGCTCTCGATATCAAAGTCGAGTCTGTTTTGGATGTTATCAATATACCTGGATGTTTGTAGGAGTGGTGTTTTTTATAACCATGCTTCGGTTTTTTTGCGTTTTGATTAGCAGTTCGTCACATTACTAAATTTGGTGATGATGTTATTGAGTTTTTCAGCATTCTGGAGCGTCTTTTGCATGTTTTTTTGTGGCCGGATTTTTCGGTGCGTTGGCAAAAGTCGTATCTTTCGAAGGCTATAACAATATGAAATCAGAGAGTGTTTGCCGTACTAGAGATTACTATGTTCATGCGGGTCATCATTCAGACCCGTTCACCAATTCTGGAGCGTTTGATGGCTGGGATCTGGAGTACATTCAACTTTCTTCAGGGCAATATCAATGTAATACTAAGGAATTATGGCTTTCTGGATTACAGATTTATACAGAGATCGGAAATGTAACGAGCCACCAACTTGGTATTGCGTGGGCTGATTCATTTGTTTTTGCCCTGCCTTGGTGCATGGAGCGCGAAGGACGAATAAATGGTCGAAGCTGGATGGCAAGTGACCTCGTCATTTTTAGAGGCGAGAATGATTATGATGCATTGGTTCCCCCGACCAAATTGCTGATTGTGGCAGTCTCTCGTAAAGTGGTTGCTGAATATATGGAGGCAGTCGAACATGTGTCGGTAAAAGACTGGCTGAAACGTGGGATGTTCCTGGTCGACGACTCGACATGCACGGCAAGCATGGCCAAAGTGTTCATTGGTATGCTCGACGTCTGTCATGATGATCCGGAGATGCTTAGTCATCCTGAGGTACGCTCAGCCTTGATGCAAAAGGCGATGGAGACACTGGCCCCTGTTATCCTAAAAAATTTTACAGTGCCAGCGATTGTCCATCGAGAGTTCAATCATGTGCAGATCGTGCGCCGGGCACGCGAATTTTTAGTTGATAATATTTCAGAGCCCTTGCAGATTATTGATGTCTGTCGTGAGCTTCGTGTTTCTCGACGAGTATTGCAATACAGTTTTCAGGATCTGTTGAATATCAACCCGGTGAGTTACCTTCGGTTGCTCAGGCTGAATGGAGCTCGTCGTGATTTGGTGAGTGCGGGTGATGGTGCGGTGCAAGTAAAAGATGTTGTGGCGAGTTGGGGGTTCTGGCATTTGAGTCGTTTCAGCTCTGAGTATAAAAAAATATTCAATGAACTTCCTTCGGAGACGTTAAATCGCGTAAAGCGGGACATACGCGCTCTGTAGCGCGTATCTAAAATATCAAAGCGTCACTGCGGGTTGCGATGTCTTCGGCAACCTCCTGCAGCTTATCGCCTCGGTATCGACAGTCTGGCCGATGCCAATATAGATAGCCTTCTCGATACCGATCAGAATCGGCATTGATGGGAGATCCAGCTTGGTCATCGCCTTCATCGCCCGGCATCGATTATCCATTGCAAATCGCCCTCTCTCTCGGGTGCATAATTGTGATTGTACGGAAATCAGATAAGAGGTTCGGTTTGTCGTTCAATCAGTTCAGACAGCCAGCTTGGCTGGTGATGCAGTCGCCACTTTCCGTTAGCGATGGGGGAAGCCTCTGCCTTCTGACGGATGGCACGAGTTGTTTTACCTTATGCCAAATCTGGCTAACACTACTATTTTGCGCTTCGTACTCTTGCAGGCATCAGTATTGCCATGAGGTACAATTTACTGAGTAGTGAAAGATAAAACGCTTCTTATAAAAATCGCTCAGGGGCGCTTTCAATATGCCGCTCCACCGAAAGTTAAAACACAGGAGCAAACAAATGAGCAAACTATTATTCCCCTCGCTGCTAGTAGCCTTGCTAGCGTGTGGTCCTGAGGCGTTTGCAGCCGTCTCTGCCCAAGAGGCTGCGAAGCTGAACAACGAACTCACTCCGTTAGGAGCTGAAAAGGCCGGGAACAAGGATGGCACAATCCCGGCTTGGACGGGTGGCTATACTAAGCCAATTCCTGGGGACGAGCCGGGCGGGCGTCGTGGCGATCCGTTCAAGGATGAGAAACCGCTGTTCTCAATTACGCCGGCGAATGTCAGCCAGTATGCCGATAAGCTCACCGAGGGGACCCAGGCGTTGTTGAAGAAGTACCCGGAAAGCTTCCGGGTCAATGTTTACAAGACCCATCGAACCGCAGCCGCACCACAGTGGGTGTATGACAACACCTTCAAAAATGCGACCAATGGCAAGATGAATGGTGACATTCCGCAAGGTGTCTATGGCGGTATTCCTTTCCCCATTCCGCAAAGCGGTGCGGAGTTGATGTGGAATCACGTGCTGCGTTGGCGTGGCACTTCAACATCGCAAATGATCAAGACCTATCAGCTGACCGCCAGTGGCGACGCCGTACTGGTTTCTGACTTTGTTCAAAACACCGAGATGCCTTACTACTTGCCAGACAGTAATCTTGAAGAACTGGCCAAGACCAATAATTATTGGCGCTCCCGCCTGGATACCATGGCACCGGCAATCCGTGCAGGAGAGGCGCTTGCCGGCATCGAAAACCTGGACGGTGACAAGTCACAATACTGGATATATCTCGTTGGCCAACGTCGGGTGCGCAAGCTGCCAAACACCTGTTGCGATACACCATCGACGGCCACTGCCGGGGTGATGAGCTACGACGAAATCTCGACCTTCTCGGGTCGGCTCGATCGGTTCGACTGGAAAATTATCGGCAAACAGGAAAAGTATGTCCCTTACAACAGTAACAGTGCGCTTCAGGTAAAAGATGACAAAGAGTTGCTGTCCAAGCATCACCTCAATCCTGAGCACGTACGTTGGGAATTGCACCGGGTTTGGGTGGTGGAAGCCACCTTGCGCAATGGCAAGCGCCACCAAGCGGTGAGAAGTCGCTATTACTGTGACGAGGACAGTTGGACATGCTTGTTGGGCGATCGCTGGGACGCTAATGGTCAACTCTGGAAGACACTTCATGCGGACGCTGTTGTTGCACCTGACGCTCCGGCAGTGGTGATTACAAGTTTTGGTTTTAACGACCTCATATCGGGTACAAGCTTTGAGACTCTCATTAATAACAAACCGAAACAGTACGCGCTCACCCCACGCTTCGACAAAGATGCGTTCTCGGCCGACTCGATGGTCGGCGACAGTTTGCGCTAGATAATATATCTATATTTGGCACTGTCACCTGTTAAAGGCCGCTAAACCGGGAAATGGTGTCCACTTAGTTAAGTGGGCACCATTTTTTAGGTGTAATTTCATGCAGCTGAAAATTTTGCGGTGCTCTCTTTATCTGTCCTCCAATTGTTACCCAATCGGCTTTGCCAGTCATAAGGCGTATGGAGGTCGATTTGCCGATGTGAGTAATTGTCAGTCTGTCTGATAGCTGCAGGACTGGCATTTTTTTTGCGATTTTTCAAAGTGTGCCATAACTCCCATATTCGTACGGTCGACTTGCACGAGGCCGGGAGTGCACCTGAAAGGTTTTAGCTTTTACCAAGAAGTCCAGCGCATCGCGCCATCCAAAAAAATGGAGTGCTCAAAATGTTTGAGTTTGTCAGGCGCTTATTAGTTGATCTTTCTGTGGGCAAGAAATTGCTCTGTGGCTTCGGGTTGGTTCTTTTCTTGACAATAGCGGTGATGGGCACAGGTTTTTTTGCCCTAAGCTCGGTGCTCGGGCAATACCGGCAGGTCGTGCAACTGTCGACCATTGATACGCTGATCTTGCAAGCACGGCGCAGTGAGCGGGACTTTGCCATCAGCCGTGCCGAGGTTGACGCCCAGGCGGTACGCCAAGGGCTTGCCCGTGTGCGTGAGCTGTTCGGGCAATATTCGGAGTCGGTGGACGGGGACGAGAAGGCTCGTCTGCAGGCTATGGACCAGGCTGCATCGGTTTATCTCGAACAATTTGAGGCGTTTGTTGAGCAGCATGCTAAAGCCCTCCAGGCTCGACAGCAAATGACCCAGACAGCCAACGAGGCACGCAGGCAGTTCGAGACAATTGAGTTGGATATATACGATGCTCTGCGTGAGAAGAACTATGAGAGCGGTCAGTCCAATGATAATGATCCACTGGATTTGGCCGAAAAAGTGTCTGGGATGAGCAAGCGCATGCTCGACCTGCGTAGCAATGAAAGTCTGTACATAATCGATGGATCTGCCGAAGCTTTGGACGCTTGGCTCTCTATCAGCACAGAGCAGGGCGCACTCGCACGTAATCTGAGCATCTGGCTGGATGAGAGGCAGCGCAATAACATCAATGCAGCCCTTGCTGCACTCAAGAGTTACCAGGACGCGTTCTTCAATTATCAGCGCGTGGTTAAGAAGACTGCCGAGATTGAAGGAGTGATGCTTGACCGAGCCCTGACTGTGCTAACGCTGGCCGAAACGGCCAAAAAACTGCAAGGCCAAGCGATGAGCTCTGGCAGTCACCGCGCGTTGTTTCTGCTCGGGTTGATGGGCTTTGTAGCTGTGCTGATCGGATTGTCCGCCTCCTTGTTGATAACACGTCAAATCGTCCTGCCGCTGCGCCAGGCAGTGGTCTTAGCACAGCGCATTACCGGGGGTGATCTAAGCCAGGACATCACATCAGAGCGTCGTGATGAGGTTGGCCAACTAATGACGGCCATGCAAGGCATGACTCTCAATCTACGGAACCTGATTCGGCGCATAGGTGTGAGCGTTACTCAGATATCTGGCTCCGCAGAACAACTTTCCTCCATTACTGCTCAGACCAGCAGTGGAGTGCAGACGCAGAAGCTGGAAGTCGAGCAGACAGCTACAGCCATGCATCAGATGGCTACGACTGTGCAGGAGGTCGCCCGGAACGCTGAGCAGGCGTCGCAGGCGGCCCAACAGGCTGATTCGCAGGCGCAGCAAGGCAATTTGGTGGTGCAGCAGGCAATCGGCCAGATCGGTGATCTGGCAACTGAAGTGGCGCGTTCCTCTGACGCTATCGCCGCGTTGAATCAGGAAAGCATGCGCATTGGTAGCGTGCTCGAAGTCATTCGCGGGGTGGCTGAACAGACTAACCTGTTGGCGCTCAACGCGGCCATCGAGGCGGCCCGTGCGGGTGAACAAGGGAGGGGATTTGCGGTGGTCGCCGATGAAGTGCGCGCTCTGGCTCGCCGCTCTCATGACTCCACCAAGGAAATTGAAAGGCTGATAGTTGGCCTGCAAACCTTGGCGAGTAACGCGGTGCAGCAGATGGACAGCAGTTGTAAGCAAACTCAGCGCACCGTTGCTCTGGCCAGCGAAGCTGGCGATGCTCTGATCCGCATTACCCGTTCGGTTAGTACGATTGAGCAAATGAACCAGCAGATCGCCGCTGCGGCTGAGCAGCAGAGCGTAGTTGCAGAGGTCATCAATGGAAGCATCAGCCGGGTTCGTGGCATTGGAGAGCAAAGCGCCGATGCAAGTCAGCGAACTGCAGTTTCCAGTGCAGAGCTTGCACGATTGGGAAGAGAGCTCCGAGAGCTGGTTCAGCAATTTCGAACCTGATTTTTCTGACGAGCAATTTACGGCAGGGGGAGGGCTATGAGTTTCAGTTCATCAGGCCCAACTGTGGCCTGGGACGTCTGGATGCGAGATATCAATCGAATCTGCGGGGCACTTGCCGGGCGCTACTTGAGTGAAGGTATCTATGGGAAGATCGGGTCATTTTCCAATGGGCCGTGATGGCGAGGTTACGCTGGGGGCGCTGTTGGTGCTATTGCGCCCAGTCATTGAGGTAAGTGAGGGGCAGGACAGGCGCAATCGTCTGTTTCGAAAGGCTATTGCTTTCATCGATGCGCACATCCACGAAGCTGATCTGTGTCCGGAACTGATCTGTCGTCAGGTCGGTGTTTCTGTTCGGGGGGCTGTATTGGATGTTTGCTCGCCGCTGGCTGGTGGTCTCGCAGCATATCAAAGGCTGCTGACTTGAACGTTGTGCCGAGGTTCTGCGTCGGGCACCAGTCGGGCAGCCCCTTTCAACACTCGTTGGTCAATGGGGCTCTGGCGATTACTTCTACACAGCCTTCAAGGCGCGCTTCGGCATGAGTCCACGTGAACGCCCACGAGTGTCCGGTAAACACGTTTCATAGCTGAAGGCTGTCTTGGGCAGCCTTCAGCTTTTCTCGCTCCAGCCTTCGTCGGTCCCTCAACGCTGGGGTAGCGGGCCGTTCATGCAGGACATGCGCTATGCGAACCGTCAGCTCGAACAACGAGCCGGTAAATCCTGAGCGACGATGGAAAAGTTGCAGTAACAAGTAGCTGATCAAGGCACTGTAAATTTGCAAGCGCACGGCGTTTTCAGAGAAGGCATAGAAGCGTTTGAGCTTCAGATGTTGTTTGATCCACTTGAAAAACAGCTCGATCTTCCAGCGATCTTTGTACAGGGCTGCGATTTCTTCAGCTGTTCTCGTGAAGTCGTTGGTCACCAGGATTAACGGTGTGGCATGGCCCTCACGCTCAACCACGACACGTCTTACCGGTGTTTCCCGGTAGGCATTCAGGCGTTTACCGGCCAAATGCTTTTTGCCAAGCTGGACGACTTCATCGGTCATGACCGGGCTTTGCTCGGCTGCGGTCGAGTGCTCGTCCAGCACTTTGATATTGGCGTTTTTCTTCAAGCGGGTGACGAAGAAAGCCCCCTTGGTCTGCAACTGGTGCCACCAGTTGTAATCGCAATAGCCCTTGTCAAAAAACATACGTCATGCCGGCCTTAATCGGCATTTCCAGTGCGTCGCTCATGTCGTTGATGTTGGCGGGAGTAATGTTCACGTACACCGAGGCCAACTGCGCCAGATCCAGCCCGACATGCACTTTGAGGCCTTGTCTAATGCGGGTTTTCGTCGCGGCTGTCAAGCCATCGAAGTGAGGTCCGCGCAAGGTGATCGAAGTGGAATCAATCAGGCTCACCATGGCGCCGACTTCCTTGCGCTGCTGGCGGCTGATGCTGAGCAACAGAAACTCGCAGAGGTTCTGGAATGGCCGGTAGTCGCGCTTATTCAAGGCATTGGACAGGGTCGAGCGGGCAATAGGGCCGGCTTTAAGATGGTAGCTATGCGGGCCTAGAGTTTCGGAGAAATTCGCCAAGGACCGCAGGCTTGGGGCTTGGGTCAAATGACCGCTGACCAGTGTCACCAGCAATTGCCAGGACGTGCAGCGTTTGACATAGCGATCCGCCCGGTGCCTTTCGGTGGATTGCCGGAAAAACTGACGCGGGATCGCACTGAGTAGGTGGGCTAAACGGGTGCTGGTAAACATGAGTCAAAATCGAGTCTGAAAAATCAGATTATGACTGACGGCCGCCAACAGCAAGGGGGAGCAAGCTCCCCCTTCGGTTTTTACCGGACACTAGTGACGTGAATGCCGCAAGTGTCACGGTTGATCTGGCGTAAGTGGGCTCTATCTCTGCCCTGGGAATGACGATCACATCGCCCCATCGTTATTTTCAGGCGGGGCAATGTTCTCCGGCCTTAGCGGCGCAAACACACGGACTTGGTTTCGCAGTAGGCGTCCAGTCAGTCGACTCGACTTAACCCCTCGATGACCAGCGCCGGATCGGTATCAGCCAGCGCAATGGCAGGATTCTTGCCCCGAGACATCACTACTTATCGGCCGCGGTCTGTATAGAAGCCTTGCAATTGAACTGAGCTTTCTGGCGTGCATGAACCGCCGTCGACGATGATGCTCTGCCCGGTAACGTAGTTCGCCTCGTCGCTCGCCAGATAGAGCATGGCGTGAGCGATGTCGTGAGGGTGACCGAGTCTTCCGATCGGTACCTGAGTGGCCATTTCCGCTTGTTCCTCTTGGCTGACTAGTTGGTCCATTGCTTGGGTGAGGATGTAGCCGGGCTCAACGGCGTTAACGGTAATGCCGTCTCGTGCGTATTCGAGCGAAGCAGCGCGGATGAATCCGTTCAGCCCGGCCTTGCTGGCCGCGTAGTGAGCCAGCAGCGGCATCGCCACACGTGGGCCGGTTACTGACGACGTGAAGAGAATGCGGCCATGGCCGCGTTCGCGCATCGATGGTGACACTGCCTGAGTCAGCCAGAAGGCGGCCTTCAGGTTTACCGTCAAAGTTTCTTCCAGTTGCGCGTCGCTGAGGTCGTCGATCGTCGCCATCGGGAATACCCCGGCGTTATGCACGAGAACATCTAATGCACCGTGCTCTGCGAGTACAGCTTCGACCAGATGCCTGGCATTATCCGCTGTACTGAGGTCGGTCTGCAGCCATTGTGCCTGGCCGCCGCTGGCGATGATGTCGGCGACTACCTTACGACCTTTTTCAGCATTGCGAGCCGCCACCACAACGTGAGCTCCTGCTTTGGCGAACACCTCGGCGATGCCCTGGCCTATGCCCTGGCTGGCGCCGGTCACTAAGGCTACTTTTCCTTTCAATCTAAACATACATCACCCCTTTGTTTGACCACGCCCTTGTATGGGCTGTCGTATATCGATGGTTGGCCATTTACTCGGCTTTGGCGGAACTGCTATAGGTCTTGACAAACTCGGCGGCGAGATCACATGCCAGTTCGGTCAAGAAGGGAGCGAGTTCCCTGGCGACGTCCGACCCTTCTCGGGTTTGCACCCAGCCCAAGTAGGTGAAGCCCCGTGCCATCATGAAGACCGGCAGTTTGGCCAGGACCTTTTCAGGTAGAGCTCGATATGCTCGGTAGCCTTCGATCAGAGCGTCGTGAGCAACCTTGAAATTCGCATCTCGGCGGACGAAGTAAAGCGCAGTGGCCAGTTCAAACAGATGCCATCCGAAACCAGCGTCATCGAAGTCCAGCAGACGCACGGTATCGCCCGAGATCATCAGATTCTCCGGCACAAAATCGGCGTGGATCAGGCCGTAGTAGTCGTCGTGCTCGGGGGCCTGGGTAATTGTTTGCAGCTCGGAGCGAACAATGTTTCGTGCCGTCAGGACCAGTTGCTGTTGCTTTTCGTTGAGGCTGCGCAGTTCCCAGAAGCGCCCCCAGAAAGGGGAGTCGCCGACCAGGCCTTCAGCGTCCCAGGCATGGCGATTGAACCCTTCGGGCCGACGCCATTGTCTGCCGTGCTCGTGGAGGCGTGCGGCGATGTTTCCAATGGTCCGGTAAGTATGCTGGATCTGCTGTATGTCATCGCCGAGGCCGCCTTCAGCCGTGCCGAGCTGGCGACCTTCGATCCACTCGAACAGGTCGATCTGTAAGGTTTCGCCAGTGGAGGGTAGCGTGGCCAGAATGAACAACTCACCTTTGTCGGTCGGTACTACTACGGGCACGTCGATTCCGAATTGCTGTAGTGCAGCCATCCATTGCAGCTCGGAGCGCAACGCTGCGTCCGAGTGATAGCCGCCACGGTGCACACGGAGGGCGTAGCGGTTTCCGTTTGTGGTCTCGATTTTAAATACTGCATTTTCGCGGTATTTGATCAGGGTGACGTCCAGACAGTCCATGTTCCAGTGGTGCAACGACGCCCGTGCCAGCCCCAGTAGATTGCTCAGCATCTGCTCCTGGTTAATTTCAATGTGTTCGCTCATGGGCGGCTCCTACAGAGTTGCCAGGCAATCGTCGAGGGTATTGATGAACAGGTCGGCGTGTTCGGTCGTGAAAGGCAGCGGCGGGCGCACTTTGAGTACGTTGTCGTTCGGTCCCAGGCGGCTGATCAGAACACCGCGGTCCTTCATCAGGTTGACCACCTGCTTGGACAAGTCCCTTGCGGGCTCTTTGCTGTTGCGGTCCAGCACCAGTTCGATGCCGAAAAACAGCCCTGAACCTCGGACGTCGCCGATGATCTCGTGGCGCTGCTGGAGTGCGATCAAACCCTTGAGCGTATGCTCGCCAACCTGGGCAACATGCTCCAACAGTCGTTCTTCCTGGATAACATCCAGCACCGCCAGTCCTGCTGCGCAGGAGACCGGATTTCCCCCGAAAGTGTTGAAGTACATCACCCGCTCGCGGAAGTTGTTGACTAGATCTGCTCGAGACACCACGGCGCCGATCGGATGTCCGTTGCCCATGGGTTTACCCATGGTGACAATATCCGGAACAACACCGACCTGATCCTGGCCCCACATATGTCCGGTGCGACCGAAGCCTGACTGGACCTCGTCAAAGATCAGCAAGCCACCGGCTTCGCGTACCAAGCGAGCTACTTTTTGGACGTAGCTGGAGGGAGCGCCAGGCAGGCCCTCGTTGGCGAAGATCGGACAGATCAAAAGCCCGGCGAACCCCAAGCCGTCTGCCTTCAATGCTTCGATAGCTTTTGCGACTTCAGCGACATAGGTGTCGATGAGTGCTTCGCCCTGTAGGCCGCCGAGCGGACGATAGTGGTCGGGGAATGGCACTGCACGTACATTGAGACTTCCGGTGACGCCACCGGTAAACATAGTCGACAGCTCATCCACTGCCGCCGTATTGCCATGATAAGTACAGTTCGAACAAATGATGCCCTTGGCGCCGGTTGTCATCCTGGCTATGCGCAAGGCCAATTCATTGGCTTCGCTGCCGGTGCAGGTGAAAATGGCCATATCCAGTGATTTGTCAAAAGTCGCTGTCAGGCGCTCGGCATAATTGACTACATTCTCGTGTAGGTAGCGGGTATGTATGTTGAGATCGGCTGCCTGTTTGCAAAGAGCCTCTACTACTTTGGGGTTGCAATGCCCCACTACCGGTACGTTGTTGTAGGCATCCAAATAACGTTTACCGTCCGCATCAAATAGCCAGACGTCTTCGCCGCGCACAATGTGTAGCGGTGTGTCATAGAAAAGCGGTGCAGCCTTGCCTAATAGCTGATTTCTGCGCTGCAGCAATTCGATGTTGGTCACCGTTCGCTCCTTTTTATATCGTTTTCGCATGTACAGAGGGTTTCAGTCGACCACTGCTGTCCAACCTCTGCAAAAAGATTTGATGTCGATCTTAGTGCTGACGAACAAGATACAAAGAGAAGGAGGGGGGGTGTTATCCAATATTGGCATGCACCAAATCGCTGGACTCTCTGTAACTGGAGTCGACAGGATGGGACATTCTGCGAACTCTCATCGACTTCTGGATGAGTCAGGCTTGCCGCAGTGGGATTTCAATGCTTCTGCGTTTTTGATGCCAAATTAGGCTAACGGACGCTGCGATGCCTTCGTAATCTAATTTCCGTCGGAATGCTCTGACACAACTCCGGCGTTTGTCGGTGAGTGACGGGTAGTTCCATTGGTCGATGACTATGAATCAGGCACTAGCGGAACCAATAAAATGAATAAAAATAAAGCCTTGCGTCCACTCGCGATCTCCATAATGGCTATCATGTCGCCGAGTGTTTATGCATTCGTGATTGACACTGAAAATCCAGATTTCAAGCTTCGGTGGGACAATACGGTCAAGTACAACAGTGCTTTTCGTGTCAAGGGGGCGTCCGATAAGTTGACTTCCTCGGTCAACCAGGATGACGGTGATCGAAACTTCAGCAAGGGCTTGATTTCCAACCGGTTCGACGTTCTCTCAGAGTTGGATATGAACTACCAGGGTTTCGGCGCACGGTTGTCGGGCGCTGGCTGGTATGACACCGTTTATAACGAATCCAACGATAATAATTCGCCGAGCACGGTTAACTCCGTTTCCCGTCCCTATGACGAGTTCACCAGCGATACCGAGAAATTGCACGGGCGAAAGGCCGAGTTGCTGGATGCGTTTGTTTATGGCCGAGTGCCTATCGGGGATACCAAGGCCACCTTTCGAGCGGGCAGGCATGCCCTGATTTGGGGTGAGAGCCTGTTCTTTGGTGCCAACGGCATTGCAGGTGGGATGGCACCGATAGATGCAGTGAAAGCTCTGTCTGTACCCAATACCCAGTTCAAGGAGCTGATTCGCCCGGTCCAGCAGTTTTCCGGGCAGCTTCAGTTAACGCCGGACGTCTCCATCGGCGCCTATTACCAGTGGCGGTGGGAAGAAACGAAGTTGCCTGCTGCTGGCAGCTATTTCTCGACCCTCGATGTTATAGGAGATGGTGCCGAGCGATTGATCGCCGGCCCTCCTGTCATACCAGGAGGTGGGCCATTGACGTTCTTCCGAGGGAAGGACATGAAGGCCAGGAATTCCGGGCAAGGTGGCGTGCAAGTACGCTTCAGCGTCGATGAAACAGACTATGGCATCTACGCGATCCGTTACCACGACAAAACACCTCAGCTTTATCTACGACCTGGTGCCCTCAATCCTGTCAGTGGACAGATCGGTGAATACCAATGGGTTTATCCGGAAGATATCACTGCTTACGGGGCGAGTTTCAGTCGCACGTTTGGCGACTACAACATTGCCGGCGAAGTATCTGTGCGTCGCAACACTCCTCTGATCAGCGGTGGCGCGGTCGATTTGACAGGCACCGGCGATAACGATGGCAATCCGCTTTATGCCGTAGGTAATTCCCTGCATGCGCAAGTGTCTTGGTTGGCGACCCTGGGTCCATCACTCATCGCAAATGAAGCCAGTTTTCTCGGGGAGGTCGCTTGGAATCGACGCACGAGTATTACCAAGAATCCTGATCTTCTAAGCCCCAATGCTGATCGAGATGCAGCCAACATACGCGTAGTCTACGAGCCATCTTATCGCCAGTTTTTTTCTGGGGTAGATATCTCCGTGCCATTAGGTCTGGGCTTCGGTATTGGCAACTCGTCAGTAGTGGGGTCGTTTAACGGAGATCATGTCGGAGATGTCAGTATCGGGTTGAAGGCGACATACCTCAACGATTGGAGAGCGGGGCTTACCTACACCCATTTCTTTGGGCCGGAAGGTACGTTCCTGGATGACACGAGTTTCACGTCATACAAACAATCGATGAAGGATCGCGACTTCGTTTCTCTTTCACTACAGCGCACATTCTAAGAGAAAGGTTTGCCCACAGGTTCGCGCTTCGTCTGTTAGGTCAGGCGCTTATCATTGGGTAAACAGTGGCAGTGAACTCAGGGTAAACGCGTTGAGTATCAAAGCTGCATGCTCAACGTTTTACTGGTGAGTTACTGAACGAAGTACGGAGTCAATTATGTCAAACATGAGTAACGTTTCTCGACATTTAGCATGGTGCCTTCTTTGGGGCATGGTTCTTATATCGACATTGTCGATTGCCAATGGGGCGCCGGTTGGATCTGCGTTAGAAAGACCCTCAGTTCCCACTGTAATGGCGGCTCGCTCGTACTTGCTTGGCGTGGCGCAGGCGGGAAATCGCCTCGTCGCTGTGGGGGAGCGGGGAATTGTGGTGTTGTCCGATGATTCTGGAGCGAACTGGCGGCAGGTGCAGACCCCAGTCAGCGTGACGCTGACCGGCGTGCGCTTTGCCGATGCCAGGAACGGCTATGCCGTTGGGCATGGAGGTTGCGTGCTAGTGACCTCTGACGCTGGCGAAAGTTGGACACTTAGCCTCGACGGCCGGCGGATTGCCCAGATAGTTCTTGCTGAAGCGCAAAAAAAAGGCGAAGCCCGGCCAATCGCTTTCGCGCAACGCATGGTTGAGGAAGGGGCGGACAAGCCTCTTCTCGATGTTCTGGTGCGCGATCCTCTTAATGCCGTTGTGGTGGGTGCTTACGGAATCGCCCTATCAACCACCGACGGTGGCAAGACCTGGTCATCCTGGGGAGACCGAATTCAAAACCCTGGTACGCTTCACTTGAATGCAATACGCGGCGAGGGCCAGACGATCATTATCGTTGGCGAACAAGGGTTGGTTCGCACTTCAGAGGATGGCGGTGCGACCTTTTCCATCGCCCAGACACCCTATCGGGGCAGTTATTTCACGGTAGAAATTCTATCGAAGCATGAAGTTGTCGTCGCTGGTTTACGCGGCAATGCCTTGCGCTCTGAGGATGGCGGCAAGACATGGACATCACTGGTCTCGCCGGATGAAGCGTCTATTACCTCTTCTGCGATCCAGCCTGATGGTCACTTGATTCTGGTTAATCAGGCGGGATTGGTAATGCGCGAGCGGGGAGGAAAGCTCGAACCACTCAATACCCGACCTTTTCCACCCCTTAACTGTGTGCTGCTCACATCAAACTTGAGCACGGTGGTGCTCAGTCAGCTTGGCGTACATGTAGTCAAACCTGGAGATAAGCTGTGAAGATTCAATCGTCAGACCTCTCAGGGGATGCCGTCAATTTCGATCACCAGTCGGGCTCCCTGCTGGAACGCGCGTTATTCAACAATCGACTCGTGGTCATCATTCTTTGTGCCATTGTTACCGCTTTATTGGGGTGGCAGACGACCAAGCTGGAGCTCAATGCCAGCTTTGAAAAAACCATTCCGACGCAGCACCCTTACATCCAGGAGTTCAACAAATACCAGAATCAGTTGGCTGGTCTTGGCAACGCTGTTCGCGTTGCAGTGGAGAGTCCTAAAGGCACCATTTACGATCCCGGATACCTCGATGCGTTGCGCCGCATGTCCGATGAAATCTTCATTTTGCACGGGGTGGATCGGGCGAACATGAAGTCACTGTGGACGCCATCAACACGGTGGACGGGCGTGACCGAAGAGGGTCTTGAAGGCGGCCAGGTGATTCCTGAAGGATACGACGGCAGCCCTTCGAGCCTTGAGCAGTTGCGGGCGAACATCGCCCGCTCCGGTGAGATCGGCCAGATCGTGTCCACCGACGGCAGGTCATCGGTGATCTACGTTCCGTTACTGGCCAAGGACAGCGAAGGTCGCCCCTTGAACTATGCGGTATTCGCCGGATATCTGGAACAACTGCGTCACAAGTACGAAGCCGAAGGTAATGTGGTGCACATCACAGGGTTCGCCAAGATTGTCGGCGATCTTATCGACGGTGTGCGTTCGGTCTTGGTGTTCTTCGCCATAGCCGTCGGCATCGCCACTGTTACGGTGTTTTGGTTCACCCGTTGTGCCCGCTCTACGTTGCTGGTGGTTACAGCATCGTTAATCGCAGTGGTATGGCAACTCGGACTGTTGCCGACGCTTGGTTATTCCCTGGATCCCTATTCTATTCTGGTGCCGTTTCTGGTGTTCGCTATTGGCATGAGCCATGGCGCGCAGAAGATGAATGGCATCATGCAGGACATCGGGCGGGGCGTTCCGAAGTTACTCGCCGCACGCTTCACATTCCGCCGTCTGTTTTTGGCAGGTATGACGGCACTGCTGGCCGATGCTGTCGGCTTCGCAGTGTTGCTGGTGATCGACATTCAGGTTATCCGCGAATTGGCTATTGCTGCCTCGATCGGCGTGGCGGTACTCATCTTTACTAATCTGATCCTGTTGCCGATCATGCTTTCCTACACTGGCGTCAGCGCCTTTGCTGCCAAGCGTAGCCTGCATGCCGAGTCAGCAGATGATAAAGGGCAGGGCAAGCACCCGCTCTGGTCTTTTCTGGATCGCTTCACTCAGCGCAGGATGGCTGCCTTCGCATTGGTGGGGGCCACGATCATTGGTGTGGCCGGTTTTGTCGTCAGCACCCATCTGAAAATCGGTGACCTGGACCCAGGGGCGCCCGAGCTGCGTTCTGACAGTCGTTACAACCGTGATGTGGCCTTCATGAACACGAGCTACGGTGCATCAAGCGACGTTCTCGCTGTCATGGTCGCGAGCCCCGCAGGCCAATGCTCCCAATACGAAACGCTCAACAAGATCGATTCGCTGGAATGGCAACTACGTCAGCTCCCGGGCGTCGAGACGACCAACTCACTATCTCTGCTGAACCGGAAAATGCTGGTTGGTTTGAACGAGGCCAACCCTAAGTGGTACGAGTTCCTTCCCAATCAGAGCATGCTGAACACGATCACAGCTGGCGCACCGCGCGGGCTTTACGACGACAGCTGCAGCCTGTTGACGCTTTACATCTATTTGCGCGATCACAAGGCTGACACGCTGTCTTCCGTGGTCCGGTTTGTCGAAGCATTTGCCCGCGAGAACGATACTGACGATACCAAGTTCCTGTTGGCTGCCGGGAACGCCGGTATCGAAGCGGCCACTAACATTGTGGTCAAGCAAGCCTGGTGGCAAATGCTGTTTCTAGTCTATGCCGCTGTTGCGGTACTAAGCCTGATTACCTTCCGTTCCTGGCGGGCGGTGGTAGTAGCGGTATTGCCATTGATGCTTACCTCGATACTCGCCGAGGCGTTGATGGTCACTCTCGGCATGGGCGTTAAGGTTGCGACATTGCCTGTCATCGCCTTGGGGGTGGGAATCGGTATCGACTACGCCCTGTACATCCTGTCCGTCACTTTGGCTCAGTTGCGAGAGGGTAAGAGCTTATCCGAGGCCTACTACCGAGCCCTGTTGTTTACCGGGAAGGTTGTGATGCTGACGGGTATCACGCTGGCCATTGGTGTTGTCACCTGGGTGCTAAGTCCTATCAAGTTTCAGGCGGATATGGGACTGCTGTTGGCCTTTATGTTCCTATGGAACATGTTGGGAGCACTGATCCTGCTACCGGCACTAGCACATTTCCTCCTCAGACCGAGTGATATAGCCGCCGCTGCCGATTCGCAACAGCCTGAGCAGTCGTGTGCAGCGAAGGGCGAGGTAGATCACGGCCAGCTAAGCCACAACTTGAAAATACCGGTTTGATATCGGAGCTCCAGGCGTGGGCGACATGTCCGGACGGCGCTCATAAATCAATACATTGTCGAGAGGGGGGCTGGCACTTGTTCCAAGTGTTTGACCCTCGAACTCACTAACTTTCAAAGAAGATGTTTGTCATGGCATATCAAGGAAATGAACTTGTTTTGGTAAACGCTTCGATCTACACGATGAATGACCTTGCCCCTGAAAAACGTATCCCTTGCCAGGTGTCTCAATAGCCGCAAGGATACGACATGACTAAGTCCAAGACAGGCCGCGTTAAATACACCCTCGACTTCAAGCTTGAGGCCGTGCGATTGGTTGATACTGGCCTGACGCTTGCTGCCGCTGCCCGCTCTCTGGGTATGTCCGACCAGACCCTGTTCAACTGGGTCAAGGCTCATCGTCAAGGCAG
>NZ_JAFCXH010000053.1:0-23629 GCF_049898225.1 Pseudomonas sp. DSP3-2-3 | reverse complement strand
GCTCACCCAATGTTGGCCAGAAGCCGATGATGCTTCCTCGAATAGGCCTTATACATAGATGCAACCGGGTAGCAGCGTTCAAAAGCAGGTTGAAAGTGTGGGCGAGTCCATACATAGGAACGAGGCATGCCCGCGAAAGCGTCAGTAGAAATGGCCTTCGCGAGCAAGCTCGCTCCCACAGGTGAAATGCGGTTCATCCCGTGGGACCGGATTTATCCGGGAATGCGTCGGTGCAGACACCACATCTGCGGCGTCTGTAGGTTGCCCTCAAACACAGAATCTCCCACAGGACTAGTTGCGCTCAAGCAACCAGCGACGTGCGCCTGGACGCAGCTCGGGCATCTGGTCAGCACCGGCGTTGTTCACCGCCTGGAAAATCTCCAGCTGCTTGCCGGAGCGCGAGAAGATCCACGCATTGCCTTGCTCGGCTTTTTCCAGCCACATGCTGTCGTATTCGCCGCTCATCGCTGCACAATCGCCCGCCAGACACAGCGCGTAACGATCGTTTTCCGGAAGACCCTGCACGCTGCCATCCGGCATGAACTGCACGGAGCTGCCTTGGCCATCGCCACTGACGATGGTCCATTTGCCGCCCAGATAAGCGCCGTACAGGGCTTTTTCAAAACTGCTGCCCGCTGGGGCGCCTGCAGGCGCAGGAGTCTCAGGTTTCTGGAAACGCTGTTCCGGGCCCGACTCGCTGGCGGCCTGAATCAGCTGATCGCCCTTGATCTGCAGGTTTTCCACGGAGTTGTAGTAGTCGATGCGCAGCTTGCCATCGGCGGCGCTGGCGATCTTGCCTTCGCCGACTTCGAACCCGTTTGAATACAGCGCCTGACCGGCCTTGGTGTTGATTTGCCATTCAAGGTTCGGACCGTTGGCGAGTAGCGCCTGACGGAGATTGTCGCCCTTGACGGCGGCGTCGATGGCGGCCTGGTTGATCCAGGTACCGTCGGGATTGCGGTCAGCGTGGCTGGCACAGCCGGTCAAAAAAACGGCAACCAGCGAGAGGGCAAGCGCAAAGCGCATAACAGAGTCCTTCCTTTCAGGTGCGGCGGGGCGGTGGCACCCCGCTGGGGATTTATTCGATGACGAGAATCGCGTCCATTTCGACCTGCGAGCCGCGCGGCAGGGACGCCACGCCGATGGCTGCGCGCGCCGGGTACGGCTGCTCGAAATATTTGCCCATGATCTCGTTGACCTTGGCGAAGTTGCCCAGATCAGTCAGGAAAATATTGAGTTTGACGATGTCCTTGAACGAACCGCCCGCTGCTTCGGCAACCGACTTCAGGTTTTCAAACACCTGAACGACCTGGGCTTCGATGCCTTCGACCAGCTCCATGGTTTTCGGGTCAAGCGGGATCTGCCCGGACATGTAGACAGTATTGCCAGCTTTGATGGCCTGAGAATAAGGGCCGATGGCCGCAGGTGCCTTGTCGCTGGTGATAACAGTCTTGGTCATGAAGAACTCCTGATTATGGTTGGCTACGCACGCATGCGGGTAATGCGGATGACCCCGGCCAAGGCGCGCAGTTTTCTGATAACGCGGGCCAGATGCACACGGTCATGAACGCTGACCACCAGCTGAACCACGCTGATGCGCCCATCGCGCTCATCCATGCTGATTTTTTCGATGTTGCCGTCGGCGGCGTTGACGCTGCTGGCCAGAAGCGCGATCAGGCCGCGCTGATGCTCCAGCTCGACGCGCAGCTCGACATTGAATTCGCCAGTGACGTCCTTGGCCCAGGAAAGCTGGATACATTTTTCCGGGTTGTGGCGGATTTCACTGATATTGCGGCAGTTGTCCAGGTGCACAACCATGCCCTTGCCTGCGGACAAGTGGCCGACAATCGGGTCGCCAGGGATCGGTGTGCAGCACTTGGCGTAGCTGAGCACCAGCCCTTCAGTGCCGCGAATCGCCAGCGGGCCTTCGGTGCTCGGCAGTTGCTCACCTTCGCCCAACAGGCGGCGCGCGACCACGTAAGCCATGCGATTACCCAGACCGATGTCTTCGAGCAGGTCTTCGATGACTTCGACACGGTATTCCGCCAGAACCAGCTGCACACGCTCGGCCGGGATTTTTTCCAGGCTGCTCTCGAAGCCGTTCAACACCTTGTTCAGCAAGCGTTCGCCAAGGCTGATGGACTCGGAGCGACGTTGCAGCTTGAGGGCATGGCGAATATGGGTGCGGGCCTTGCCGGTGACGACAAAATTCAGCCATGCCGGATTCGGCCGCGCACCTGGCGCGCTGACGATCTCGACCGTCGAGCCGCTTTGCAGCGGTTCGGACAAGGGCGCCAAACGACGATTGATCCGACAGGCGATGCAGCTGTTGCCCACATCGGTGTGCACCGCGTAGGCAAAATCCACCGCCGTGGAGCCTTTGGGCAGCTCCATGATCCGGCCTTTGGGCGTGAAGACATAAACCTCGTCCGGGAACAGGTCGATCTTCACGCTTTCGATGAATTCCAGCGAATTGCCAGCGCGCTGCTGCATTTCCAGCACGCCTTTGACCCATTGGCGAGCCCGGGCGTGAGTGCCTTTTGGCACTTCGTCGTCCGAGGACTTGTACAGCCAGTGAGCGGCGATCCCGTTGTTGGCCATTTCTTCCATTTCGCGTGTACGAATCTGGATTTCGATGGGTACGCCATGCATGCCGAACAACGTCGTATGCAGCGACTGATAGCCGTTGGCTTTGGGAATCGCGATGTAATCCTTGAAGCGACCGGGCAGCGGCTTGTACAAATTATGCACAGCGCCGAGCACGCGGTAGCAGGTGTCGACCTTGTCGACGATGATGCGGAACGCGTAGACATCCATGATTTCATTGAAGGCGCGACGCTTGCCGCGCATCTTCTTGTAGATGCCATACAGGTGTTTCTGCCGCCCGCTGACTTCGCCTTCGATCTCGTCAACCTTCAGGCAATGGCTCAGGGACTCTTCGATCTTGTTGACCAGCTCTTTGCGATTGCCACGCGCGCGCTTGACCGCCTGACCAATGCGTGACGAACGCATCGGGTACATGGCCTTGAAGCCCAGGTCTTCGAATTCGATACGAATGCTGTGCATACCCAGCCGATTGGCAATGGGTGCATAGATTTCCAGGGTTTCCTTGGCGATGCGACGGCGCTTTTCACCGGAAAGGACTTCCAGGGTGCGCATGTTGTGCAGCCGGTCGGCGAGCTTGACCAGAATCACCCGAATGTCGCGGGCCATGGCCATGGCCATTTTCTGGAAATTCTCGGCCTGGGCCTCGGCCTTGGTCTCGAAGTTCATCTGGGTCAGTTTGCTGACCCCGTCGACCAGCTCGGCCACGGTTTCGCCAAACTGGGCGCAGAGCGCTTCCTTGGCAATACCGGTGTCTTCGATGACGTCATGCAGCATCGCAGCCATCAGGCTTTGATGATCCATGTGCATGTCAGCAAGGATATTGGCCACTGCAAGAGGATGCGTGACGTAGGCTTCACCGCTGCGACGGCGCTGGCCGTCGTGGGCTTGTTCAGCGTAGAAATACGCTCGGCGGACCAGATTGACCTGTTCCTTGCCGAGGTAGGTCGACAGTCTTTCGGCGAGGGCGTCTATGCTCGGCAAGGTGTTACCCCCTGCCAATGGCTTGTACCCTGCGCCGTACTACGTCGACCCGGCATAGGCTTAGACGGCCTCGTTGGACTCGTCCTCAAACGCTGCGAACAATGGTTCATCTTCAACGATTTCAGCTTCGGCGATAACGGTGTAGCTCATCAAGCCTGCTGCGATTTCACGCAGGGCCATAACGGTGGGCTTGTCGTTTTCCCAGGCCAGCTTTGGTTCTTTGCCGCCGGTTGCCAGTTGACGGGCACGCTTGGTGGAGAGCATGACCAGCTCAAAGCGGTTATCCACGTGTTCTAGGCAGTCTTCAACGGTTACGCGGGCCATGGGTATTCCTCGTAGCAAATGCGGATGCGCGATGCCCGGATGGGCGAGCGGACTGCGGAGTTTACTAGCTGCAAGCCCTAAGCTTCAAGCAGCAAGCCGCGAGCGGTCGGATTTAACTGACCAGTCGCTGCTTGCCGCCTGCCGGATTCAGGCCAGCAATTGCGCGAGCAACTGGCTGAAACGCTGCTGCTGATGCGCCTGGGTCAGCAGGTTGGCGCGGAAAATCGCTTTCAGGTCTTCCAGCGCGGTGGCGAAATCGTCATTGATCACAACGTAGTCATAATCCTTGTAATGACTCATCTCGCTGACCGCTTCACGCATGCGGCCCTCGATGATTTCATCGCTGTCCTGACCGCGATTGGTCAGGCGCTGACGCAATGCTTGCTGGGTCGGCGGCAAAATGAAGATCGACGTCGCCTGGGGAATTGCCGCGCGAACCTGCTCGGCGCCTTGCCAGTCGATTTCCAGAATCAGGTCATGACCTTCGTCCAGCGTCTGCTGCAAATGGCTTTGCGACGTACCGTACAGATTGCCAAAAACCTCGGCCTGTTCGAGGAAATCGTTGTGTTCGATCATGCGCATGAACTCGGCGCGATCAACGAAGTGATAGTTCACACCATCCACTTCGCCCGGACGCATGGCGCGGGTGGTGTGCGAGACCGATACGCGGATCGACGGCTGGGCGTCGACCAGGGCCTTGACCAGACTGGTCTTGCCCGCGCCGGAAGGCGCGGAAACGATATACAGGGTGCCGGTGCTGTGGGTCATGTCAGGGTTAGCCTTACTCAATATTCTGCACTTGTTCGCGCATTTGCTCGATCAACACTTTGAGGTTGACCGCCGCTTGCGTGCTGCGCGGGTCGAAGGCTTTGGAGCCCAATGTATTGGCTTCGCGGTTGAGCTCTTGCATCAGGAAATCCAGGCGTCGCCCGGCTTGCCCGCCAGTTTTTAATACGCGGCGGACCTCGGTGACGTGGGTGCTGAGGCGATCAAGCTCCTCGGCGACATCGCTTTTCTGCGCCAGCAGGACCATTTCCTGCTCCAGACGCTGCGGATCAAGCTCGGCCTTCATATCGGCGAAACGATCCAGAACCTTCTGGCGCTGGGCCGCGAGCATCTGCGGCACCAGGGTTTTCAGGGTTGCGACTTCGCTGGTGATCGAGTCCAGGCGCTCATTGAGCAGCTTGGCCAGATCGGCGCCTTCGCGACCCCGGCCGTTTTTCAGCTCGGTCAGTGCCTCATTGAACAGCGCCAATGCTTCATTATTAAGTGCCTGCGGATCGCTGGCGTCGCCCACCAGAACGCCGGGCCAGGCCAGCACTTCCAAAGGATTGAGCGGCGCGGGCTGCTGGATGAGGCTGGCGACGATTTCTGCGGCAGCCACCAACTGAGCGGCGCGCTCGCGATCAACCTGCAGCGGTTTGCCGGCGGTTTCTTCGACGAAGCGAAGGGTGCATTCCACTTTGCCTCGGGAAAGCCCCTGACGCAGCGCCTCGCGGATCGCGCTTTCCAGATCACGGAAAGACTCTGGCAGGCGCAGATGCGGCTCCAGATAACGATGATTGACCGAGCGCAGCTCCCAACTCAGTGTGCCCTGAGCCCCGGCCCGTTCGACCCGGGCAAAAGCCGTCATGCTGTGGACCATGGCAAACACCTCTGTAAATCCGGTGAACAGCGCACTGTTTCGGCCAGTGACCAAAAGATGTCACGAAAAGTCGAGAGGCTGTAAAGGCGCAGGATTGTAGCGCAGTGCGACGGATGCTCCCAATCCGCGAATGCGACAAGCGATGCATGGTGTCGCGCGCTGCGTCATCAACCCCTGCAAACACCCGTTCCAGAGCCTGCCAGTCGACTGGATCGGCCTCACCTGAGTTTTAGATGTGCCCAGTCTCGACTGTCGCCTCTATAATGCTCGGCAGTTTTCCGTCTTAGTACAGGTATTCCCAATGAAACGTCCAAGTGGTCGCGCCGCCGATCAGCTCCGCTCGATCCGCATCACCCGCAACTACACCAAACACGCCGAGGGTTCTGTACTGGTCGAGTTTGGTGATACCAAAGTGATTTGCACCGTCAGCGTCGAGAGCGGCGTACCGCGCTTCCTCAAAGGTCAGGGCCAGGGTTGGTTGACCGCTGAATACGGCATGCTGCCGCGCGCCACTGGCGAGCGTAACCAGCGTGAAGCCAGTCGCGGCAAGCAAGGCGGTCGCACTCTGGAAATCCAGCGCCTGATCGGTCGCTCGCTGCGCGCTGCGCTGGACATGTCCAAGCTGGGTGACGTGACCCTGTATGTCGATTGCGACGTGATCCAGGCTGACGGCGGCACGCGTACAGCGTCCATCACCGGCGCCATGGTTGCCCTGGCCGACGCCTTGAAAGTGATAAAGAAACGCGGCGGCCTCAAAGGCGGCGACCCACTCAAGCAAATGATCGCAGCCGTTTCGGTAGGCATGTATCAGGGCGAGCCTGTGCTCGACCTGGACTACCTTGAAGATTCCGCAGCCGAGACTGACCTCAACGTGGTCATGACCAGTGCGGGCGGTTTCATTGAAGTCCAGGGCACCGCTGAAGGCGCGCCGTTCCAGCCCGAAGAGCTGAACGCGATGCTGGCTCTGGCACAGAAAGGCATAGCTGAACTGTTCGCACTGCAAACCGCTGCATTGGCCGACTGATCGACAAACCCGAGGGATCGCACATGAGTGACAGCCAGCTACCGCTTCCGAAACCCAGCTCAGAGATTCGCCAGTGGGCGATGTTCTGTCACTTTGCTGCGTTCTTCGGCTTGATCTTCCCGTTCGGCAACCTGTTGGGGCCGCTGATTATCTGGCAGATCAAGAAAGAAGCCGATCCGTTCATCGATGCCCAGGGCAAGGAAGCGCTGAATTTTCAGATCACCGTTTCCATCGCCGCCATGATCTGCATGTTGCTCATGGTGGTGATCATCGGCTTCCCGCTGTTGGTCCTGGTGGGTGTTGGCGCGCTGGTCCTGACTATTATTGGCGGCTTGAAAGCCAACGATGGTCTGGCCTATCGCTATCCGTTCACCTGGCGCCTGATCAAGTAACGATCAAATGCGCCCATTTGCATGGGCGCATTGCTCGCCAACCGGCAGCCTGAATCAGCGCAGAATCCGCGGCGCTTCATCGCGCGGCAGGTTGTTTTGCGGCATCGACTGATCGGTGTATTCAACTTCGCCACGCAGTTGCTCGCGCAGCTGGCGGGCGACGTCCATGCCAATCGACTTGGACACATCCCGCACGACCCGACCACGATTGGGCGTGACCTTGATATCCCGACCGTTCACCAGCTTGGTGTCCTGACCTTCGCCCATGGCCGTGAAGGCCGAGGTGATTTCGAAGGTGCGCGTGTTGATCAGGCTGAAGTCGCTGACCAGCGTCAAACCCAGCACCGCAGAATGGCTGTCAGTGTTGGCCAGCTCGTTGATGTCCTGGCGGAAGTCGATATCCGACACCGTGCCGAACAGCACGTAGTCCGCGCCCTTGAAGTTACCGTTCTTGATGCGCTTGATGACGTCATAAACGTCTTCCTTGGACTTGGCCGTGTACGGCGTGCCCTGCACCAGCTGGAACATGCCGGACTTGAGAATCTCGCCCTTGATGTCACCGCTGAATTTGCGCAGCTCACCCTGCTCGATGTAGCTGTAACGCTCTTCGTATTCGTTGTAACTGGCCGATCCGCTGGCGCTGTAGGCATTGATGCGCACATTGCTCTGCGCCGAAACCGTGTGGATGTAATGCTCCACACGCTCCTGGAATGCCATATCCGTCACTGCGATTTTCGGCGCGGCTTGTACGCCAAAGGCGCACATCAGGCCGACGATGCCCATCCATGCACGCATTGCTTAACGCTCCGTGGTTTTGCGGATTTCTTTCTCGTCCATCCACTCGGCCAGACCGCTTTCAACGTCGATCAATTGCAGGCTGAATTTGTAGAACACGTCCTTGTAATCGCTGCTGCGCTTGACGATGGAGCTGATCGAGCCTTCCAGGCGGTACTTGGCGGCGATCATGTTGCCGGTCTTGCTGACCGTCGATTGCTTGTACAGGCCACTCTGGTTTTGCAACTTGAGCTGATCGACCTGGCTCTGCATCTGGGTGTTGTCACTGGCGAAACGGGCGGTGCCGGATTTCATCAGCTGCGTCTTGATCGACGTGGTGATCTCGCGGGTATCGATGTACTCGCTGGTCTTGTTCTTCACGTCGTAGACCTGAACCACCGGGCGACCTTGCAGGATGCCGGACTGCGCCAGGGAGCGGGTCATGGACTCGGCGATCATCTGCAAATCGGTCGAGCCGAATTCGTTGGTCACGGTTTCCACGGCCTTGGTATCGCCGTAGTTGATGTTCTTGCTGCCCAGGGACGGGGAGTTGTTGGCGCAACCGGTGGCCAGCAGGGCGACGGCGGCGATGGAGCAAAGACGAATCGACAACATGCGAGAGTTCTCTTCAACTGAGCAAAATAATGGGTGGATCAAGGCGTTTTCACTTCGAGGCGAAAATCAGTCGCCTTCGGCACCGGCGCAATGGCGGGCAGGAAACTGGTCTGCGAGCCGTACAGCGTCAGGCTTTTCCAGCCCTCGGCATCGGCAACCGGGAAACCGTCGTTGCCCAGCCAGGCGAAGCGGTAATACATCTGCTTGTTGCGGCTGCTGGTGTTATTGAGCTGCACGTTGACGGTCAGAAAGCCGTTTTCCCGGGCCACACGCATGGCGCCCACTTCGATGTTCTTCATCTCACCCATGGCGACAACTTTGCTCGCGGCACTGCCGGGAGCAGGTGGTGGCGGGGTCGCGCATCCGGCAAGCAGGGCCAGCGCCAGCACGCCGAAAATCTTGATACGCATGGAGTGTCTCCGATCAGGGTTGTTTGGTTGTGGCCAACGCTTGTGGCTGGGACGGCGTGACATTGGCGGCCAGCCCGTCAGCGAACACCTGATTGCCAACGGCGCGCAGGGCAATCACCTGATAACGCTGGTCGACCTTGACCTGCACGTGAGTGCCGCCCGTGGACGAAGGCAATACCACTTGATGGACGCCTTGCGGCAGACGCAGGCGCGCAACCAGCGTGTTGTCCGGCAAGGTGCGCCAGGTGCGGGTGTCGGCGCCCTCGGTGATAGCCGAGGCAATGCCCACGGCCAGACCGGCCAGCGGATTCACGTCATTAAGCTGCTTCTGCGCCACACCACGGGTCACCGCGCGGACCGTGGTGCGCAAAATGATGCCCGGCATGTCGTCACGCAGGGCGCGGCGCGACATGTCGGTGGTGCTGTTGAGCTTGGTCAGGTTGATCTGCTGGCCGTCGAGACCGATCTGCGAGAACACAGCGGTCGAGGTGTCCGGTTTGATCACCGGGAACGACAGCGGCGTAATCACCAGATTGCCACTGATTGGCAACGGCAGCGGGATGCGTATCGAGTCGCGCGCCGGGGCAAAGCCGCTTTGCACCACGATCAGGACCTCGCTGTAGCCGTCCTTGCTTTGCGCATCGTCGAGTTTGAGCAGAGCTTCCTTGAGCAGCGGCGTGTTCGGACGCAGCTCGGCAGCCTTGCGATAACCCGGCGCCGCCAGACCTTTTTCACCCAGCGCTTCATAAACGAAGCCCGACAGGTAATGGCTGAACGCGCTCTGGTAGCTATTTTTCAGGCCGACGACTTCCGGCGCATCCAGAGACGCAACCGGATAACCTTTCAGGACGGTGAATTCGGTCTTCACGCCTTTGCTTTCGGCTTCCTGCTCACTCTTGAGGTATTCCTTGTCGCGCAGATCGGCGATCACGGCTTCACGCTCGTGAGTCTTCTTGATCTCGGTGCGAGCGCCTTCAAAGTCGTTTTTTGCCAGCAGGTTCAGCGCCATCTGCGTGGTCAGCATGACCTTTTCGTAGTCATAGCCTTCGTAACGACGGACCTTGTCGTTGACCAGGAAACTGCCGAACTGCGCCAGGTATTTCTCGGTGTCGAGCTTGACCGACTCTTCCCACTTGTAGACCACCAGATCTGCGGCTCGCCATGCGGTCTGGCTGCCAGCGAGATCGCCCTTGGCGCGCAGCAACTCACCCTTCTCGAAGTAATAGAGCAGGTCCTTGTCAGCGCTGGTGTTGTTCTTCTCAAGAATGACCAACGCCCCATCAACGTTGCCGCTGACCAGGTTCTGGTTGGTTTCCTTGAGTTCGTTGTCGTAGCTGCGAAAGGCCGAACAGCCCGCCAATTGGACGGCAGCAATCAGCGTAATTGCGGTCAAGGCACGAGAGGACATAGAGCGTTCAATCCCTGAAATTCGATAGCAGGCCAAAGGCGTCGCGCTATTCAAGTCCGTTTTAATGAGCAGCTGCACTGCTCGATGGGCCTTCTTCCGCGCGCTGAAAAGGCGTCGGCGAGAAGAGAGGGCGCGGGATTGTAAACGCTGAAGTAGCGATTTGACATCCACACCGTGTGACCACTGTTACAAATTCTGCAATAAGTTCCATATCTCGCACCAGGACTTGATCAGCGGTAGCGCTCTACGAGCGGCTGCCGGAGCACGAATGTTACTCATCGCCTGAAAAAGGTGAAACCAGACGTTTCCGGCATAGTTGTAGGCAAAGTATCTGCGTCTAGCCAGCTCGGACGGACCCACCTTCGTCTCTCATGGTTTACATCCCCGTCGACGTAAATTCGTTGTCGAAGTCGGCCGGCGACCGGGTTTCATCGGCTGGTCGCCGGTATCGATCGCCGGGTTCTGGTCTTCCATGGATTTGAGCAGCGCGCTGCGTTCAGCCTTTCGGCAAATCCGGCACCAATCCCCGGCGCGGGTCTGACTCAGGCTTTGTTCCCAGGTATGCCCTTCGCGGCATTCCCAGGGGAGTTTTATCAACGAGTTGCTGTAGTGGGTCGCCAGGCATTTACCGCCCCGTTCCTGCGCGTGTTTGTGGGCATCGTCCAGGGAAAGTGAGCGCGTCTGGTGGCAGCACAGGCGGCACCAGTTGCCACGATTGCCGAACAAGGCCGGGGCCGACCATTCGTGGCCGAATTCACAGCGATAGTGATGCATCTTTTCATCACCGCTGAAGCTCTCGCGGAGCAATACGACGAGTGATCTTGGGGACGGCGATGGCAAATTGTTCATCTACTGGTCTCTGCTCGCGCTGACGAAAAGGCGCGAAAAGTGTCGCCACCGATTATTCAAAGGCCGGATGAAAAATGGAGTCAGAAAAAGCCTCAAATGACGTAGGACGCGTTTCGGCCTGTAGGAAGTAATTGCCTACGTCACATTCTCTGATCGCCTGATTTTGCAATATTCAGTAACAAACTTCGGCCAAAGCCTTGAGTAGCGGCCCCTGTAAGTGAACAATGTAATACCACGCATTCTTATTGAGATTCACCGATGCCCTTGCGCTCCCGTTTTCTGGCCTGGTTGATGCTGCCTGTGTTGACCGTCTGCAGTTTCAACCTGTTGGCCGACGCCACCGATGGCGCAGCGCAGGCGTTGCATTTGCTCGATTACATCGGCGCGGATTACCCGGCCACCGTGGCCGATGGCAAGGTTGTCGATGCATCCGAATATCGTGAACAAGTGGAGTTTCTGGGGGTTTTGCAGGGTCTTGTAGTTGCCCTGCCACAACGGGCGGAGCGCGGCGAGCTTGAAAAAGGCGTCGCCAGCCTCGCCGACGCGGTTGCGAAAAAGCAGGACGGCGCTGCGGTTGCGCGTCAGGCGCGGCAATTGGGCGCAAAACTGGCGGTGGCTTATGAAGTCAGCCAGGCGCCGGTGATCACGCCGGACCCGGCACGCGGCGCACCGCTGTACGCGCAGCACTGTTCGGTTTGCCACGGCGACGCAGGCGCAGGAGATGGTCCGGCCGGAATCGGCCTGGAACCGCCACCGGCCAATCTGCGCGACGCGGCCCGCCTTGATCGCCTGAGTCTTTACGACATCTACAACACGTTAGGCCTGGGCGTTTCGGGAACCGATATGCCGGCCTTCGCCGATCAGCTCGACGACCGCCAGCGTTGGGACGTGGCGACGTACATCGCCGGTTTCAGCGCCCAGCCGGGCGCGGCGTCGGGCAAGACCTACAACCTTGCCGATCTGGCGCGGCAGACACCAGCCGAGGTCAGCACTGCCGAAGGCGCACCCGCCGCCGCAACCTTCCGCGCCCAGCGCGCCCAGCCGCCACAGGTACAACGTGGTCCGGCGCAGTTGCTCGATTACACCAGCCAGACCCTGGACAAGAGCCTCGCGGCGTATCGCGCGGGTGATCGTGAACAGGCTTACGATTTGTCGGTAGCCGCGTATCTGGAAGGCTTTGAACTGGTTGAAAGTTCGCTGGATAACGTCGATGCCAACGTGCGCAAGGACACCGAAAAAGCCCTGATGGCTTACCGCCAGTCGTTGCAGGACGGTCTACCGGTGGCGCAAGCCGAGCAGAAGCTGGAGTTCGCCAAAGGCAAGCTCAAGGAATCTGCGGGTTTGCTGGGCAGTGATGGCTTGAGCACATCCCTGAGTTACATTTCCGGCTTGTTGATTCTGCTGCGTGAAGGCCTGGAAGCGATTCTGGTGCTGGCCGCGATCCTCGCGTTCCTGCGCAATACCGGCCAGGAATCGGCGGTGCGCAGCGTCAATATCGGTTGGGCGCTGGCCTTGCTGGCCGGGCTCGGAACCTGGGCGCTTGCGGCTTACGTGATTGACGTCAGCGGTGCCCAGCGCGAATTGCTCGAAGGCGCGACCGCGCTGTTCGCCAGCGTGATGGTGCTGTGGCTCGGCGTGTGGATGCATGATCGTCGCCATGCGGCGGCGTGGCAGGATTACATCAAGAGCAGTCTGGTGGGCGGCGGCGGGCGCTTCGGTTTTGCGATCCTGGCATTCTTTTCGGTCTATCGCGAACTGTTCGAAGTGATCCTGTTTTACGAAACCCTGTGGTTGCAGGCAGGTCCTTCAGGCCATAACGCGGTATTGGCCGGTGGCGCGACAGCGCTGGTGTTGTTGGTCGGCCTGGCGTGGATCATCCTGCGCGGCTCGGCGAAATTGCCATTGGCGCTGTTCTTCGGCATCAACGCGGCGTTGCTTTGCGCACTTTCGGTGGTGTTCGCCGGACATGGCGTCAAAGCGCTGCAAGAAGCCGGCATTTTCGGCACACGCCCAGTGCCGTTCTTCGAGTTCGACTGGCTGGGGATTCATGCCGACGCTTACTCGCTGAGCGCCCAGCTTATTGCCCTGATTGCGATTGCAGTGTTGTATGGCCGCAGCTGGCTGGCGGAGAAGCGCCGGACGCAGGTGGCGTAGAGCGTTCAGCACACCAACCACTCTTTGGGGTGGCACAAAACGTGTGGGAGCAAGCTTGCTTGCGAAGGCGGTGTTTCAGGCACTAGAGATTTGTGTCGGACTCGCCTGCCTTTTCGCGAGCAAGCTCGCTCCCACGTAAATCGACAACTGCTGACAGGAAACCCCCATGCGCGTCTGGATCGATGCTGACGCTTGCCCCAAGCCGGCCAAGGACCAAGTCATCAAGTTCGCCTTGAAGCGTCAGTTCGAGGTGGTGCTGGTGGCGGGACAGAGTCAGATCAAGCCGACTTACAGCCTGGTCAAACTGATCGTAGTGCCTAGCGGGCCGGATGCGGCGGATGATTATCTGGTCGAGCATGCGGTGCCCGGCGAACTGGTGATTTGCAGCGATGTGCCGCTGGCCGATCGGCTGGTCAAGAAAGGCGTCGCCGCCCTCGATCCGCGTGGCAAGGAATTCGATGCGCAAAACATGGGCGACCGCCTGGCGGTGCGCAACCTGTTCACTGACCTGCGTGATCAAGGGCAAATGGGCGGCGGCCCGCCACCGTACGGCGACCGGGAAAAACAGGCGTTCGCCAACTCGCTGGACCGGATTTTGACTCGTCTTACGCGTTAATGGCTGGGAACTCCCGGCGAATCACTCCTCTCACTCCTCGTGCGTCAACTCCAACACCCGATCCACCAGCTTGTTGATCCCGGATGCCGCTTCGCCGATGGATTTGGCAACCATGTAGGCCGGAGTGCTGACCAGTTTGCGCGCAGTGTCTTCGACGATTTCGGTGACTTCGCAATCCCGGTGTTCGCCTTTCATCCTGGTGATGGCCTGAGCTGTTTCAGCGTCGTTGCCGATGGTGCAGGTCACGCCCGGGCCGTAGATTTTTGCCGCCAGCGCGGGGGAAATACAGATCAGGCCGACCGGCTTGCCCGCCTCAGCGAAGGCTTCCGCCAGCGCCAGGACTTCCGCCTGGACTTTGCAGTCGGCGCCCGCCGTGGCGAAGTTCGACAGGTTCTTTGCTGCGCCGAAACCACCGGGAATGATCAGCGCGTCGAATTGCGTCACGTCTGCTTCGCGGATGTCTTCGATGGCGCCACGGGCGATGCGCGCCGACTCAACCAGCACGTTGCGGGTTTCGGGCATTTCTTCGCCGGTCAGGTGATTGATCACATGATGCTGCGCGATGTTCGGCGCAAAGCACTGCACGAGCGCGCCGCGCTGGTCGAGGCGCAGCAGCGTGAGGACGCTTTCGTGGATTTCCGCGCCGTCATAGACGCCACAGCCGGACAGAATCACGGCGACTTTTTTTTGCATGCCAGGCACTCCCTTGGGGTCAACGGCTCATGAACTTGCCTGCTCGGAACCTTGAATACGTGGTTCATAACTATAGCGAGGAGTTCAGTGCTTGTGACAAGGGTGGGCGACAGGGATTCAATCGATGATGGATTGCAATGGCGGGAATGGGGCGGTGTTCATGCTTGCTCGTGTGCGCAATACGTAGGTGCAGTGCGCACACGAGAAGTTTATTCGTCAGCGGTTTTCTTGATCTCGACCGTGACTTCGGCAGGCGTGTCGGTGGCCAGCGGTTCGATCAGCTTGGCGGCCGCTTCTTCCCTGGCGATGCGGGCGTTCTTGATCCGTCTGCGGATCCAGAGTGCGACGCCAATCAGCAACAGCGCGCCGAGCACCCAGAGCTCGTAGCGTTTGACGTTGCCCAGCAAGCCTTCCAGTACCGCGCCGAAGTGATAGGCCGCAGCGCCCAGTGCAGCGGCCCAGACCGCCGCACCAATGCCGTTGAGCAACAGATAACGGCCTGGCGGATAACCGGACAGGCCAATCGCCACCGGCATGACCGTGCGCAAACCGTAGACAAAGCGGAAGCTCAGCACCCAGATATCCGGGTGCCGGCGAATATGCTCCAGCGCCTTGTCGCCCATCAGTTGCCATCGGGGCTTGCGCGCCAGCAATTTGCGGCCGTGCTTGCGCCCCATGAAATACCAGAGCTGATCACCGGCGTAGCTCCCGAAGAACGCTACGACCACGACCAGGTTGATGTCCATGTATCCGCGGAACGCAAGGAATCCGGCAAGAACCAGAATGGTCTCGCCTTCAAAGAAGGTGCCGAGAAAGAGGGCAAAGTAGCCAAATTCCTGCAAGAAATGTTGGAGCATTATCTGGATGCTGGCGAAATGAACGCGCAGCCTAACTCGCCCAAGACATTCAGGAAAGTAGGGATATGTGTCTCGACGTTAAAGTTTCCTGCACGGACAATGTTCATGGCCCGGCTGCGGCCTCAAGTCGCATGCTGACCCACGACCGTCACACATTGGTCATAATGGCGGCTTATAACTGTCACGCTTGCCCGTGTATGCGGGCTCAGGAGTCTCGCCGTGAGCTTTACCCCCGCTAATCGCCTGTTTCCTCTCACTCGCCTGCGCCGCAATCGTCGCGACGATTTTTCTCGTCGGCTGGTCCGCGAAAATGTTTTGACCGTCGATGACCTGATCCTCCCCGTTTTTGTTCTCGATGGTGAAAACCGTCGCGAAACCATCGCATCGATGCCTGGCGTCGAGCGTCTGAGTATTGATCTGCTGCTTAAAGAAGCGCAGAACTGGGTCGCGCTGGGGATTCCGGCGCTGGCGCTGTTCCCGGTCACGCCGCCTGAAAAGAAATCCCTGGACGGCGCCGAAGCCTGGAATCCGGACGGCATCGCTCAGCGCGCCACGCGTGCCTTGCGTGACCGCTTCCCCGAGCTGGGCGTCATCACTGACGTAGCGCTCGATCCGTTCACGACCCACGGTCAGGACGGCATTCTCGACGAAAACGGCTATGTGCAGAACGACATCACCGTCGATGCGCTGGTCAAGCAAGCGCTGTCTCATGCCGCTGCAGGCGCCCAGGTTGTGGCACCTTCCGACATGATGGACGGTCGAATTCAGGCCATCCGCGAAGCACTGGAACTGGCCGATCACGTCAATGTGCGGATCATGGCTTATTCGGCCAAGTACGCCAGCGCCTACTACGGCCCGTTCCGCGATGCGGTAGGTTCGTCGTTAAATCTGGGCAAGGCCAACAAGTCGTCTTATCAAATGGACCCGGCCAACAGCAACGAAGCGCTGCACGAAGTGGCCGCCGACCTGGCTGAAGGCGCGGACATGGTGATGGTCAAGCCGGGCATGCCTTATCTGGACATCCTTTACCGGGTCAAGGATGAGTTCAAGGTGCCGACCTTTGTGTATCAGGTCAGTGGCGAGTACGCGATGCACATGGCCGCCATTCAGAATGGCTGGCTCAGTGAAGGGGTGATTCTGGAATCCCTCACGGCTTTCAAACGCGCAGGTGCTGACGGCATCCTCACCTATTTCGCCGTCCGTGCTGCTCAACTGTTAAAAGGGCAATAACTTCACAGGATCACACATGAATACCGAAGGACTCACCGAAGCCACTGTTGATGTCACTGTTCCAGAGGCTCTGCCCGTGGTCGAGCCAAGCATCGAGGTCGTACCGGCGGTGGTCGAAGCGCCACAGCCGGCGTTACCAGCCATTGTCGTGCCCAACCTGGACGACAGCAGCCTGTATATCCACCGCGAGCTGTCGCAGTTGCAGTTCAACATTCGCGTGTTGGAGCAGGCACTGGATGAATCTTATCCATTGCTGGAGCGGCTGAAATTCCTGCTGATCTTTTCCAGCAACCTCGATGAGTTCTTCGAAATTCGTGTCGCCGGTCTCAAGAAGCAGATCACCTTTGCTCGCGAACAGGCGGGTGCTGACGGTCTGCAACCGCATCAGGCCCTTGCCCGCATCAGCGAGCTGGTGCATGGGCACGTCGATCGTCAGTACGCGATCCTCAATGACATTCTGTTGCCGGAACTGGAAAAACATCAGGTCCGCTTCATTCGTCGCCGGCACTGGAACGCCAAGATCAAGGCTTGGGTGCGTCGCTATTTCCGCGACGAAATCGCGCCGATCATCACGCCGATCGGCCTCGATCCGACGCACCCGTTCCCGTTGCTGGTCAACAAGAGCCTGAACTTCATCGTCGAGCTTGAAGGTATTGATGCCTTCGGTCGCGACTCAGGCCTGGCGATCATTCCGGCGCCGCGCCTGTTGCCGCGCGTCATCAAGGTGCCGGAAGACGTTGGCGGCAGCGGCGACAACTTTGTGTTCCTGTCATCGATGATCCATGCCCACGCGGACGATCTGTTCCAGGGCATGAAGGTCAAGGGTTGCTATCAGTTCCGCCTGACCCGCAACGCCGATCTGGCGCTGGACTCCGAGGACGTCGAAGACCTGGCTCGCGCCCTGCGCGGCGAGCTGTTCTCCCGTCGTTACGGCGATGCCGTGCGCCTGGAAGTGGCCGATACCTGCCCGAAACATCTGTCCGATTACCTGCTCAAGCAGTTCAACCTGGCCGAATCCGAGCTGTATCAGGTCAATGGCCCGGTGAACCTGACGCGTCTGTTCAGCATTACCGGTCTGGACAGCCATCCCGAGCTGCAATACCTGCCGTTCACGCCAGCGATTCCCAAACTGCTGCAGAACAGCGAGAACATTTTCAACGTGATCAGCAAGCAGGACATTCTGCTGCTGCACCCATTCGAGTCGTTTACGCCGGTGGTCGACCTGCTGCGTCAGGCCGCCAAGGACCCGCATGTGCTGGCCGTGCGCCAGACGCTGTACCGCAGCGGGGCGAATTCCGAGATCGTCGATGCGCTGGTGGACTCAGCCCGCAATGGCAAGGAAGTCACCGTGGTCATCGAACTGCGGGCGCGCTTCGACGAGGAATCCAACCTGCAACTGGCCAGCCGCCTGCAGGCAGCGGGCGCGGTGGTGATCTACGGCGTGGTCGGGTTCAAGACCCACGCCAAGATGATGTTGATCCTGCGCCGCGAGGCCGGCGAGATCGTGCGTTATGCGCATTTGGGTACGGGTAACTATCACGCCGGCAACGCCCGGCTGTACACCGACTACAGCCTGCTGACTTCCGACGACGCCTTGTGCGAAGACGTCGGCAAGTTGTTCAGCCAGTTGATTGGCATGGGCAAGACCTTGCGCATGAAGAAGCTGCTCCATGCGCCGTTCACGCTGAAGAAGGGCATGCTCGACATGATTGCCCGGGAAACCCAGTTTGCTATTGAAGGCAAACCGGCGCACATCATCGCCAAGTTCAACTCGCTGACCGATCCGAAGATCATCCGCGCGTTGTACAAGGCCAGCCAGTCCGGCGTGCGTATCGATCTGGTGGTGCGCGGCATGTGCTGCCTGCGCCCGGGCATTGTCGGCGTGTCGCATAACATTCAGGTGCGTTCGATCATCGGTCGCTTCCTGGAGCACACGCGGGTGTTCTACTTCCTTAATGGCGGCGAAGAGCAGATGTTCCTGTCCAGTGCCGACTGGATGGAGCGCAACCTCGACAAGCGCGTCGAGACCTGCTTCCCGGTGGAAGGCAAGAAGTTGATCCTGCGGGTGAAGAAGGAACTGGAGTCTTATCTGACCGACAACACCCACAGCTGGCTGTTGCAGTCTGACGGGCGTTACGTGCGCAGCTCGCCGACCGGCAACCAGAACGCTCGCAGTGCCCAGGCGACCCTGCTGGACCGCCTGAGCAACCCGGTCCTCAGCGTACGCTGAAGTCGATGCCGACCCGGGTCAGCCACTCCGCTTCCAGCGCGAAGTCGGCCTGGGTCAGCTGGTTGTTTTCCAGCCAGCCATCCGGGAACAGCACATCCAGGTGCTGACCGTTGGCATTGAGCACCACTTGCGGCATCTCTTGAGTGCCACGAATGTGGTGGAACAGAATCGCAAAGCGCAGCAGCACACACAGGCGAATCAGCTTGATGCCTTCATTGCCGAAGTCGGCGAATTTGTCCTTGGGAATGTTCCGCCGATGACCGCGCACCAGCAGCGCGAGCATTTGCTGGTCTTCGCGTGAGAAACCGGCCAGGTCGGAGTGCTCGATCAGGTAAGCGCCGTGTTTGTGGTAGTGATAGTGGGCGATGTCCAGCCCGACTTCATGCACCTTGGCGGCCCAGCTGAGCAGCTCTTTGTAGATGTCGTCTTCCATATCCCAGGCCTTGGCGACCTGCTCAAGCGCGTGCAGCGCCTTGCGCTCGACACGAGCGGCCTGTTCCAGATCGACGTGATAACGCTCCATCAGCGAGCTCAGCGTGCGCTCACGCACGTCTTCGTGATGATGGCGACCCATGAGGTCATACAACACGCCTTCACGCAGCGCGCCTTCACAGTGATCCATGCGCTTGAGTTCCAACGCATCGAAGATCGCTTCGAGAATCGCCAGCCCCGCCGGGAAAATCGCCCGGCGATCAGGCTTGATGCCTTCGAAGTCGATTTTGTCCACATCGCCCAGTTTGAAAATCCGGCGCTTGAGCCACGCAAGACCATCGGCGTTGACTTCGCCTGCGCCGTGGCCGTTGGCCTTGAGTGCCAGACCAATGGCGCGAATGGTGCCGGACGAGCCGATCGCTTCATCCCACTTCAGCCGATGCAGCGCGTGCTCGATGCTCATGATTTCCAGACGCGCGGCAGTGTAGGCCTGAGCGTAGCGAGCCGGGGTGATCTTGCCGTCCTTGAAGTAGCGCTGGGTAAAACTCACGCAGCCCATTTGCAGGCTTTCACGCAGCAGCGGTTCGAAACGCTGGCCAATGATGAATTCGGTGCTGCCGCCGCCGATGTCGGCGACCAGGCGTTTGCCCGGCGTGTCGGCCAGGGTATGGGAAACCCCCAGGTAGATCAGGCGCGCTTCTTCACGACCTGAGATCACCTCGACAGGATGACCCAGGATCTCTTCGGCACGACGAATGAATTCGCCACGATTGCGGGCCTCGCGCAGGGCGTTGGTGCCGACAATCCGCACCGCGCCCGGCGGCAGGCCGTTGATCAGCTGCGCGAAACGCTTGAGGCAGTCGAGACCGCGCTGCATGGACTCTTCGGAAAGCTGCCGCGCTTCGTCGATCCCGGCCGCCAGCTGAACCTTTTCACCCAAGCGTTCCAGAATGCGGATTTCGCCCATATTGGCTTTGGCGACAACCATGTGAAAGCTGTTCGAGCCCAGGTCAATGGCGGCGATCAGGGAAAGATTCGTGGCTGTGGATTGCGGCATGGTCAGAAAGTCTCGGTCGATAACCGCGTCATCGTGCCACGATCCATCCCTGCCGCCAACGCGAAGCTTTCAAGATGGCTATTTGCCTGCAAAATCAATGGCCCAAATCAATCTTCAAGCGCGGCAAGCACCAGACCGATGGTGGGAGCGAGCTTGCTCGCGAAGAGGCAGGCAGCAGGCAATGATCTCAAAATTTGAAACACCGCCTTCGCAAGCAAGCTTGCTCCCACAAAATTGATGCCTGTGGTGAAAACCCGTCAGCTCACCCCATCGGCAAACTCGTGGTGGATTTGATTTCCGACAGGGCCACGGTGGAGTTCACTTCCTGTATTCCCGGCACCAGCGAGAGTTTTTCAAAGAAGAAGCGCTCGTACGCCTCGATATCCGGCGTCACGATGCGCAGCAGAAAGTCCACCGAGCCCATCAGCACGTAGCACTCCAGCACTTCCGGGAAACCGCGAATGGCATCGGTAAATTCCGTGAAATTCGAACGGCCGTGAGCGTTGAGTTTGACCTCGGCAAAGATCTGCGTGTTCAGGCCGATTTTCTTGCGATCCAGCAGCGTCACCTGGCGACGAATCACGCCTTCGTCCTTGAGGCGCTGAATGCGCCGCCAGCACGGCGATTGCGACAATCCGACCTGCTCGGCGATCTGCGCACTGGACAGCGAGGCGTCCTCTTGCAGCAGCGCGAGTATCTTGCGGTCGTAGGCGTCCAGTTCAGTTTGCATAACAATTTCTCTATATGAGGCGTTGGCGCATTAACAATTCGAAATTAACCTATTTCAATCGATCATAGGTCAGATATTTCCACTGCTCAGTGCAAGAATTCCCCACATCGATTTCATGCCGCTAACCGCTGAGGCCCGTATGCCCACTCTCGAAGCCGTTACCACCTCGCAGCACCGCACCGACGCCTGGTCGGCCAGCAATGCTCAATGCTGCGTGCGCTACCAGATCCTGGTCGAAGCCGAGCCCGACTCGCTGTGCCGATTGTTGAACCTGTTCGCCATGCAGTACCTGATCCCGCAACAAGTCAGCGTGTTGCGTCAGGACGATTTGCTGATGGTGGACGTGCAGATCGACCAGCTGACCTGGCACCGGGCGCAGGTCATTGGCGAAAAAATGCGCAGCCTGATCAGCGTCTGCTCGGTTGAACTTGAGCAGGTCGCGCCAGCGCACGCGACGGCTTCGCCGGTTTCCCTGGCGGCGGGTTGAGCCGCATGGAAAATTTTCGCAACGGTTAAACAGACAGCGAACGCAACAACTGGCACGCTTGGGACTACTCTGGCTTCTCGTATGAGCTGAATCGTCCAAAGGAATCCGCATGTCAGTCCTCGCCTCATCAAACCAGGACCGCTGGCTGGATCTGAATGATCTGCTGCGCGATCTGGTCGCCCAGGGCTTCATTGATCAGAGCAGCGCCGAAGATGCGTTGACCCTGCGGCGCACTGCCGCGAACATCCAGTTGCATCCGCTGGAGTTCATCGCTGCCCAGCAGCTTGATGATCTCAAGCGTCCAGGTCGCAAACTGGATCTGGAAACCCTGTCGGTCTGGCTCGCGCAGCAAAGCGGCCAGCCGTATATGCGCATCGATCCGCTGAAGATCAACGTCGCAGCCGTGACGCCGCTGATGTCGTACGCCTTCGCCCAGCGCCACAAGATTCTCGCTGTCGCCGTGGACCGGGATTCGGTGACCATCGCCAGCGCGCAGCCTTATGTGAATGCCTGGGAAGCCGATCTGGCGCATGTCCTGAAGCTGCCGATCAAGCGTGTGGTCGCCAACCCGGTGGATATCCAGCGTGTGGCGGTGGAATTTTTCCGCTTGGCGAAATCGGTGAGCGGCGCCACGGCGGTTGATCAAAAAATCAGCAACATGGGCAATTTCGAGCAGTTGCTCAAGCTGGGCGCCAGCGATCAGGAACCGGACGCCAACGACGCGCATATCGTCAATATCGTTGACTGGTTGTTTCAATACGCGTTTCAGCAGCGCGCCAGCGACATTCATATCGAACCGCGTCGCGAGCAGGGCACGGTGCGCTTTCGCATCGACGGCGTGCTGCACAACGTCTATCAATTTCCCGCGCAAGTGACCATGGCCATCGTCAGCCGCCTGAAAAGCCTGGGCCGCATGAACGTTGCCGAGAAACGCAAACCCCAGGATGGCCGGGTCAAGACCACGACGCCCGACGGTGGCGAAGTGGAACTGCGGCTGTCGACGCTGCCTACAGCGTTTGGCGAAAAGATGGTCATGCGGATCTTCGATCCGGAAGTGCTGCTCAAGGATTTCGATCAGCTGGGGTTTTCCAGCGATGACCTGCGGCGCTGGGAGGGCATGACGCGCCAGCCCAACGGCATCATTCTGGTGACAGGGCCGACCGGTTCGGGCAAAACCACTACGCTGTACACCACCCTGAAAAAGCTGGCGACCGAAGAGGTCAATCTGTGCACCATCGAAGATCCTATCGAAATGGTCGAACCGGCTTTCAATCAGATGCAGGTGCAGCACAACATTGACCTGACGTTTGCCAGCGGCGTGCGCGCGTTGATGCGGCAGGATCCGGATATCATCATGATCGGCGAAATTCGCGACCTGGAGACAGCCGAAATGGCGATCCAGGCGGCGCTGACCGGTCACCTCGTGCTTTCCACCTTGCACACCAATGACGCACCCAGCGCCATCAGCCGGATGCTGGAACTGGGCGTGCCGCATTACCTGCTCAAGGCGACGATTCTGGGTGTCATGGCCCAGCGTCTGGTGCGCACCTTGTGCCCGCACTGCAAGGCGCCGATTGCGCTGGACGAAACCGACTGGCAAACCCTCACGCGCCCCTGGCAAGCGCCCGTGCCCAGCGGCGCTCACCGCGCCGTGGGTTGCGTGGAATGTCGCGATACCGGTTATCGCGGTCGAGCGGGGGTGTACGAAATCATGTTGATGTCGGATAACGTGCGGGCGCTGATCAGCGCTGACCTGGACCTCACGGCGATGCGTCGCCAGGCATTCAAGGAAGGCATGCGCAGCCTGCGGCTGTCCGGCGCGCAAAAAGTCTCGGCCGGGCTGACTACGCTTGAAGAAGTGCTGCGCGTGACGCCGCAGAGTGAGCAGCGGTAAACAATTGGAACGATATTTGTGTAGGAGCAAACTTGTTGGCGAGGCATGGCGCCTGCGTTAACAGGAATAGCGCTTCGCGAGCAAGCTCGCTCCCACACAAGCTCGCTCCTATGTATGGACTCGCCCACACTTTCAACCTGCTTTTGAACGCTGCTACCCGGTTGCATCTATGTATAAGGCCTATTCGAGGAAGCATCATCGGCTTCTGGCCAACATTGGG
>NZ_JAFCXH010000052.1:0-23747 GCF_049898225.1 Pseudomonas sp. DSP3-2-3 | reverse complement strand
GGACTTCAGACTAACAATGCAAACCTGCGTCGCTGCGCTCCGACTGCCCGGCCGGATGAGCGTGGAACGGGTGGCCGGATGTTGGTGGACTGGGTGGCCAGATGGCGTGGAATGCGCAGTAACACACTGTTTTTTCCTGACGCTCGATCCGAACTTGCACCTTCAGAGCTTTCAGCAAGTAGTTCGCCCTTGCCCGTCCCTCAAAGCTCAAAAGATCTAATCTTGCGAAAAAATCCTCCTTGTTTATAATTTTTTCTTGCTGGGAATCACGCTTAAGATCATCCTTTTTTCTCTTTAGCTCTTTCAACTCTTGCTCAAAGCGAAAAGCAGCTTGAACTATAAAGCTGGGTAGATCACCACCGACGTCCAGTATCTGACTTTCAATCTCGGCTTGGCGCTTTTTAACCAAATCTAGCTGTAGATCAATTTTTGCTATTTCTTTTCGAATTTTAGCTTGTGAGTCCTGCACAAGGCTCAAGCTATCTACCTTTGTTAATATCTCCATAAAGGCGCGCTCTGACCTGCTGATTTCCACTAACTTGTTGGTACAGCGGCCCTTGGCGCTTCCATAACATCGCAAGTATTTGCCGCCTTTCGGCAGCTGACCTTTGTTAACCAAATGCATAGGTTCGCCACACATGGAGCACCTGGCTAGCCCTTGCCATACATTGAAATTTACCGCTGCTTTAGTAGCTTTCGAAACATTACGCGTGGATCTGGCTGATTGAGCCTGAAAAAATAAATCTTCATCGATCACGGCAGGAAAAAAGTCAAGTACGGGCTCACCAAGCTTCGCACGCTTGCCATCCACAAGACCGGTCGGTTGATATTCACCAAGAACAGCGCGATTTGACAGAATTTTCCCTGTAGAACTACTGCCCCATAGGCCTGACGCATTCCTCTTGGGGGAGCCGAAAATAGGTATGTTATCTAAATTAAGGAGTTTGGCGATTGCACGATGACCATGCCCAGATATGGCGAGCCTGAAAATCTGCCTAACAACCTGCACTCGTTCTGGCACTTCAACGTACTCACCACCTTCAAGTTTCAACCAATACGGACAAGCTCGACCGAGTGGTTTCTTACTCTCACGCGCATCCTTTTGCTTCTGCTGCCAAGCCTTGCTAACTCGCTCGCCTTTCAAACTGGATTCGCTGTGAGCCCGGCTCATTTGAACGATACTGACTATAAGATCGACGTCATTATAGTCCTTTGTATAAAGCTTATTATCAGCCGCTGTATATATCTGGATATCATTATTTAAGATATCCAAAAAACGAGGAAGCGCTTCCCGGACATGCTCGCGACTCAGCCTATCGAGACTCTCCACAATCAACAGAGATCCTGGATCAATTGTTCCGTCTTTCACATAGCTTAGGAATCTTGCTAGTTGACCTGTGTCATCAAGGTGCTTCCCTTTGTACGCGGATCGCCCACTGTCAAAGAAAAAATAGTCTTCGCTCCTGACGAGCTCCAAGCCATTTTGGGTGCAGTAGGTTTCGGCTGCGGCGCGCTGCCGACGGTAACTATCACCATTCGCTTGCTCCGGCGTTGAGAAGCGGATGTAGCTATAGGCCTTGGTGCGAGGAGTAGTCACGATAGTCTCGAATGCTTGTATGGGTGTAATGTATCACAACCTGTTATTCAGCGGCCCGCCCGGAACTGGCAAAACCCTGCTCGCCAGTCGCCTGCCCGGTTTGCTGCCGCCGCTGGATGAACATGAAGCGCTGGAGGTCGCGGCGATTCAGTCAGTCGCCAGCCAGATTCCGTTGACGAACTGGCCGCAGCGGCCATTCCGTCAGCCGCACCATTCGGCGTCCGGTCCGGCGTTAGTGGGCGGCGGCAGTCGTCCGCAGCCGGGGGAAATTACCCTGGCGCATCACGGCGTGCTGTTTCTCGATGAGCTTCCGGAATTCGACCGCCGTGTTCTGGAAGTGCTGCGCGAGCCGCTTGAGTCGGGTCATATCGTTATTTCGCGGGCGCGGGATCGGGTGCGCTTTCCGGCGCGTTTTCAACTGGTCGCGGCGATGAACCCTTGTCCCTGCGGCTATCTGGGCGAGCCTACCGGTCGCTGCCGCTGTTCTACCGAGCAGATCCAGCGCTATCGCAACAAGCTGTCCGGCCCGCTGCTGGACCGGATTGATCTGCACCTGACGGTCGCGCGGGAGGTAACGTCGCTCAATCCTTCGCCGCAGCAAGGCGACGACACCGCGAGCGCCGCCAGATGGGTCGCGCAAGCCAGGGAACGCCAGCAGCGTCGTCAGGGTTGCGCCAATGCTTTTCTCGACTTGCCCGGCCTGCGCCAGCATTGTGCGTTGTCTGCTGCCGATGAAGCCTGGCTGGAAACGGCTTGCGAGCGCCTCACGCTGTCACTGCGCGCCGCTCACCGCTTGCTGAAAGTGGCGCGCACGCTGGCGGATCTGGAGCAAGTCGAGGCGATCAACCGCAGTCATGTCGCGGAGGCGTTGCAGTATCGGCTTTCGAGTAACTGAATGCGCGGGGCGACATGATCTTTGTGGGAGCGAGCTTGCTCGCGAAGGCATTGTTTCAGACCGAAGAGCCAGTCGGATGTACCTATTCGCGAGCAAGCTCGCTCCCACAGAGTTAAAAGGTCATCTGAACCGATCAACCTCAGTACGCAATTCCGCCGCCAGCGCATTCAACTCTTCGGCAGTCACTGCCAGATGGGAGACCACTTCGCGCTGTTCGGTGTTGGCCATGGCGATGCTTTGCAGGTTGCTACTGAGCAAGGTCGCGGTGCTGCTTTGTTCCTGGGTAGCAGTGGTGATAGCGGCAAACTGTTCACCGGCGGAACGGCTTTGTTCGTCGATCTGGGCCAGCGCGGCGGCGACCTTGGCGTTGCGCGACAGACCTTCCTGCATCAACACGTTGCCCTCCTGCATCGTGCTGATGGCGTTGCCGGTTTCCTGCTGGATGCTGGCGATCATGCCGGAAATCTCGTCGGTGGCCTTGCGCGTACGTGAGGCGAGGCTGCGCACTTCGTCTGCCACCACCGCAAATCCACGGCCCTGTTCACCGGCGCGCGCCGCTTCGATAGCTGCGTTGAGGGCCAACAAGTTGGTCTGATCGGCAATCGAGGTAATCACACCGACGATGCTGCCGATTTCCTGTGAGCGCTGCCCAAGCGTATCGATGACCGTAGCGGTGCTGCTGAGCGACGAAGCGATCTGCTCAAGGGAAGCGGACGCTTCCTGCATCGAGGCGCGACCGATACGGGTTTGCTGGGCATTTTCACTGGCCAGACGTTCGGTATTGCCCATATTGTCGGCGATGTTCAGGGAAGTGGCGCTGAACTCCTCAACGGCACCGGCCATGCTGGTGATTTCGCCGGACTGCTGCTCCATGCCTTCATACGCACCACCCGACAAGCCGGACAATTCGTGGGCGCGGCTGCTGACTTGCTGCGCGGCAGTGCGGATGTGAGAAACCATGGTCGACAAGGCCTCGCCCATCTTGTTGAAGCTGCCCGCCAACTGACCGATTTCGTCGTGACTGGACACATTCAGGCGCACGCTCAGATCACCGGCCCCCAAGGCTTCGGCCTGACGCACCAGATCGGACAGCGGCTGCAGTTTGCTGCGCAACAGCCAGATTGCCGAACCGACCGCGATAAACATGGCCAGCAGACTGCCAATCGCCAGCTGCGTGCCGACGCTCCAGGTCACCGCGCTGATTTCAGCTTTCGGCATGCTCGCGAGCACCGTCCATGGGCCGTCCTTGAACGGCTGGGCAACGCTGTAGAAATCCTGAGCGGTGTCGTTCCAGAACTGACCCTTGCCCGGTTGCTTGACGACGTCAGCGACGGTTTTGCCTGCCTGCTCCGGAGCTTGCGCGCCTGCCGGTGGAACCAGCCAGCGGCCTTGGTCATCCAGCAGCGCCAGTGAGCCCGTGGTGCCGATGCGGAAATTCCTCAGGTTTTCGAACTGAGCATTTTGCGCATCGGTGTAATCAAAGCCGACAAACAGCACTGCAATGACTTTGCCGCTGGTGTCACGCACCGGGGAGTATTGCGTCATGTAATTGCGATCGAACAACACGGTTTTGCCGACATAGCTTTGTCCGGCGATCAAGCGGTCATACGCAGGACTCTTGTGGTCCAGTTGCGTACCAATGGCTCGCGTGCCGTCCTGTTTGGTCACCGACGTACTGATCCGGATAAAGTCGTCGCCGCTGCGCACGAACACCGTGGCAACCCCGGCTGTCAGTTGGCGGAAGCTGTCGACTTCGGTGAAGTCATTGTTCAGGGCTGTGGCGCCTTCATACAGACCCGGCGTCTGCACCCCGGCGACCGTGACAGGTTTGTCGGCCTGAACAGTCAGGCCACCAGCGAAGCGTTTTTCAAACAACCCGGCCAGGCGCTGGGTGCTGTCACGCAAGGTGCTATGAAAGGTGGTGAGCTGATCCGCCAGCAACCGCGCTTCACTGCCCATATGCTCTTCACGAATGACGAGGTTGGCAGAGTCCAGTGAACGCAACGCAAAAACGGTACTGCCGCTGATGACAACCGCCAGAATAACGGCCAGAGCTATACCGAGTTGCGAGGCAATTCGAGCGCGGGGCTTTGACATAAGGGCTCCTGACCAAACAGCTAGAATCTTTAGATCCCGAATGACTGTTCAGTAAATTATCTATTTGATTTTTAGGGCTTTTCGTTGGCTTTTTGGTACGAATGCTCCCATGCCCTCAACATCGGCCACTCAGATGAATACTTGAGCGCACCCGTCGGATTAGCAAACGATTGCGATACTGAAATCCGCCGACCATCTACTTGAGAATTTCCACGTCCGGCAACTCCATGGCCTGGACTTCGCTTTGCAGAAAATCACCCAGTCGACGCAGCCGCTCTGTCCCGGGCCTCGTACGCGGCCAGACCAGATAATAATCCTCGCCGCTGTGCACGGCGGTGCGCCACGGCAGGCTCATGCGACCGTGCGCCACGTCCTCGGCGACCATCAGCAAATCGCCCATCGACACCCCATAACCTCGGGCGGCAGCGATCATGCCCAGCTCCAGCGTATCGAAGACCTGGCCGCCCTTGAGTGATACCTGCGCTGACAAACCCGTGCGTTCCAGCCAGGTTCGCCAGTCGCGGCGATCCGGTGTCGGGTGCAGCAGTTCGGCGCTGGCCAGACGCTCGATATCCCAGGGCAGCTCTTCAAGCAAGCTCGGCGCTCCGACCGGAATCAGCAGTTCAGGGAACAAGTAAATCGCTTCCCAGTCCGCCGGAAAATGCCCGCGACTGAGCAATACCGCGCAATCAAAGGGTTCCTGACTGAAATCCACCACATCGATTTCGACCCAGGCGCTGGTCAGCTGAACTTCGTTACCGACTTGCAGATGGCGAAAACGGCTGAGCCGCGCCAGTAGCCAGCGCATGGTCAAGGTCGGCGGAGCCTTCATACGCAGCACACCTTCGTCGCTCAACAGCGTGCTGCACGCCCGCTCCAGCGCCGAAAACCCGTCCCGCACGCCGGGCAGCAAGGTGCGTGCGGCCTCGGTAAGTTGCAGGGTGCGACCCTTGCGTTGAAACAATCGGCAGGCGAAATGCTCTTCCAGCGTACGAATGTGTCGGCTGACCGCGCTTTGCGTGATGGATAACTCTTCGGCAGCGCGGGTGAACGAGCTGTGCCGCGCGGCCGCTTCGAATGCACGAAGCGCATAGAGAGGAGCAAGACTACGGGCCATTCAGATCTTTCCTGCTGCGGGGAAAGCTAACTTTAGCTCATATCCGCAAGCATGAGTTTTACTCATGCAACTGATCTGATTTATCCCTTTGTGCATGCGCGGCTAATTGTCGAGAATGTGCCGCTCATCAATACCTTCGAATTCGAGCACCATCGCCATGCAACAACCTGCCATCAAAGAACTCTGGATCATCCTGCGCCTGGCCGGGCCGCTGATCGCTTCACAGATGGCGCACATGTTGATGGTGTTCACCGACACCGTGATGATGGGCCAGATCGGTCCCGAGGCGTTGGCGGGCGGCGGCTTGGGCGCAGCCAGTTACAGCTTCATTTCGTTTTTCTGCGTTGGCGTCATGGCCGCGGTCGGCACGCTGGTCGCGATTCGTCACGGCGCAGGCGACAGCAGAGGCGCGACCCAGCTGGTTCAGGCCGGTATCTGGCTGGCGTGGGGCATGGCGCTGATTGCGATGTTGATACTGTGGAATCTGGAGCCGATTCTTCGACACCTGGGCCAGACCGAAGACAATGTGCACATGGCCGGTCAGTTCCTGATCACTTTGCCGTTGGCGCTGCCGGGTTTGCTGACCTTTATGGCGCTGCGCGGTTTCACCAGTGCGCTGGGGCGTGCCGGGCCGGTCATGGCTATCAGCCTGGGCGGCGCGGCCGCCAACTTCGGCCTCAACTATGCGTTTATTCACGGCCTGTTCGGGTTGCCGTACCTGGGCTTGATGGGGATCGGGCTGGTGACGGCGATCGTGACCAACGTCATGGCGCTGATCCTTGCGCTGCACATTCAGCGGCATCCGGCTTATGCGGCTTATCCGATTCGCCAGGGCTTCTGGCAGCTATCGCGCAGCCATCTCAAAGAGCTGTGGCGCCTGGGCTTACCCATTGGCGGCACTTACGCTGTAGAAACCGGGTTGTTTACGTTCGCCGCGTTCTGCATGGGTGCAATGGGCAGCACGCAGATGGCTGCGCACCAGATCGCGCTGCAAACGGTATCCATGGCGTTCATGATTCCAGTGGGCATTTCCTACGCCGTGACCATGCGCATCGGCCAGCATTACGGTGCGGGCAATCTGTTGCTGGCCCGGACCGCCGGGCGTGCGGGCATCGTCTTCGGCGGCAGCGTGATGCTCGCGTTCGGCGTGCTGTTCTGGCTGGCGCCGCACCTGATCATCGGGCTGTTCCTGGACATCAATGACCCGGCGTTCGCCGACATTGTCGATCTGGCGGTAAAACTGCTGGCGATTGCCGCCTGGTTCGAAATCCTCGATGGCACGCAAACCATCGCCATGGGTGCCATTCGCGGTTTCAAGGATGCCAAGACCACCTTCCTGATCGGGCTGGCCAGTTATTGGCTGGTCGCAGCACCTGCGGCGTGGATTCTGGGTTTCTATATGAATCAGGGCGCAGTAGGCGTGTGGTGGGGCCTGGCGCTCGGCTTGCTGTGCTCGGCACTGGCGCTGACCTATGCGTTTGAGAGGAAGACTTCGCGGTTGTTACGGCGCGAAGCGGGTGCGGCAGTGGTGGCTTGAACGCGGTTCCGGGCCCGTTGGACCGCAGTTAATTCAAGCGATTTTCCTGATCAAAAACTACTCAACGACCGCGAAACACCTTGATCGAAGGTCAGGAACTCAATCAGACCCGGCATCGCCAGCGGGCGGCTGATGAGGTAGCCCTGTACCTGATCGCAGCCAAAACTGCGCAGCAAGGCCAGTTGCTCGACGTTCTCGACGCCTTCGGCCACCACTTCCAGGCTCAGGTTGTGAGCCAGATTGATCATGGCGTGGACCAGCTTGCGGTTTTCTTCGCGCTGCTCCATTTCCGCGACGAAACTTCGGTCGATCTTGAGCAGCGCAATGGGCAGGCTGTTCAGATGCACGAACGACGAAAAGCCGGTGCCAAAGTCGTCCAGGGAAAAGCGCACGCCGAGCCTGCCCAGCGCATCCATGGTGTGCTTGACCAGATCGCTACGGCGCATGACGGCGGTTTCGGTCAGCTCGAACTCCAGCCATTGCGCATCGACGCCACGGTCGGCAATCAAACGGCTCAACGTCGCCAGCAACTGATTGTCCTGAAACTGGCGGAACGACAGGTTGATTGCCATGTGCAGCGGCGGCATGCCGAGTTCGCGCAGCGCTTGCATGTCGCGCAAGGCTCGGGAAATCACCCAGTAGCCCAGCGGCACAATCAAGCCGCTTTGCTCGGCCAGTGGCACGAATTCGCTAGGCGGCAACAAGCCACGTTCCTTGTGACGCCAGCGCACCAGCGCTTCCAGGCCTACGATGCGCCCGCTGGTCAGGCAAAGCCTGGGTTGATAGTGCAATTCCAGCTCGTCACGCCGCAGCGCCCGACGCAGTTCGCTTTCCAGATCGGCGAGGCTGCGGGCATTGCGATTGATGCGTTCGTTGAAGACATGAAAGGTGCAGCCCTGAACACCTTTGGCCTGTTGCATGGCGATGTGTGCATGCCACATCAACGGATCAGCCCCGGCCAGGGCGCGCGAGTGGGCGATTCCCAGGCTGCAGCCGATCAGCAGGCTTTCGCCATCGACCCAGTACGGCTCGGCCAGCGCTTCGGTGATGCGTTCAGCCATCCACTCGGCGCGGCGTGGCGCCCGCCGCGTGTCAATTAACAAGGCAAATTCGTCACTGCCCAAACGGGCTATCTGATCGCCAACTTCCAACTGGCTTTTGAGGCGCGCCACGACCTGCAGAATCAACCGATCACCCGCCTGATGACCAAGGGCATCGTTGGCGCGGCGGAAATTGTCCAGATCCAGATGCCCAAGGGCCAGCCCACGGCCTTCGTTTTCCAGCAAACGCGCGGTCAGCAACGTCTGAAAACCCTGGCGATTGGCGATGCCGGTCAACGTGTCCTGTTCGGCCAGGCGTTGCAGTGTGTCTTCCAGCAAGCCTTTTTCGCGGACATGCCGCAGGCAGCGGCGCACGGTGTCAGTCGTCAGGCTGCCGCGCACCAGCCAGTCGACAGCGCCGACCGGTCCGACAGGCGGTTCCTGCTCCAGCAGCATTACGACGGGCAAACTGCAGCGCCCCGGCGCAGGTTGCAGCGCGGGCGTGGTCAGCAATACCGTATTGCTCTGGTCGACAATATGCTCGCTGACCTCACTCCAGTCCGCGCCACACAGCAATTCAATGCCATCCAGCGGAACCAGGCAAACGCGCAGCAATGCTTGCCATTCCGGCTCTTGGGCCAGCAATAACAGTCGCACGGGTTGGAAAAGCGTAGACAAGCTAGCTCCCTAGGCTCGTCAAGGACGAGCAAAAAAGCCCAAAGAAGCGGGGCCAAACCAGCGCCTTTACAGCGCACTGGTACGCAAATGTAACAAAACTTACAGGATTAGATAGCGCAGCGATATTTAGTGCAAGTACAGGGGCGGACGGTGGCCGCACAAACGTCGCAGCCTGTTAAAATGCCCGCCCATTTCGCTTGTGACCCTCTCCCTGTTATGTCCCGACTCAATCCCCGGCAACAAGAAGCCGTGAACTACGTCGGCGGCCCTCTTTTGGTGCTCGCCGGCGCAGGCTCCGGCAAGACCAGTGTGATCACGCGCAAGATTGCTCATCTGATCCAGAATTGCGGCATTCGTGCCCAATACATCGTCGCCATGACTTTTACCAACAAGGCTGCGCGGGAGATGAAGGAGCGGGTCGGCACCTTGCTGCGCGCTGGCGAAGGCCGTGGCCTGACCGTTTCCACCTTCCACAACCTGGGCCTCAACGTGATCCGCAAGGAGCACACGCGGCTGGGCTACAAGCCGGGCTTCTCGATCTTTGACGAGACTGACGTCAAAGCGCTGATGACCGACATCATGCAGAAGGAGTATTCCGGCGACGATGGGGTCGACGAGATCAAGAACATGATCGGCTCGTGGAAAAACGACCTGATCCTGCCACCCGAAGCCCTGGCCAACGCCCGCAACCCCAAGGAGCAGACCGCCGCCATCGTCTACACCCACTATCAGCGCACGCTCAAGGCGTACAACGCAGTGGATTTCGACGACCTGATCCTGCTGCCGGTGAAACTCTTCCAGGAACACGCCGACATTCTCGAAAAGTGGCAGAACAAGGTCCGTTACTTGCTCGTCGATGAATACCAGGACACCAACGCCAGCCAGTATTTGCTGGTGAAGTTGCTGATCGGCATGCGCAACCAGTTCACCGTGGTGGGCGACGACGACCAGTCGATCTATGCCTGGCGCGGCGCGCGGCCGGAAAACCTGATGCTGCTCAAGGACGACTATCCGTCGCTGAAAGTGGTCATGCTGGAGCAGAACTACCGCTCCACCAGCCGCATCCTGCGCTGCGCCAACGTGCTGATTTCCAACAATCCCCACGCCTTCGAAAAACAGTTGTGGAGCGAGATGGGTCATGGCGATGAAATTCGCGTGATCCGCTGCCGCAACGAAGACGCCGAAGCCGAGCGTGTGGCCGTGGAAATTCTCAGCCTGCACTTGCGCACTGATCGGCCTTACAGCGATTTTGCGATTCTGTATCGCGGCAACTATCAGGCGAAACTGATCGAGCTAAAACTCCAGCACCATCAGGTGCCGTATCGTCTGTCAGGTGGCAACAGCTTTTTCGGACGTCAGGAAGTGAAAGACCTGATGGCGTATTTCCGTTTGCTGGTAAACCCGGACGACGACAACGCCTTCCTGCGCGTGATCAACGTGCCGCGTCGGGAAATCGGCTCGACAACCCTGGAAAAACTCGGCAACTACGCCACCGAGCGCAAGATTTCGATGTACAACGCCACCGACGAAATCGGCCTGGGCGAGCATCTGGACAGCCGCTACACCGACCGTTTGCAGCGTTTCAAACGCTGGATGGACCGCGTGCGCGAGCAATGCGCCCAGGACGACCCGATTGGCGCGCTGCGCAGCATGGTCATGGACATCGATTATGAAAACTGGCTGCGGCAGAACAGCTCCAGTGACAAGGCCGCCGATTACCGCATGGGCAACGTCTGGTTCCTGATCGAGGCGTTGAAAAACACCCTCGAAAAAGACGAGGAAGGCACCATGACCATTGAGGAGGCCATCGGCAAGCTGGTCCTGCGCGACATGCTCGAACGTCAGCAGGAAGAGGAAGACGGCGCCGAAGGTGTGCAGATGATGACCTTGCACGCCTCCAAGGGCCTGGAATTTCCTTACGTGTTCATCATGGGCATGGAAGAGGAAATTCTCCCGCACCGCTCCAGCATCGAAGCCGACACCATCGAGGAAGAGCGGCGCCTGGCTTACGTGGGCATCACCCGCGCGCGCCAGACGCTGGCGTTCACCTTTGCCGCCAAGCGCAAGCAATATGGCGAGATCATCGATTGCTCGCCAAGCCGCTTCCTCGACGAACTGCCCCCGGACGATCTGGCCTGGGAAGGCAACGACGACACACCCACTGAAGTGAAAGCCGTGCGCGGCAATACGGCATTGGCGGATATTCGTGCCATGCTCAAACGCTAGAATTGACTTTTTTTGCGCACATCAGCGCAGCCGAGGAACCGACGTGGAAGCACTGCACCAGAAAATTCGCGATGAAGGCATCGTCTTATCCGACCAGGTGTTGAAGGTCGATGCGTTTCTCAATCATCAGATCGATCCTGCGCTGATGCAGCTGATCGGCGATGAATTCGCCACGCTGTTCGCCGACTCGGGCATCACCAAGATCGTTACTATCGAAGCCTCGGGCATCGCGCCGGCGATCATGACCGGCCTGCGGCTCGGCGTGCCGGTGATCTTCGCCCGCAAGCATCAATCCCTGACGCTGACGGAAAACCTGCTGTCGGCCACGGTGTATTCGTTCACCAAGCAGACCGAAAGCACCGTCGCCATTTCGCCACGGCATCTGAACAGCAATGACAAAGTGCTGATCATCGATGACTTCCTGGCCAACGGAAAGGCGTCCCAGGCGCTGATTTCGATCATCAAGCAAGCCGGCGCAACCGTTGCCGGGCTGGGCATCGTGATCGAGAAGTCATTTCAGGGCGGCCGCGCCGAACTGGACGCCCAAGGTTATCGTGTCGAATCGCTGGCACGAGTGAAGTCCCTGGCGGGCGGGGTTGTTACATTTTTGTAGGCAATTACTAACATGTGGGACCGGATTTATCCGGGAAGACGGCATTTCTGACGACCAAATGCAGTGAATGAACCGGCCTCTTCCCGGATAAATCCGGTCCCACGGGGTTCTCATCAGTCAGACGAGTCCCCTCCTACCAGAATCCTTGTTTGCTGGCAGGGTGTCGGGAATACCCAACCCGCCAGCCTCAACAACCGTTTTGGAGACCCCATGATCATTGGCGAGCGCTTGTACATCGAAGCATTGTTCGATCCTCTCACCTCGACCATCAGTTATCTGGTCATGGATCTGGGCAGCAAACACTGCGCCCTGATCGATAGCGTGCTGGACTACGACCCCAAGTCCGGGCGTACCGGCACCGAGTCCGCCGACCGCTTGATCGCCCGCGTTCGGGAGCTGCAGGCATCGGTGCAATGGATTCTCGAAACCCATGTCCACGCCGATCATCTTTCCGCAGCCGCGTACCTGAAAGACCAGCTGCAAGGGCAGATCGCCATCGGCAGTCATATCACCCAGGTGCAGAAAGTGTTCGGTGCGCTGTTCAACGCGCCGGGCAGTTTCGCCCGCGATGGCAGCCAGTTCGATGTGCTACTGGGCGACGGCAGGTCATTCCAGATCGGCACGCTTGAAGCGCGGGCGATGCACACGCCTGGCCACACTCCGGCGTGCATGACCTACCTCGTGGAAGTGGCGGGCGAAACCGTGGCGTTCGTTGGCGACACCTTATTCATGCCCGACTACGGCACCGCGCGCTGCGACTTTCCCGGCGCCGACGCCCGCACGCTGTATCGCTCGATTCATAAAATCCTCAGCCTCCCGGCCAGCACGCGACTGTTCATGTGCCATGACTACCTGCCAAACGGCCGCGAACTGCGATACATGACCACCGTTGCCGAGCAGCGCGCCGACAATATCCACATCCACGAAGGCATTGATGAAGAAGCCTTCGTGAAAATGCGCGAAGCCCGCGATGCGACCCTGGACATGCCCGTGCTGATCCTGCCTTCGGTGCAGATCAACATGCGCTGCGGCCACCTTCCGGAGCCGGAAGAAAACGGTATCAGTTACCTGAAAATTCCGCTGAACGTCCTTTGAACCGGCCACTCATTTCTGGAATCGATGCCATGCAAACACCCAATGACCTCCGGCGCCCAGTCATCATTGACGGCGACGCGACCGGCATTGCGGACGGCGCATGAACGAGCACCAACTCCTGGGCGCAGGCCTGGGCACGTTGATCGGCGCGATATTGGCGTTGACCGGGGCCGGTGGCGGCATTCTCGCCGTGCCATTGCTGGTGTTTGGTCTTGGCCTGTCGATGGTCGAGGCCGCGCCCGTGGGATTGCTGGCAGTCGGCCTGGCGTCGGCGGTCGGTGCGATTCTGGGTTTGCGCGAAGGCATCGTGCGCTATCGCGCTGCGGGCTATATCGCCAGCATCGGCATCGTCATCGCGCCGCTGGGGTTGTGGCTTGCCCATCAACTGCCGAACACGCCGCTGGCGCTGCTGTTCTCGGCGGTCTTGATGTATGCCTGCGTGCGAATTTTCCGCAAAGCCAGCTGCGAACTGCGCCACGGTCCGTCAGCCACCCGCCCGGATTTTCTGCCCTGTGTCCTGAACCCGCTGCAAGGTCGCTTGCGCTGGACCATGCCGTGTCTGCGCGCGCTGACGCTGACCGGCATGCTGGCGGGCCTGTTATCCGGATTGCTGGGGGTTGGCGGCGGCTTCGTGATAATCCCGGCGCTGACGCGCTACACCGACCTGAACATGAAAAGCGTGGTGGCCACTTCATTGGCGGTCATTGCCCTGGTTTCCCTCGGCAGCGTGATCACCGCAACGCTGAGCGGCGTGATGCACTGGGCCGTCGGCGCGCCATTTGCAGCAGGCGCGGTGGTCGGCCTGGTCGCCGGACGGCAGATTTCCCGCTACCTCGCCGGGCCGCGATTGCGGCAGCTGTTTGCCGTGGTGGGAATCGGTGCGGGGCTGATGTTGGTGGTGAGTGTGATGTCTGCCTGATGCTGACGGAACGCAACTCGTTGGAGCGGGGCCGGTGTTTGTTTCCCGACAGCGGAGTCTGGACGACCGGGAATCTCCTACACGGATTGTGATCCGGCCGTGCTCTGCAACCCTGCCAACAACAATCGCTGATACAGCTCTTCCTTCAAACCCTGCGGTTGATCGAGTTGCATGCGCTCAAGCTGCGCCGGGAATGCCGAAGGTTCCGGGGCGTCCAGCGTGGCTTTGCCCAGTTCGAGGATTTCCGTGAGCTTGAATTTGCTCTCCAGCCAGTTCAGCGCCCTGAGCAAATCGCGCTCTTCAATACTGAAGTCGCAGCCCAGCGGGTATTCGGTAAACAACTGCGAAAACTGCTCGGCAATCGCCTGCAAGCGCTCGGGGGAGTTCTGCGCGAAGCGCGGGTCGAGGCGGAAATCCTTGGGCAGCTTGCCGATTTTTTGCGCCTGCTCGATCAAGCCCACCTGGAAACGCGAGTCGCTGATATTGAGCATGGCTTCGATGACGGCGGAGTCGGTTTTGCCGCGCAAATCGGCAATGCCGTATTCAGTCACGATGATGTCCCGCAGGTGCCGGGGAATCGTGGTGTGGCCGTATTCCCAAACGATGTTCGAATTGACCTCGCCGCCCGCTTCGCGCCAGCTGCGCAGGATCAGAATCGAACGTGCGCCTTCCAGCGCGTGGGCTTGAGCAACAAAGTTGTACTGGCCGCCGACACCGCTCAAAACCCGCCCGTCTTCGAGTTGATCCGCCACCGCTGCGCCCATCAGCGTCACGGTAAACACACTGTTGATAAAGCGCGCGTCGCGGCGTTGCAGGCGTTTGAGCTCTTCATTGCCATACAGCTCGTTGATGTAACTGATGGCGGTCATGTTGAACTGGCCGAGACGCTCCAGGGAAAACTCACGCAAACGGGCATAAAAACTCTGCGGCCCGAGGAAAAACCCGCCATGCACGATAACTCCGTCGGTGTGTGCGGTTTCGTCCAGCGTGCCCTCGTTGGCCTCGCGCTGACGCATCACATCGGCGTAGACCTTGCGCCGAATGATCCCGGCATCGACCAACACCAACAGGCCGTTGACGAACATTTCGCTGCAACCATATAGCCCGGAAACGAACGGCAGCACGCCACCTTCGCGGTCGATCAAGACTTGCCAGTCGCTGAGATTCAACTCGGCGAGCAAGGCGCGATAGGTTTCGTTATCGGCTTGCCGGGCCAGCAACGCAGCGGTCAAAGCGTCGCCCATGGCGCCGATGCCGATCTGCAACGTGCCGCCGTCGCGCACCAGCGTGCTGGCGTGCAGACCAATGAAATGATCCTGATAACCCACCGGCATGTTCGGCGTCGAAAATAGCGTGCTGCGCTCGTCGTCCTCCAACAGGAAATCGAAGTCCTCAACAGCCAGTTCCGAATCGCCTGGCATATAAGGCAGGTCAACGTGGACCTGGCCGAGCAACAGGACGGTTTCCCCAGCCGCGCGGCGCTTGGCGATCATCGGCAGCAAATCGAGGGTGACGTCCGGGTTGCAACTCAGACTCAGCTTGCCCGGCCGCTGCTCATCACGGGCGACCAGTTGCGCCACCAGATTCAGGCCATTGGCATTGATGTCCCGCGCCGCATGGCTGTAATTGCTGCTGATGTAATCCTGCTGCGCCGGTGCGCTATTGAGCAGACTGCCCGGCTGCATGAAAAACTGCTGCACGCGAATATTCGGCGGCAGGCTGTCACGGTGCAGATCGGCCAGATACTCAAGCTCGGGATAATCATCGAAAACCCGTTGCAGAAACGGCTGGAGAAACCGCTCCTTCAAACCCTCGCCCACCGCAGGCCGGCCAAGGCTGAGCGCCGTATAAATGGTCAATTGCCGGTCGGGCAGCAGCTTGATCCGTTGGTACAACGCGTTGACGAACCGGTTCGGCTTGCCCAGCCCCAAGGGAATGCCCATGTGGATATGCGCCGGTAACTGCGCGACTACCTGCGCGACGGCTTGGTCAATGGAACAGGACTGCGGCATCGGTTCCTTCCTGGTTTTGTTGTTCGATGGAGCTTGGACCGGGCGTTCAGTGAATTTGCTGCATACGACGCTCGTTGGAGATTCTATGTTCGCGAGCAAGCTCGCTCCCACAGAATTGATTTATCGCTTCAAAAAAGCCGCATGCAACTCAGCCAGCGTCGCAAAATGATAGGTCGGCGATTCGGCTTGCAGCTCTTCATGGCTGCCAAAACCATAACCTACCGCGGCCACGTCCAGACCGTTGCGCAGGCCGCCGATGAGGTCGTGTTTGCGGTCGCCGATCATCAGGGTTTGTTTGGGATCGAGGTTTTCTTCGGCGAGCAGGTGCGCGATCAGCTCGACTTTGTCGGTGCGGGTGCCGTCCAGTTCGCTGCCGTAGATCACCTTGAAATGCCGGGCGAAGTCGAAGTGGCGGGCAATTTCGTGGGCGAAGACCCAAGGCTTGGACGTGGCGATGAATAAATTGCGACCTTGGTCGGCCAGTTCGTCCAGCAGCGCGAACACACCGTCGAAGACCAGGTTTTCATACAGCCCGGTGACCTTGAAACGCTCGCGGTAGAACCCCACGGCTTCCCAGGCTTTGGCCTCGTCGAGGTTGTAGGCGAGCATGAATTGCTGCAACAACGGCGGGCCAATGAAGTGTTCGAGGTTGGCGAGATCGGGTTCGTCGATGCCCAGTTTGCCCAGCGCAAACTGGATCGAACGGGTGATGCCCAGGCGCGGATCAGTCAGCGTGCCATCAAGGTCGAACAGAATATTTTGGTAATGCATAGAACTCCCAAGGTTTTTCCAGGTTCAGCTGTTGTCAGCGTGGGACCGGCTTTAGCCGGGAAGGCGGCATTTCTGACGATACAGATGCGTTGTTTGAACCGGCCTCTTCCCGGCTAAAGCCGGTCCCACGAGGCCAGTCCCACTAGAACCCCACGAGGATTTAGCACGGCTGATCAAAGCCCTCAGCAAGGTGCAAATCCTTGAGCTTCACGTAATTGGCGGCGCTGTAAGGGAAAAAGGCGATCTCTTTTTCGGTCAATGCCCGCATCTGTTTGACCGGGCGTCCTACATAAAGAAAGCCGCTTTCCAGGGTTTTACCCGGCGGCACCAGGCTGCCCGCGCCAATGATTACTTCGTCTTCGACCACCGCGCCGTCCATGATCGTGCTGCCCATGCCGATCAGGATGCGATTGCCGACAGTGCAGCCATGCAGCATCACTTTGTGGCCGATGGTCACTTCGTCGCCGATCAGCAATGGAAAACCATCCGGGTTGAACGGCCCGGCGTGGGTGATGTGCAGCACACTGCCGTCCTGCACGCTGGTACGCACGCCGATACGGATGCGGTTCATGTCGCCGCGAATGACGGTCAGTGGCCAGACAGAGCTGTCGGCGCCGATCTCGACATCGCCGAGTACCACGGCCGAATGATCGACGAACGCCCGTTCGCCAAGGGCTGGCGTGTGATTCTGAAAGCTGCGGATGGCCACGATAGGCTCCTTCTTTGGCGCTGATAGCTGCGGACCGCGCCGATTGTAATTAAGATGCGTGGGTGTTTCTTCCAGCCAAGGTGCAAAACCGTGAGCGCGAACAACCCTCTTCTGCAATCCTACGACCTGCCACCTTTCTCGGCGATTCGTGCCGAGCATGTCAAACCTGCCATTGAACAGATCATTGCCGACAACCGCGCTGCGATTGCCGACATTCTCGTCAAGCAAGGCTCGCAGCCTACATGGGCCGGGCTGGTGTTGGCGATGGACGAACTCAACGACCGCCTCGGCGCGGCCTGGAGTCCGGTCAGTCATTTGAACGCCGTGTGCAACAGCGCCGAACTGCGCGAAGCCTACGAGTCGTGCCTGCCAGCCTTGAGCGCTTATTCCACGGAAATGGGCCAGAACCGCGAGCTGTTCCAGGCCTTCGAGGCCTTGGCCAACAGCCCGGAAGCCGCTGGCTTTGACGTGGCGCAGAAAACCATTCTGGAACATTCGCTGCGTGATTTCCGCCTGTCCGGCATCGATCTGCCGCCAGAACAGCAGAAGCGCTACGCCGAAGTGCAGAGCAAGTTGTCCGAGCTGGGCAGCCAGTTTTCCAATCAGCTGCTGGATGCGACTCAGGCCTGGACCAAACTGGTCACTGACGAATCCGCGCTGGCGGGTCTGACTGATTCGGCCAAACAGCAAATGGCGGCCGCCGCCAAGGCCAAGGATCTGGAAGGTTTCCTGATCACGCTGGAATTTCCGAGCTACTACGCGGTGATGACCTACGCCGAAGACCGCGCCCTGCGCGAAGAAATCTACGCGGCGTATTGCACCCGTGCGTCGGACCAGGGCCCGAATGCCGGTCAGAACAACAACGGTCCGGTCATGGAGCAGATTCTCGATTTGCGGCAGGAACTGGCCAGATTGTTGGGTTTTGCGAGCTTCTCCGAGCTGAGTCTGGCGACCAAGATGGCTGAATCCAGCGATCAAGTGCTGAGTTTCCTGCGGGATCTGGCCAAACGCAGCAAGCCATTTGCCGCGCAGGATCTGCAACAGCTCAAGGCGTATGCCGCCGAACAAGGCTGCCCGGATCTGCAAAGTTGGGACAGCGGTTTTTATGGCGAGAAGCTGCGTGAGCAGCGCTACAGCGTTTCCCAGGAGGCCTTGCGCGCCTACTTCCCCATCGACAAAGTGCTCGGCGGCTTGTTTGCCATCGTGCAGCGTTTATACGGGATCGAAATCGCCGAGCAGAAGGGCTTTGACACCTGGCATCCGGACGTTCGTCTGTTCGAGATCAAGGAAAACGGTCAGCACGTCGGACGGTTCTTCTTCGATCTGTATGCCCGCGCCAACAAGCGTGGTGGTGCCTGGATGGACGGCGCACGCGACCGTCGCCGCACTGCAGAAGGTCAGCTGCAAAGCCCGGTGGCCAATCTGGTGTGCAACTTCACGCCCGCTTCGCCTGGCAAGCCAGCGCTGCTGACCCACGATGAAGTCACCACGCTGTTCCACGAATTCGGCCACGGCCTGCATCACCTGCTGACCCGCGTTGAACATGCCGGTGTGTCGGGCATCAATGGCGTGGCGTGGGATGCGGTCGAGTTGCCGAGCCAGTTCATGGAGAACTGGTGCTGGGAACCTGAAGGCCTCGCGCTGATTTCCGGTCATTACGAGAGCGGCGAACCGCTGCCTCAGGATCTGCTGCAAAAAATGCTGGCGGCGAAGAATTTCCAGTCCGGCCTGATGATGGTTCGCCAGCTGGAATTCTCGCTGTTCGACTTCGAATTGCACGCCACCCATGGCGATGGCCGCAGCGTGGCGCAGGTGCTCGAAGGCATTCGCGACGAAGTCTCGGTGATGCGTCCGCCTGCCTACAATCGCTTCCCGAACAGCTTTGCGCACATCTTCGCGGGCGGTTATGCAGCGGGTTACTACAGCTACAAATGGGCTGAAGTGCTGTCCGCCGATGCCTTCTCGAAGTTCGAGGAAGATGGCGTGCTCAATGCCGAAACCGGTCGCGCATTCCGTGAAGCGATTCTGGCCCGTGGAGGTTCGCTGGCGCCGATGGTGCTGTTCGTCGACTTCCGCGGACGCGAGCCGTCGATTGACGCACTCTTGCGCCACAGTGGCCTGAGTGAGGAAGTGGCAGCATGACCGATACACCGGTAGTCATTACCAAGAAGCGCTTCATCGCCGGGGCTGTCTGCCCGGCGTGCAGCGAGCCCGACAAACTCATGATGTGGAACGAAAACGACGTTCCTCATCGTGAATGCGTGGGCTGCGGCTACAGCGACACCTTGAATGCCCAAGGTCAGTCGATTCCCAAGGAACTCGGTACGCGGGTCAACAAACCTGCTGTCAAGCCTGCTGACCCCAAGGTCCAGGGCGTGCAGTTCTTCCCGAATCCGAAGCTGAAAAAGCCGGTTGATCCCAGCTGATCCCAATGGCCGCCGCAGGGCATGTGGGACCGGCTTCAGCCGGGAAGGCGTCGCTACATCCGGTGCATATGTTGCGTCAGGAATGATGTCTTCCCGGCTGAAGCCGGTCCCACAGGGATTTCCTGCAAACAGATAGGCCGCTGATCATCTTGTAGCAAAACTTCTGTCTTCTCCTGTACTGTATATACATACAGATAAGGAGAAAATCCCCATGTCGCTGATTTTCCCGCCTCGTGGTCGTGGCACGGCCAGCAATCCGCACAATCGTTTCGCGCCGAATCGCTCGGTTGCCGAGGATGACGGCTGGTATCAGGAAGTGCCCATGACCCAAGGCACGCAGGTCACCAGCGAAACTGCCAAGAGCATCATCACTCGCAACAGCTCGCCGGACATTCCCTTCGATCGCTCGATCAATCCTTATCGCGGCTGCGAGCATGGTTGTATTTATTGCTACGCGCGCCCCAGCCATGCCTATTGGGATATGTCTCCGGGCCTGGATTTCGAGACAAAACTCATCGCCAAAACCAATGCCGCCGCCGTGCTGGAACAGCAGCTGTCCAAGCCGGGTTACAAATGCGCGCCGATTACCCTGGGGGCGAATACCGATCCGTATCAGCCCATTGAACGTGAATACAAGATCACCCGCGCCGTACTGGAAGTGCTGCTGCGCTACCGGCATCCGGTGACCATCATCACCAAAGGTTCGCTGATCCTGCGCGATCTGGACTTGCTGGCCGAACTGGCGAAACAGCGTTTGCTCTCGGTGTTCATCAGCCTGACCACACTGGATGACGAGCTCAAGCGCATCCTCGAACCCCGCGCCGCAGCGCCGAAGGCCCGTTTGCGGGCGATTCGGGTGATGCGTGACGCCGGGATTCCGGTGGGCGTGCTGTGTGCGCCGATGATTCCGATGATCAATGACATGGAACTCGAAAGCCTGCTCAGTGAAGCCAAGGCTGCCGGAGCGCTGAGCGCCAGCTATGTGATGCTGCGTTTGCCGCTGGAGGTTGCGCCGCTATTCGACGAATGGCTCAAGGCACATTATCCGCAGCGCGCCGAGCACGTGATGAGTCTGGTCCGGCAGGTGCGCGGCGGCGAGGTCTACGACAGCCGCTTCGGCGTGCGCATGCGCGGCGAAGGTCCTTTTGCCGATCTGCTGGCCCAGCGCTACAGTATTGCAATCAAGCGCCTCGGACTGAACAAGCGCGAGAGTTTCAATCTGGATAGCGAGGCGTTCTGCCCGCCGGGCGGGCAGATGTCGTTGTTGTAACCTGCAAGCGGTAGAGTCGATCAGTCCAGTGAACGTCGGCAAATAAAATAATGTCGTATCGCCATGAGTAGCGGACTAGAGCGTTGCATTAAGTTTCAATTAAGTTTTGCCGGTTAGTGTGTAACACGCAATGAGTCTGCGGCCTCGTACAATGGAATGTGCACCGCGCCGCTTTGACAGCCTCAAAGCTACCATCCACATCAATCCGTCAAAGAGGATGAGACATGAACGACATGGATAAGCAGGCTTCGGCTGCACTGGCGGACGAACGACCGCAAGCCGAATCCGCCGACGTTGCACTCAAGCATATTGTTGATGGCTTCAAGCATTTCCGGCACGACGTCTTCCCGCAGCAGGAAGAACTGTTCAAGAAACTCGCAAACGCCCAGCAACCCAGGGCGATGTTCATTACCTGCGCCGACTCACGCATCGTTCCGGAGCTGATTACCCAAAGCTCGCCGGGCGATCTGTTTGTTACCCGTAACGTCGGTAACGTGGTTCCGCCTTACGGCCCCATGAATGGCGGCGTTTCCACAGCCATTGAATATGCGGTACTGGCTTTGGGCGTTCACCACATCATCATTTGCGGCCACTCCGATTGCGGCGCCATGCGCGCAGTACTCAACCCGCACACCCTCGAAAAAATGCCGACGGTCAAAGCCTGGTTACGCCACGCTGAAGTCGCGCGCATCGTGGTCGAAGACAACTGCAACTGCGCTGGCGAGACCGAGACCATGCATGTTCTCACCGAAGAGAACGTCATCGCCCAATTGCAGCACTTGCGTACTCACCCTTCTGTAGCGTCAAAAATGGCCAGTGGACAGCTGTTCATCCACGGCTGGGTCTACGACATCGAGACCTGTGCCATCAGAGCCTACGACGCGGAACAAGATTGTTTCCTGCCTCTGGACGGCGACCATCCGACACCGATGGCCACGCCGAAACCGCGTTTCTAACGACGCGCTTTTAAAACTCGTACAAATCCGTGGCGGCTCGCGTGCATCGCGCGCCGCACGGCATTGTCACGTCTGAAGAAATCCGGAGACTCGTCATGGGTATCGCTCAACTGAAATCTGTTTTACCACGGGAGCTACTGGCTTCCGTGGTGGTGTTCCTGGTGGCGCTGCCACTGTGCATGGGGATCGCGATTGCGTCGGGCATGCCGCCCGCCAAAGGCTTGATAACCGGCATCATTGGCGGTTTGGTGGTGGGTTGGCTGGCAGGTTCGCCGTTGCAGGTCAGCGGCCCGGCTGCGGGCCTCGCGGTATTAGTGTTCGAGGTGGTGCGTGAACACGGGATGGCCATGTTGGGCCCGATCCTGCTGCTCGCCGGACTCCTGCAAGTGTTGGCCGGACGCTTCAAGCTCGGCTGCTGGTTCAGGGTCACGGCGCCAGCGGTGGTCTACGGCATGCTGGCCGGCATTGGCGTGCTGATCGTGCTGTCGCAGGTTCACGTGATGTTCGACGGCGGACCGAAACCCTCCGGCCTGGACAACCTTGTCGGCTTCCCCGCGACGCTGATTCAGGCCATCGGGCCAGGCACCGGCATGCAGGCCGGTATCCTCGGCCTGAGTACGATTCTGATCATGTGGCTGTGGGATAAATGGCGGCCGCAATCACTGCGCTTCGTACCGGGTGCTTTGCTGGGCGTCGGCGTGGCGACACTGGCCAGCCTGGCGCTGGCGTTGCAGGTCAAGCGGGTTCAGGTGCCGGACAACCTGGCTGAAGCCATCGACTGGCTGCGCCCTGCGGACCTGCTGAATCTGGCCGACCCGGCGATTCTGGTGGCGGCTTTCGCCGTGGCGTTCATTGCCAGCGCGGAAACCCTGCTGTCGGCGGCCGCCGTGGATCGCATGCATGACGGCCAGCGTTCGGATTTCGACAAGGAACTGAGCGCCCAGGGTGTGGGCAACATGCTCTGCGGATTGCTGGGTGCATTGCCGATGACCGGCGTGATCGTACGCAGCTCCGCCAACGTTCAAGCCGGTGCGCGCACGCGCTTGTCGGCGATCTTTCACGGCGTGTGGCTGCTGGCTTTCGTGTTGCTGCTGTCCAGTGTGCTGCAAAGCATTCCGGTCGCGAGTCTGGCGGGTGTTCTGGTGTATACCGGCTTGAAGCTGGTAGACCTGAAGGCGTTTCGCGGTCTGGGTCGTTATGGCCGCATGCCGATGTTCACTTACGCGGCGACCGCTGCGGCGATCATTTTCACCGATCTGCTGACCGGCGTTCTGGTGGGTTTTGGCCTGACGCTGGTCAAGCTGGCGCTGAAGGCGTCGCGCTTGAAGATCAGCCTGATCCCGCTGGATGCCGAAGGTGAAATGGAGTTGCGTCTGGTAGGCGCTGCGACTTTCCTCAAGGTGCCGGCGTTGACCAAGGCGCTGGGCAACGTGCCCAACGGCACCACGTTGCATGTGCCGCTGAACAACCTGAGCTATATAGACCATTCATGCCTGGAATTGCTGGAAGAATGGGGCCGGGCCAACGCTGCGCAGGGTTCGCGATTGATCATCGAACCGCGCGGGCTGAAGCGTCGACTGGAAGGCCGTGTGCGGACCACCGTGGGGATTGGATCAGCGGTGGGTTGAGCAAGCTGCCCCCCGTTGGAGCGAGGCTTGCCCGCGAACATGGAATCTCCAACGGATCTGGACGTACAGCCGATGCATTTGCGTCTACTGGAATGCCGTCTTCCCGGCTAAAGCCGGTCCCACAGTGGGACCGGCTTTAGCCGGGAAGGCGTCGGTTCAGA
>NZ_JAFCXH010000051.1:0-26307 GCF_049898225.1 Pseudomonas sp. DSP3-2-3 | reverse complement strand
AAGCGCTGGTAGTCCTCGCCCGAAAGCTCGCGCGGGTCATGTTCGCCCTAATGAAAAACCAAACGGAGTACACCCCAAACTTCATGTCGGGGGTTGCTCACGAACATAGAATCTCCAACAGAATTGGGGAGCGTTCAATCTTTAGCCCGCACCAACGCCACCAATGTCTTGTTCCGGCCATAACGCATCAGTTTCTCCCCCAGCGACTGGGGCAGCGCGCCAGCCGGGGTGAATCCCGACGCCTCATAGAACTCTTGCAAATCCGGATGGCAAAACAGCCAGACCGGTTCGGCCAGCGAAGCTGTCGCGTGAGCCATCAACTGTCTGGCGATCCCCTGGCTGCGCCATTGCGGCGCGACGAAAAGCCCGGTCAGCCAATATCCCCCGGCAACGGGCGTCAGGGACAGCGCGCCGATGAATTCCTGCTGTCGGGCAACCCACGCCTGCGCCGCGCTGGACGAGCGCATGTTCGAGCGGTGTTCGCGATAGAACTTGTCCAGCAGTGGCAGGCAGTTCGGCTGCAGGATCGAAAACTCAATATCGGACATGGCGATGGGTAGGCTCCACAGGTAATCGCACGATGGCTTGGCGGCGCATGATACAGCGGCTTAAACGGCGCGGCGCGCCCGGCATAGGTGTATAACTGAGGTCAGATCCTTCATCTGGAGCACGCATCATGAGCAAAGGCATGGATTCAAAGAAAGCCGCGAAGAAAAAACCAACCAAGACCCTCGATGAAAAGCGCGCCGACAAAAAAGCCAAGAAATCCGATACCGGGCTTTTCGGTCACTGATCCATCAGAGTTGTAAAAAGTGGAGCCTATGCAGGCTCCATTTTTTTGATTTATTGTGGGCCGCTAACGCCTTCGCCGAGTCAGCGCATGATCCAGGGTTTCGCGCAGTTATCGATGTACACCGCGCCCGTTCGCGTCCAGCAGGCCAGTGAAACCTGGCTGGCGCGCATCGCTCAGTTGCTGAGAGCTGATCGCCTGCCAGACGAGCTTGAATTGCCGCAGCTGTGGTTGTCGCCGCAACTGCTGCTGGCCCAGACCTGCGGCTATCCGTTGATGACCCTGCTGCGCGACAAGGTGCGGTTGATCGGTCGGCCGGTCTATGAATTGCCCCACAGCGCCGATGGCAACCACTGCAGCCTGCTGATGGTGCGGGCCAACGATCCGCGCACCCGGCTGGTGGAGTTTCGCGACAGCCACGGCCTGATCAACAGTGAAGATTCCAACTCCGGCATGAATCTGTTCCGCCACAAAGTCGCGCCCATGCAGCAAGACGGCCGCTTCTTCGCCCGTATTTCCGCTACCGGCGGCCATCGCAACAGTCTGCGCTGGCTCAAAGAGGGGCGAGGTGATATCGCCGCCATCGACAGCGTGACCCACGATTATCTGGCCCGCGACGCCAGCGAAGAGCTCTCCGGCTTGAGGATTCTGGCGCGCAGCGCTGTCAGCCCGTGCCTGCCTTACATCACCGCCTTGGATGTGACTGCTGTGCAGGCGGAGCAGATTCGCGCCGCGATGAATCAGGCGCTGCTGGATTTGCCCGCCGTTGCCCAAGTGTTGGCGATTCGTGAGGTGCGGGCGGCCAGCGCTACGGATTACCAGGTTTTGCTCGACTATGAGCTACAAGCCCGTAAGTCGGGTTTGCCATGGCTGCGCCCTTGATCGTGTTGTCGCACAACTAATCTGTAATCGGCGCTGTCGATACCTTTTACCAACACAACCTAACTGACTTCCGGGCGAGCTGATCACGGCATCCCATAACCCGCCACCTAGAGGTGATCATGACATCCATTAGAAACCTGCTGGGCTGCTCGCTATTGGCGCTGGGCCTGCTCGCTCAACCCGCTTCAGCCGCAGACAAAACCGCAACGATCCATTTCGGTGACCTGACCTGGGAAAGCGGCAGCCTGATTACCCAGGTGCTGCGCACTATCGTGGAAAAAGGCTACGGCTATCCCACTGATACGCTGCCGGGCAGCACCGTGAGTCTGGAGGCCGCACTGGCCAAAAATGACGTTCAGGTCGTCGGCGAGGAATGGGCCGGGCGCAGTCCGGCATGGGTCAAGGCTGAGTCCGAAGGCAAGGTGTTCGGCCTGGGCAATATCGTCAAGGGCGCTACCGAGGGTTGGTGGGTGCCAGAATTCGTGATCAAGGGTGATCCCGCCAAGGGTATCAAACCACTGGCGCCGGACCTCAAGTCGGTGGCTGACCTGCCGCGTTACAAAGACGTGTTCAAGGACCCCGAGCAGCCGGATAAAGGCCGTTTTCTCAACAGTCCTACCGGCTGGACCTCCGAGATCGTCAACACCCAGAAGCTCAAGGCCTACGGCCTGAACGACACGTTCGTCAATTTCCGCACCGGCTCCGGCGCGGCACTGGACGCCGAGATCAGTTCGTCGATCCATCGTGGCAAGCCGGTGTTGTTCTATTACTGGTCGCCGACGCCACTGCTGGGTCGCTTCAAACTGATCAAGCTCGACGAGCCGCCGTTTGACGCCCAAGCCTGGAAAACCCTGGCCGACGCCAGCAATCCCAATCCCAAAGGCACCCGTTCGCTGGAGCCGCACCTGAGCATCGGCGTGTCAGCCGAGTTCCACAAACAGTACCCGGAGCTGGTGGCGTTCTTCGAGAACGTTGATCTGCCCATCGACCTGCTTAACCAGACGCTGGGCCAGATGAGCGAAAAACGCCTTGAGCCAAAAGCCGTCGCCCAGGCGTTCCTCAAGGACCATCCGGAAGTCTGGAAGGCCTGGGTTCCGGCCGATGTTGCCGCCAAGGTCAGCAGCAGTCTTTGACCGTCGAGGGTAAGTGACACTCATGAGCGAACCGCGCGTCATTCTGCACACCGAGCGATTGACGCTGCGCGAGCTGAGTCTCGCCGATGTTCCCGCCCTGGCGGTGATTCTTGGCGATCCTGAGGTCATGCGCTTTTCAGTGCGCGGGCCGCTGAACGAGAAGGCCACGGCCGAGTTTGTGGAGTGGTCGAATCGTTGCTATGTGGCGGATGGCTTTGGGCCTTGGGCAGTGATCGAGGTCGCCAGCGGTCTGCTGGCAGGCTTTTGCGCCCTCAACCGCGAAGAAGTGGATCGCGCCGACGAAGTGGAAATTGGTTATCGCCTTGCCCCAGCGTTCTGGGGGCGCGGGCTGGGCACCGAGGTTGCGATGGCGACCCTGGCATATGGGTTCGAAAACCTGAAGCTGGATTCGATCATTGCCATCGTCCAGCCTGCCAATGTCGCCTCGGTAAGAGTCATTCATAAAGTCGGCTTCAGTGACTTCGTTTATAGCCAGTACCATCGATTAGGCGTCCGAATTTACCGCATGACGCGCAAGCAATGGCTGGACGGGCGTTCCTGTTAGCGTCACGAAACGGTTCGGTTACGACCGCCGGGCTGTTAAAGACCGCTTGGACTGCTAAGTTCACAGCGTGCAAGGGTTTTATCACCGGGAGGCTTCATGACGTTTCGCAGCTCGCTCGCTGCCTTGAACATGCTGTTCGCGCTGCTGGCGTTTGTGCTTGCGGATGCATCGCGCGAAGCGTACGCCTCTGAGGTCGACGACAGCGCGCAGGCCTTCGTTCAGGATCGACATCTGGGCGACAGTCTGGGTTGGCTGGGTTATCAGGTGGCTTCGCGCACGGCAACGTTCGCCAGCATTGTCGAGGCCATTGGCAAAACCCAGGCGCAGACGCTGGTCAAAAGCGAGCTGGAACGTCTGCAACCCGAATTTCAAGCACAATGGGATCGCAACCTGGCGGATGCTTATGCACAGTTTTTTACTGCCGAAGAGCTGCGTGGCCTGAACTCCGGTGATGGCGCGCAAATGTTGGCCAACAAGCTGCGGGCCAAACAGAACGACGTCGGCATGGACATGAAGGCGCGTTCGGCAGAACTGCTCAAGACCTTTGTCTCCCGCGCACTCGATAACGCCCAGCAGACCCTTGAACACTGATTTTTCATTATTTGCGATGAGGTAAGACCATGGACCCATTCATGCAGGCGGCAATCGACGAAGCGCAACTCGGCCTGGCCGAGGGCGGCATTCCCATCGGTTCGGTCATTGTCCATGACGGCAAGATCATCGGCCGCGGCCACAATCGCCGGGTCCAAGAGGGCAGTGCGATCAAGCACGGAGAAATGGACGCCCTGGAAAACGCCGGCCGCCTGCCCGCGCGGACTTATCGCGATGCGGTGCTCTACACCACCTTGTCACCTTGCGCGATGTGCAGCGGCGCGATCCTGCTTTACGGCATTCGCAAAGTCATCGTCGGCGAGAACGAGACGTTCATGGGCGAGGAAGAATTGCTGCGCTCGCGCGGCGTAGAAGTGGACGTCATCCACAACCCGGCCTGCGTGCAGATGATGAAAGGCTTCATCGCCAGCAAACCTGAATTGTGGAATGAGGATATTGGGGAGTAACACGGTTCACCCAGGATCGTTGGAGATTCTATGTTCGCGGGCAAGCCTCGCTCCCACAGGTGAAATGCGGTCATCCCGTGGGACCGGATTTATCCGGGAAGGCGTCGGTGCAGACACCACATCTGCGGCGTCTGTGGGTTGCCCTCAAACATAGAATCCCCCACAGTCTCAGGTGCGCCGCGCCACCCCAAACAACGCAACCTCCTGCAACTCCCCGCCACTCTCGACCAGACGCACTGGAGCCGTGCCGCCGGGCATCTCGATTTCGATCAGTCCGGCGCTGACCCGTCCGGCGTACCAGGCTGCGCAGGCGACCGCGCTGGCGCTGGTTCCCGACGACGCAGTCGGACCTTCTCCACGTTCGAAGACCCGGGCGACGATGCGGCCTGGCGAGGCGACATACGCCCATTGCAGGTTCACGCCGGCAGGGCACGGATCGCCAGCGCCCAGATCACCTTCGGCAAAGGCAATGCGGGTCAACGCGCCGTTCAGCGCCGGCTCATGCAGCGCTTCGAACGCGGGCAACTGCCTCTGGTCCGTGACCAGCGTGACGCAATGCGGATTGCCGACCCTCACGAAAACGCTGTGATCCCAATTCGGTTCGATGTGAGACAGCGCGGTGACCCGGCTGAGCGCGCGGCCATTGAGCCAAACCTCGCCCAGACCGCTCTCCTGCGCGCCGACCGCAGCCGGGCCAAACGCCGGTTTGCCCAGATCCAGCCAGAAACCCGTCTGGCCATCCATGAGCGCTGGTTCTATCCAGGTCGAAACGGGCGAGGCTGAACCGCCTTTGTCGTGATGCACCCTCAGCTCGAAACGTCCCTGAGCACCGACATGACTCGTTTCGGTCAGCGCCTGGGCAAAAATCGTCAGCCCGTTGCCGCTGCGTTCGGCCAAGGTGCCGTCGGTGTTGACGATCAGCACGTCGAAAGGCGCGTGCTGCTGAAAGGGGCCGATCAACAGGCCGTCGGAGCGATGCGCCTTGGCATCGGCCGGACGTGTGCCCGGCGGCCAGTCGCACAGCGCACGTATGGCGGCTTTCGCCCAGGTTGCACGGCCAGCACTCGCTTGCGCAGCCGTGTGCGGAACAGCGATGCCCAAGTCACGCAAGGCATCGGGCGAGCAGACTGCGTAAATGTTTGCACGTGCATCGTAAAAACGGGTCATGGGGCGTCCAGGCGGGCTCGGGCTACGGAGGGTCCAGAAGGCTTTTTAACCTGTCCAATGCCTGGCTGTCAGCATCCGGCCCGGAATACAGCAGCGGCCCGTACTCAAACCACCAACGTCAGCCACGCTGAAATCAGCAGCAACACGGCCATGCTGCGGTTGAAGCGCTGCATGCTTCGTGACGATCGGCAAAACTTCGCGGCGCTGACCCCGAGCCACGCCCACGCGGTCATGCACGGGATCGCCACCAGGAAAAACGCCAGGGATAAATAGACCACTTTCAGACTGCGGTCGGCTTCGTTGCCAGCGAAGACGCTGACCACCGCCAGCGCCATCATCCAGGTCTTGGGATTGACCAACTGCAGACTCGCCGCGCCGAACAAGCCCAGGCGCGGACCTTGAGCGGTTGGCGTGGCGGGATCGATCACCTGCGCCGGGGCGCTGAACAGCTGCCAGGCCATCCAGCTCAGCCAGGCGATGCCGATCCACGACATGGCGGTTTGCACAACAAGATGGCGGGCGAGAAAATCCCCCACACCGGTGCCCACCAGCAGCACCAGCCCGGCCGCGCCAGCGCAGGCGCCCAGCACGATGGGCGCGGTGGCGCTCAAGCCATGGCGCGAACTGTTGGTCAGCACCAGAATGTTGGTCGGGCCGGGGGTGATCGAAGCAACGAACGCGAACAGCAGGAAGGGCAGTAACTGGTCCATGACACACTCGAATGATTGATCGTCAGTCGATCATCCGGCTCGGCAGTGCCTCAGTCTGGAAGATTTGAGCAACGCTTGCGGTAGTCCGCCGGCGTCATCCGATAGGCGCGCTGGAACCAGCGGCCCAGATGGCTCTGATCGGCGAAACCCAGCGCCGCCGCGACCTGAGCCGCAGATTCGCCGCTGGCCAGCAGACGCCGCGCCTTGGCCAGCCTCAGCTGGATCAAATAGGCATGGGGAGCTAAGCCGAACGCCGCCTTGAAGGCGCGGGTCAGGCGAAAACGGTCCACGCCGGTTGCCCGCGCCAGATCGTCCAGGCCGATATCCTGAGCCATGTGACTGTGCAGGAAATCCCGGGCCTTGTGCGCCACCAGCGGCAGGCGTGGGTCCGGGGTAATCAGCGTTCGCCAGTGCAAGTGACTGGTGAGAGTGCCCAGCAGGTCGTCCAGAGCGGTCTGGCGCACGATGCGCATTTCCTGATTGTGCAGGGTGCGAAAGGCGTTGGCGGTGGCGCGCGCCAGGCGCGGATCGTCGGCCAGGGTCGCGGCGAAACTCAGCTGGCAATCACCCGGCGCGTGCTCGAACAACGAGCGCACTTCGCGATCCAGCCATTTAGGGTCCAGATACAGCGTTTGATAAGTGAAGCCTTCTGGCGCGGGTGCGTCGCCGTCGTGAATCTCCCCCGGTTCCAGCAGAAATACCCGGCCTGGCGTACTCATGTGCCGCTGGCGGCGGCAATTGAATTGCTGAACACCTTGCTCCGTTACCCCCACCAGATAGCTGTCGTGCCAATGCGGGTCGTAAGCGTGGCCTTCAAAGTGCGCACGAATCGTCTCGATGCCGGACTCATTGTCCTGCCTGAGGTCGATCCAGTTGGCAGTGCGCATGAATTTTCACTCCAAAAAGGCATGCGTGGCATCTTTAAAGCATTCGTATGAATGCATTTTAAATTTTATCGCTGCTACAGTTTCAACTGGCTCGGGAGAAAAGTCTGGAAGATTTGTGCAGCGCTCCGAGCGGACGTCAATCCGTGAGATCGAAAAAGCTTCGGCCCAGACGCTCGCCATTGATCAGGATATCCAGCTCATGCTTGCCGGCATAATGCGCGCGGGTCGTGAAGTTGCGGATCTGCTGCTCGCGGCTGACTATCAGGGACTCGCCAGGCGCCAGATTCAACGTCTTGAGCTTGAACACCTTGGCCGAGGTGCCGCCAGCTTTTTTCACGTAATGCAGGGCGTAATCGATGATCAGGCGCTGGCTGTGTCCAGCGGTGGAAGTCAGCCGGAATGACAGGTTGATTCGATCACCCAGACGCACCTGTTCGGGGCTGACGCTCAGCTGTTCAATGCGCACCTGGGCCGCGTTGCCAGCACCCATGATGGTCAGGGCGCGGCGGTCGCCTTTCTTGATCAGCGAACGCAAGGCATGCCGGGCGATCCACGCTGTATGAGGATTGTCCATCGACCAGCCTTCAATCTGCTCCAGCACCCAGTCAGGGTTGTCCTTGGTGATGTCATTGAAGTGATTGGCCACCGATTTGCGCACATACAGGCTGTCGTCAGCCTTGAGTGCATCAAGAATCGGCAATACCGGCGACGGATCGCGCATCAGCGTTTCGATGCGAAACGACCAAGGCAGTCGCGGCCGACTGCCTTCGCTGGCCAGGCGCCTGACGTGCTCGTTGTCGTCCTGCGCCCACTCTTGCATCAGTTGCAGCGCTCGCTCGAAATCCAGACGCAAAAAGTGCCGCACGGCAAATTCCGACGAGCCGAACGGGGTGAAGTATTTCAGCGCCTGCATGGATCGCTCGAAATCATGCTGACCATACAACGCCACGTATTCAGGCAGAACCAGAGTGACAAAACCGCTGTTCAGGCGTGGGGCAAGCTTGTAAAGGATGTCCAGCGTCGCGACGTAATCGTCCGGCAGACACGCATGCAGGCCACGACTGACGCGGTTCAGGCGCTGCATGAGCGACAGATTGTCCAGGTCCTCGCTGACATGGGCGAGAAACCCCGGAATATCGAATGCCGGGTAGACCGCAGCGGTCTGTTCGGCGATGTGTTGAAGGCGTGCCCGGTTGAAGATTTCCTTCAAGGCCGGTGCGGCCTGGGTAACTTCGGTCATGTCGCTGATGCCTTGTTGGAGCGAGGCTTGCCCGCGAAGGCATCGTCTCGGTATCGGAAATTTGGACGGATGCGCCGGCCTCTTCCCGGATGAATCCGGTCCCACACTGAGACCGGCGTAAAACCGCGTTCTGACCATCCTTGTTACAAACCTGATGCCGCAATCGTTGCTCATCAAGGGCCCAGCGCCGAACCTAGGTCGGCAACCGCCATCAAAGGCCTGAGTCCTTACCGTTTCTGCACAGAAGGTAACTGATGAACATTTTCTTGCGTAGCGTTGCAGTTCCCTTGCTCGGCGGCCTGATGCTGGCCGGCCTTGCCAGTGTTTCCCAGGCGCAGACCTTGCCCAACAGCACGCTGAACAACAGCAATCCTCATAACAGCCCCATCCATCGGGCAAATCCGAATAGCCGTCAGGGCACCGAATCGGGTATTCCGCCGCTGCGGGGGCCCAATACCGTGCCCAATCCTCGTCCGCCGACCCTGGAAAATGGCGGCATCGGCAACGGCTATCCGACCCGGCAACAGCCTGCCCGACCTTCGACCAACGACACTCAACGCCAGCGCAACACTAACGACTGATCACTCTGCGTAAGGAATTGTTCATGTTTCGCAAAACCTTGATTGCAACGCTATGTACCACCGCACTATTGGCTGTACCGCTGACGACCTACGCTGCGGATATCCAGGAATTCAAAAGCGAGCAGGGCAGTGTCACTGTCGAGCAAGTCACCAAAGGCCTGGCGCACCCATGGGCGCTGGCGTTTCTACCGGATAAACAAGGCATGCTGGTGACCGAACGCCCCGGCAATCTGCGGGTAGTGGCGGCGGATGGCAAGCTGTCGCCACCGATTTCCGGCGTGCCGCAGGTTTGGGCGAACGGGCAGGGCGGGCTTCTCGACGTGGTGCTGTCCCCGGACTTCGCCAACGACCGTCTGGTTTACCTGACGTACTCCGAAGTGGGCAAGGACGGTAAAGCTGGCACGGCCGCCGGACGCGGTCGTCTTTCCGCCGACATGAGCAAACTGGAAAACTTCACGGTGATCTTCCGCCAGCAACCGAAGTTGTCCGTGGGCAATCACTTCGGTTCGAGAATGGTCTTTGATCGGGATGGATACCTGTTCATCGCCCTGGGCGAAAATAATGATCGCCCGACCTCGCAGGACCTCGACAAGCTGCAGGGCAAAGTCGTGCGCCTCTTCCCTGACGGTAAGGTGCCGCCAGATAATCCCTTTGTCGGCCAGAAAAATGTGCGTCCCGAGATTTGGTCCTACGGGCATCGCAACCAACAGGGCGCGACGCTCAATCCGTGGACTGGCACACTGTGGACCAACGAACACGGGCCGCGCGGTGGGGACGAGGTGAACATTGTCGAACGCGGCGGCAATTATGGCTGGCCGTTGGCAACTGACGGGATCAATTACTCCGGCGAGCCTATTCCCGAGGCAAAAGGCAAAGTGGTCGAAGGTACGATCCGGCCGTTCCATGTCTGGGAAAAATCCCCGGCCATCAGCGGTATGACTTTCTATGACGCGTCGCGATTCAAAGCCTGGGACCACAACCTGTTCATTGGCGCACTGGCGTCGGAAGAATTGATTCGGTTGCAATTTGACGGCGACAAGATCGTCCATGAAGAACGACTGCTGGGGGATTTGAAACAGCGTATTCGGGATGTACGCCAAGGGCCGGACGGCTATCTTTATGTGCTGACCGATGATGACAACGGACAGTTATTGAGGGTTGGGTTGAAATAAAGCCAATTGCAGGATCTGTAAGAACGGCTTCAGCCGGGAGGGCCAGAGTTCCAAAAACGCATTGACTGCGTATGCACTGGCGTCCTCCCGGCTAAAGCCGGTCCTGCGTAATGCATTCCTGCATTACTTATCTTGCATGTCCTTCAACACTTCACCGGTCTTGGCGTCCAGGTCTACATCCCATTCCACGTTTTTCGCATCGCGCAGTTCAACCTGGTAAACATAACGCCCGGCATGGTTTTCCAGCTCGGTATCGTGAATGGTAAAGCCCGGGTGCTTGTCCAATGCAAGTTTGTTCAGCTTTTCGAAGTCCATGACAGTACCGGCTTTATGCAGGCGTACCACTTCATCAGGGCCGATATCGGCTTGGGCAACACCCGCAGCGGCGGTAAGGGCAAGGGCGGCAAACAGCGCAGGTAAAGTTTTCATCGAGTCTTCCTTCTGGTTTTATCTGATGCAGTAGATTCATCAGCAGCTGGAATGTTCAGCTGTCTGGTTGGGGCCAGATTAACCACCCAGACTTAATTCACCCTTAATTCTGCATTTACACTGAACATTCAGTTGGCAGGGGTTGTTTCGCCGACTCGGGAACATCGAACAATCGATCAAATGCCCACTGAAACACCAGGGCGTAAAAGAAGAAAAATACAAATAACGCCAGATCAGTCGCCAGCGCCTGCCACCAGGAAATCCCCAGCCACCAGGCAATCAACGGCAACAGGAGCAACGTCAGGCCGCCTTCGAATCCCAGCGAATGCAGCAAGCGCCGTTGCCAGGTTCTGCTGCGCTGGGCCTGCCGCGCTTCCCAGTATTCAAAGCCGTAGTTGAAGAGCATGTTCCACAGCAACGCCGAAGCCGACAACATCACCGACAACGCGCCGGAATAAGCCAGGCTTTCGTCATACAGCCATGACAACGCAGGGGAAAGCACGCCGATGGCGATCAGTTCGTAAAGCGTTGCCTGCACAATCTTGCGGGTAGGGCCTTGCATGGTGTTCTCCGGGTTCATATCGACAACCCATCCTGACGTCGGGCCGAACCTGGGGAAAATGAGATAAATTAAGGTCCGATCAATTCAATTGACGTCCACCACGGGGCCGCCCTTGTTTTCGAAAATACCGCTTACCGCATTTCGCACGTTTGAGGCGGCTGCGCGATCAGGAAGTTTCAAGGCGGCGGCCGACGAGCTTTTCGTCACGCCGGCGGCGGTGTCTTATCAGGTCAAGGCGCTGGAAGCCTGGGTTGGCGCGTTGCTGTTCGAACGCACCGGCAAAGGCGTGCAACTGACCCCCGAAGGCGAGCGCCTGTATCGTGACGCCCACCGGGCGCTGCTGGACATCCGCGATAGCCTGGCAGGGTTTCGTCCGCAACCGGACCTGCACACCCTGGTGCTCTCGACCACGCCCGCACTGGCCTCGGCATGGTTGATCCCCAGACTTGGCGATTTCTATCGCGCCTGGCCGCACATCAATGTGCGGGTTGAAACCAGTAACGACCTGGTGGATCTGCTGCGTGATTCGAGTATCGACCTGGCGATTCGTACTTCGTCACGCGATGATCCGGGATTGATCAGCCAGCCGTTGATGGATGAACGTTTCGGCGCTTACGTTGCGCCTGGCTTCACCGACCCAGCGCAGCAGACGCGGGTTGAACTGATCAACCTGCGCTGGCAGATACCCGGCGGTTTCAAGGTGGATTGGTCGACCTGGTGTGCGGCGGCTGGCCATACCGACTGGCTGCCTCAAGCTGTGATGCGCGAGTATGACGATGAGCACTTCGCCCTGAATGCCGCCATCGCCGGTCATGGCCTGGTATTGGCCAGCAATGTGTTGGTGATGGACAGTCTGGCCAAGGGATTGCTGGTGCCTTATCGCCCTGACATCAGCTTGCCAGGCCCGAGCTACATGGCCGTCTGCGCTCCCGGACGCGAACGGCAATCGCCTGTCAGTGAGTTTCTGGGGTGGCTGAAGTCGCAGCTAACACTGACTAACTGACTGGATGCATTGCCGGGCTTCAATCTGTGGGACCGGATTTATCCGGGAAGACGTCGGTTCAGTCAGCGAGATAATCGGAACCTGTCCCTGCCTCTTCGCGAATAAATTCGCCCCCACGGTTTGAGTGGCCCGATGTTCACCCCCCGCCGGACCAACACCTATTTTTTTCAGCCCGGCAAAAGCGCACTCTAGGGCACTTGATTTGACCTTGAGAGAACAGATTCATGAAAATCGGTTTCGTAGGACTCGGCAACATGGGGCAGGCCATGGCGACCAATCTATTGAAAGGCGGCCATGAAGTCTGGGTCTGGAATCGCTCGCCCGAGCCGGTGCAGGCGATGGTGGCGTTGGGTGCCAAGGCCGCCGCCGATCCGGCCCAGGCTTTTGGCAATGACGTGGTGTTCAGCATGCTCGCCGACGACCATGCGCTGCGTGAAGTGCTGCTCGAATCCGGCCTGCTCGACACACTCAAGGCGCCACTGATTCACATCAACATGGCGACTATTGCTGTCGCCTTTGCCGAGGAACTGGCGGCCCTGCACGCTGAACGTGGCGTTGCCTACATCGCGGCCCCGGTAATGGGGCGTCCGGACGTAGCTTCCGCTGGGGCGCTGAACATCCTGGCTGCCGGCCCCGGCGCGGCAATCAAGACCGTGCAACCGCTGTTCAACCTGATTGGCAAGAAAACCTGGCCCCTGGGTGAACAGGCATCGCGGGCCAACGTTTTCTAGACACAATGCTTTTAGTGTCAAAGCCCACAAGGCTTTGATGCTCTTGACCTTGCCTTTGACCTTGCCCTTGCATTGCTTTTGATTCCAAAGCCCACAAGGCTTTGGTGCTCCTGCTCCTGCTCCTGCTCCTGCTCCTGCTCCTGCTCCTGCTCCTGCTCCTGCTCCTGCTCCTGCTCCTGATGGGAAAGCTTCAGTATTTCTTCTGACTGGGAGTGCTTCTGGCTCGATCTTGCTGATCCACCCAATCTAAGCCATACCCCGGACGCCGAAAAATTTGAAGTGATCAATGGCGGTTGATGCCTTAGATCATTTTCTGGGGCTAGCTTCAATCCTCGGTATCAGTTGGCCGGGCCATCAAGGCTTTTGCGAATTTTTTCATCCGGGCCTTGAAGCCTGTTTTGTTCGAAAGATCTGCATGAACGTTGGGTAACTTATCTTTGAGCTTTGTCACATAGGAGGCGTAAGTATCCTTGTGATCCTTGGAAGTCGACCAGTCCGCAAGCTGCTCCCACCGACTATCCAAGAAGTCTGAAACTCGGGATGTAGACTCTGGGTTGCGATGGATGAACAAAAGTATTTGAAGTAAGCGGTCTTCTTCAATTGCCTTTCGAGGGGTGATACTTGGAAGGAGGAAGTTGAGTTCAGACAGAATGAATATGGACGACTCAACAGTAGCTGTAGCATCATAAACGCAGGCCCGGAGCTCAGTTCCGATGACAAACAGCGTGTCCTTGTCGAAAAGCTCTAGCACGTTCTTAATGTTACCCAATACCGGCGCGGGTGGAGGTGCAAATGGTGATTGTTTTGTCAAGCCTGATATATATGTAGAAAATGCAGGGTGAGCATTTTTTTCGCCTTTGAAATCCAGCTTTCCTTCGACCATGCGATCCAGTGCATTGGCTACCCTAGGGTTCTGGCTGTTAAATATAGCGAGCCAGCCGCTTGCATCAACCTCAGAGCCAAAGTCTCTATTCAGGATGCGAGCTCTGAGCGGTAGTAGTCTGTCGTCCGATCCGGTCAAAATCACGTCTAAGAAGTCTGGGTCTATCTTGTCTAGTGTCGGTAGATGTTCAGCGATCTGAGTGAATGAAAGGATCCATGCCAGAAATTCGCTTTCCGCTAGGCCTGCTTCCTCCAATGTTTCGCGCAGCTCCGTGTATTGCCGAAATACGTTAGATACAAATATCGTGGCTACATGGCGCTCTTTAATTACATGGATAAGGAGCGGAATCACTATCGCTTTTGACTCAGATTGGAGAGCCAGAGAGAAAAGATTACCGCTAGTAAGCAAGGCCCCAGCTAAAGAATTTAGGAGCTCTGGCTCTTGACTAAACGCAGCTTCGATTTCTGGGATTTCGGCGAGCTCTGTACCCATTTCTTGCCGCATATATACGACTGCCATCGCAATTTTTATGCGGTTCGACTTGGTAGCGGGTAGATAACTTTTGATAAGCGCGGGCACGGTGCTTGCGTATTTTTCAAAAAATGCCAGGCCTAGCCAAGATCTCTCTTCTGTAGGATCAGCGTTTATCGCAGTTATGATTTCCGTCGCTTGCTCATCGCCCAGATGATAGTCACGCTTCGCGTTAGACATTCTAATACTTCCGAAGTACTGGTAGAGGCAGTGCAGCCACTCATCTTGCGGTAGCGGGGTCATGTCGAATGCAACCGTATTATTCGAGACAATCTGTCTCACGGCGTCTATGCGTCCTTTCTGACTAAGCGTGATGCGGTTCACGTCGATTACGAGGAGATCAGGATCCGGAACTAACGTATGAAAGAGAATTTCTGAGCTATCCATCGCGATTTCTGGGAACGGCTCATCCAATGCGTGTAGATAGCTGTCATACATGTTCACAGTTTTTTGATAAGCATCCGTGGCGTCTGGCTCATATGCTTGCCTATTCATCTGCAAAAATGCGTCTCGCGCAGCTTTCAGCTCTCCATCGAATATGGTTTTACTCAGGCCTAGACTAATCAGCTCTTTTGCCGCTTCAAAAAAACCGGTCTCTGGAACGTGACCTGTCAGTAACGGATTCTCTGTAAATTTCTTATTTATATGAGGTATTAATGTAGCAATGTCGCAATCTTCTGAGGTTGTAGCCGCGTGAAGTGTTAGGAAAAGATTGTTAGGTGATACTTCTCCTTCGAGCTCTCTCAGAAACGAATCGGTGAATCCAAAATACCCTGCTAGTGAAGCTAGTTTTTTTCCGTCTTGGGATTCAATGGCAGTAGCCAAGGGTTGATCTATCAGCTCTGCGATGGCGATATCTGGGGATGTTTGGAAGTGTATCTGAAGTACTTGAATGGGCCAGCCCTGATCCATGTCCTCTCCCAACAATGTTTGAAGGGTACGTTTTGTCCTGGCTAAATTGGCGCTGTTCTTTTCATTCTGTTCTTTCTCATCAGGATTGCCACTAGAAGCGGTATCTTCGGCTGAAGGCGCAATCGGTTCTTTTAGCAGAGATTCAATAGAGATATTATTGTATTTGCAGATTGCGATGTAAGCTGCAATGCAGACCACGCTCGGTCGTCCAGCTGTGACTAACATGGTCGTCGCGATGTCATTGATAAATCTTTTTTGTAGTCGAGGGGTAACCAACCCTGCTGTCATGGGGCTGTGGCGTTGCAGAATAACGCTGCAGGTATCTGCGTCGTTCTGACTCCCAAGGCCGAAGGTTTCGGCCCAAAGTGCCCTGAATGCGTCTTTCCACCCAGAGGTGATGATGGGTGGTGTACGAAATACCACGGGGAATTTCTTTGCGATGAAGTCCCTTGAGTCGTAGCTTTGCTCAGAGTCTCCGTTAAGATACTGCGAAACTTTCGTTGAGCAGAAAGGAACAATTACGCTTAAGTTCTCGGTTCCCGTTACTGAAGTGAAAATTTCAAGGTCACTCCAGACCGAACGTAAGACGTCCCGAGGTAACCGGTCGAGGTTGTCGATGACAATGATGAAGTGGTGATCTTTAACAGCGTGAAGGTGGTTCCTCAGTGCCCTCTTCAAGTCTAAAGGGCTGACTTCTTTGCTGATCTCGATCGTTTCAGTAATCTGATCATCCGAACTGCCCTTCAGGAGGCTACTGATATTCCACCGTTTCTTACCAACTTGCTCCTTCCCATTGAAGAAGTAAGCAAGCGTTAGAATGATTAGTGGTGCAAGACTTGTACCTAGATAGAATAGATGTTGCCACCACGGCAATTCCAAGCTTCCCCGAAGCTGAGGCAGGTAATCCCGTATAAAGGTAGGGCTGAGCACGCCACTTGCGATAAGTAATACAGCCCAGACGCTTATGTGACTTCTCGTATCCTTCGTATAGCTGAAGTGTCGACCTAGGGCAATGTCTCGGGTTTTGAGGGCCTTTGGGATCGCAGCTTTGTCTCCAGTCTTTGTGAGAAGAGAAGTGATCTGATCGGTAAATAACTCGATAAAATTGCTCTTTATAGAGCCTTGGTAATTTTGCTCGCAATCAAATATCCACAGCACGGACTTCGAGCCTTTGTCCTTGATCTTTCGTTCGAGCATCTGGAGTATGGAGCTTTTTCCGGAGCCAAACTCACCATCAAGGCCAATAACACGGTGATTTTTTCCGCTACTAATGTAGTCATGGATGGCTTGTGCGACTCTATCGTGGCTCTCGCCCTTGAAGGCATCACGTTCAGACGGGTTTTCGCTTTGGAAATTTAAGATGTTCATCAGTCCTTTGCACCTTCCCAGGCCCTACGACGTGGCCGATAGGTGAGAGAATACTGGTTTTGATGGCCAAGTGCCCGGTTGCTTTCTGAGAAATTGAGTTCAGCGTTTCAGTGGTCGATGGAGAGGCGTGATGCTTGAGACCGGAGGTGTCCATCGAGTGACGACTCCCCAAACGGTGCCTCTTGTTGGTGGTCTAGAATGCAGCTGTGCTGCACGCAGACTCGGGTGTGGGCTGGTCGCGGGTATCGTTCGAACGGATGATGCTGGTTTAATTTTGTTAAGTCTTCGTCCACAGGCCCTGGGGCATCATAGTTCGTGCACTAGGGCAAGGACTCCTCGCAGCAGCACCGCTGCTGAAGAAGACCTTTTCATGGGTGGATATGTTCGTGATCACGAAAGCGCTCGACCTCCACTGCATCGGAGCTTCCTATTTCGAACATCCTGATCAGTTGCCGCTCTTCAACGATTTCTGAATCCTCGGAGCTGGCCAATATGCTGAGATTTGGGTCAAGCTTCTGAAGCTGCGCGATCAGTTCTTTAACTTTCATAGTTTTCCTTGCTCCCAACCAGCATGATGCTCTTGGTGGTGCATAGTCCGTCCTTGGGCGGGCAACACGGGTTGAGCAGATAAACGCGCGCCATTTGGACGTCGACTTTAGTGCCCGACGAGCTGCGTCCCAGTATATGCAAAAACCTAGTAAAACGCCTTCCCAGCTTTGCCAGGGTGGTGGACGAGAGCAGGATTCAAAGATCGCTAAGTAGCCTTTCGACCTGCGCGTGTTCCCACATACTCAAAAGCTCTAGTGGATCGGTACCGTAGCGCCGCCATTCGGCATATGAGCCAGCCCCGCCATCCGGGGAATAACAGGAATCGCAGTAATCCAATGTGTCGCAGCTATTAAACAGAACCAGCACCCACCCATCGACTTCAACAGTCATGTTGCCTGCAGAGATCTCACGCCAAGCCTGGCTGCCTAACAGTCACACACTACTCCCGGTCACTTATTTACTTGGTTGCTTGTGTCGGGCATACATCACAGCCGCGCCACCTGACGCGCCCCGGCCTTGGAGCTCAAACGCCTGGGGACACCCACGGATCAAGTCACTGAGTTTTTTAAAACCGTGGGTACGAGGATCAAACTCAGGTCTGAGTTTGGTGATGTTTGCGCCCAATGCACCCAGTGGAGCCCAACCATCTTCATCTGCGATGTCGTCCATGATTTTGGCGATAAAGCCCACCGGAACCTTTGGCCTCTTGGCAGGCTCAGCAGTGGGAGTAGTTTTCGCTGAATCTGGAATGATCGTTGAGCCCGGCAGGGAGTCTCCGTTGCTTGCTGGCACGCCATCGTCGCGCAGGAGCTCGATGTAGATGAATTTGTCACACGCCGAGACGAATGGCCTCGGTGTTTTTTCCTCTCCGAAGCCATAGACCGTCAACCCTTCTTCACGCAGTCGAGATGCCAGTCGAGTGAAATCGCTGTCACTGGATACCAGGCAAAATCCATCGAAGCGTCTGGTGTACAGCAGATCCATCGCGTCGATGATCAATGAGCTATCAGTAGCGTTTTTGCCTTTGGTGTAAGCGAACTGCTGAATGGGTTGGATCGAATGATCGAGCAGTACTTTTTTCCAACTGCCCAGTTGTGGGCCAGTCCAGTCGCCGTAGATACGCTTAACGCTGGCAACGCCATATTTCGCAATTTCTTCAAACAGTCCTTCGACGATTGCGGCCGGGGCATTGTCGGCGTCAATCAGAACTGCAAGATGCTTCTGAGCGTTGATGGAGGTATGAGTGGCCATGGATCATCCTTGATTGAATTTGACGGGATATTAAATCTTTACTGCTGCAACCAAGCCGAGCCTACGAGGCCGGGGATCTAACGCGTCGGTGTGGCATGATGTATGTGGGAAAGACGCTGCCGGATAGACTGCCCGGAAGTGATCGATCCAGCAATGGAGGTTGTTGCCAGAAATACCCCGGAACTGGTTAGGGAGCGCCTCGTATTCGTTGGGTTACGATGCCGGATCAGGTGTGGCGGCCTGACCGAGTCGATTCGACGTCTCGCTTTCGACGGAGGAGGCGAGGTAATCCAAGACATGACCTTTGGCAGAATGCTTGGGCGTTAAGTCACGCTAGGCTGGCAGCGCGTTGTCAATCTACCAGTCCGGGGCGGAGCGTCAGGCGCGCTTTGAACCACTTCAGAGTCTCGCCGTAATCCAGTCACACACCTCAACGCCAAGCCATCCCTGATGGTCGCCATTCACGACTTTAGTAACGAAAATCCGATCATTATCGTCAAGCTTTGGCCGAAGATCGTCGTAGATTTCGCTTGCCGCGGCAGTGCTACTGATCCACCGGACAGACTCCAGTCCAGAATCGCTAACATTCGGATAGCGCTCTAGGTGTTTGATGAGCGTTCGACGAGCTTGATCGTAACTGGCTCGTTCTTTGTTGAGATTCCATGTGACCATAAATACGGACATGCGCTACTCCTTGTTGAACCCAGCATGGCGAATTAGAGGTTAAGCGATGTCGGATTTGGAGTCCATCCGATGACATTACGCTTGAAGCGTTGCGTCCTTTTAACGCCAAACGGTATCCGGACAGGTACGTACCTTTGCGACCAAGGATTCGACCATGTTTGTCTGACTGAATCAGAGTACGTGTACGGGACTGTGCGCGATAGGCAAAATAAGTCCCTGCAGGCAAACGCAGCACCTAGTTCACCTAAGAGCTCTCCCCGTATTTCGACCGTTGGAATGTTGCCCCAATGGATGACCATTTCAGCGTCGGACGATACCGAGCGCGCTTCTAGCAGGATTTGAAAGCAAAGAAGGAAGGCCCAGAGACGGCAACGCTCTCAAGAAGCGAGCAAGGCATCAGCGCCAATAACCGCCATGCGTTCTCATTTTGGCGTTAAAGATCGACCATAAGCCCCTGCGTAGGCGTTACACCGTTTGGCTGCATCCTGGCTTGCCTTGATATAAATATCTGACAGCTCCCATACCACTTTGCTGTGCTCGACCCTAAGCTTCCCGAAATCATCCGCTAACAGCGAATTCATTTGCACCAGCCTTGCGACGTTCCTTCGCGACCGACGAAGCTCTGCCCAGACATCACGCAGTTCGCTATGCAAAAGCAGGCATTCCTGACGCGTCATTTCCAGAGGAGAGGGCAAGCCCATGTCAAAGCCGGTGTCATCAATGAGGTCATCATTCATTTTAGAAAAACCAAGGAGGAGAACGTTTGTACTCCTTGCAGCCTAGTCGCTACTACTGGATGAATCAACAGTGCATTCAGTTTTCTCGGACGAAGCGAGTGTTCGGGTCATAGGACGGCCGGCTTGCGTAGTCGGGTACCGCTGCGCAATATCAGAAATCCGGAGCATCATGCCGCCACCGAGTCACAGGCTGGCAAGCACCTTGGTAGCCAACAAAATCTCCTTCCGCTGCCCCTTCTTCAATTTATGAAATAACCCGAGCAGCTCAGCCTCATCATCCTGCTCGCAATAGAAATAAGCCGCCGGCAGCCCGCAGACCTTGGCTATCGCTATAACCGTCGCTTCCCCTGGCTCATGTCGACCATTCTCATATTGATTCATGCGGGCTGAGGCGGAGGCCTCCTCTATCCCGGCGAGAATTCCCAATCGTTCCTGGGATAGCCCCGCAGCCTTTCTGGCTTGCAATAAACGTGTGGCAAAAATGCTCATTTCTCGCAGCCCAAAGGCTAAGAGATTCTTAGATTCGCGTTGACCGCATACTAAGACTTCCTTAGTATTTCTAGCGTGATGGCGTTTTGACGCCTAAAAATGCCTAATGCAAAGGATGCGGTCGATGTCGGAAGTGAAGATGTTCAGCGGCGAGATCGAGGTTATCGGGCCGTCGAAAGACATGGCTGAGGGATCCGAATACACCTATTTGCGGATCAAGCTAGCCGATGGCACTCAGCAGGTGGTGAGGCGGGTAGGGGTAGGACATCTTGTGGAGTCCTACATGCGCCCTGGATTGGTCGGCGATTTTTATACGCTTGAGCTAGGGAAAGTCGGGCGAATTTTATTTGCCGTGAAAACGGTTGACGGTCAGAAAATTTACGAGAAAGATGGATTTGTCGTATGGAACCGAATTATGAAGCGGTATTCGCTGTTGCTGCTTCTCGGCTTCATTCCACTGAGCGCGGTGGCCTTGATAATGGGGGGATTTTTCGGTTTTGCCGTGCCAATCGGCTTAATTTACTACATCTATAAATTCAGATTTTCACTGCCTCGTTTGCTGAGCGAAGAATACCTTAGCGGTCAACTGGCAGCGCGCGGTTTCTGACTTTCCTGAGCCCTAAGCTAGGGCTCAACCCACTTCCCTAATTCGCCTATCTATTTTTTCAAATGTTTGGTGACTGTCGACGGCGAAACCTTCAGAAGCCTGGCTACTTGCGCCTGTGATTGTCCTTCTGCCATTAGCTCCAAGATTTTGCGCTTGAGCTCAGCTGCTTCTGCAACCCGAGGATGCACAACCTTTACCGGATCGGCAGATATTGGCGTGTCCAAGAGTCCCAGAGCGTCCAAATCACCCTGCACCTTGTGAAGCATTTCACGTGCCGTCATTCCATCTTTCGACGCGTAGACCAGCGTGATAAGCGAGACCGGTTGAATTCCGATTGCGTGCGCCAGTTCCTCGCTCACCTCTAGCGATACGGATCTTGTCCCTGCCTCCAACCTGCTGACATGTGACGGGTCAGTAGTGTTTGCGATGTTTTTCTGCGTCAAGCCTCGGTGGGCTCTCAGGGCCTGCAAGGTAGATGCGAACGCGCTACGAAGCGACATCTTAGTCGTTCCCGATAAAAGGGACGATATGCCGGATTTGTGTTATTCGACACAAATGCTTATAGTCAGTCGAATCGAATGATTGGTGCCGGTTGCCGACGCTAGGATGGGCAGGGCAGGTGCGAATGGTTGCCCTGATGCACTGAAGGCTCGCCATCGTTCTGTCACCGTTGTGAGTCCTATTAGCTTATCAATATATAGATAAATCGAACTACTTCCCGGCCTTGCAGCTCAGGGGCGGCCGGTAGGCTGAAAATTCAATTGGAACATTTCAATAACCTTTGTAATCGACTATGCGAGCTGTATGAAAATCCAGATCTATTCAGACCTTCATCTCGAATTTGAGGCGTTAGATCCTATTGACGTCGGGGCGGACGTAATCATCCTCGCAGGCGATATCCATACGAAGGCGCGAGGTATAGCTTGGGCGAACACCGTATTTTCAACGCCCACAATCTACGCCTTGGGCAACCATGAGTTTTACGGTGGACACCTCGACCACACGCTGAGAAAGATGAAAGAGGCTGCCGCTCAGCACGTCCACGTCTTGGAAAATGAAGTTTTCATTTGCAGGCAAACACGCTTTTTGGTGGCTACGGCGTGGACAGATTTTTCCTTAACCGGCGACGTGATGGCAGCATCTTCAACTGCGTGGGGGGTTATGAACGATTTCAAAATGATTCGAATTGGAGACAGCTTTAGACACCTCCGGCCATCCGATGTGATCGAACGATCAAAAGCGACTCATCAATGGTTAGCGCAGGAGCTCGAAAAGCCCTTTCTGGGGCGCACGGTTGTTGTAACGCATCACGCTCCGCTCCCTGAACCCGAGATCGACCCCTACCCCGCACATATAGACGCTGCCTACACCAACGACTGGCGGCACCTCATGGAAAATGTAGATCTCTGGGTTTATGGCCATACCCACTTTTGTGCCGATCTTATGGTCGGAAGGTGTCGGGTTGTATCGAATCCGAGGGGTTATCCAAACGAAGACACTGGCTTCAACCCCAACTTTTTCGTCGAGTTGGGCTGATCGATCAACTTGAGTCTCCGTGCCGCAGCAATATGCACGAGGAGTGAAGGCTAATACGCAGGTGAAAAAAACAAGGCGGGAAGATATGTCGGTAGTGCCTCGGGAAGTGAAAGCAGCAATGGCAATCGACTTCGGCCTCGCCGTTACTGGCTACCTCGTGTGTGTCATTGAGTCCACTCCGGTTTTTGCGGGAATTGTGTACGCCGATAGGAGAGGCCGATTTGAGGATGGCACAAGCATTCACACCTCACTTATCCGTGGTATTTCCTTCCAAAAGGGATATGGCGTACTGAGCACTTTTAGCGGCAGCTGTTACGTGATTGTGAGTTGGCACCCCTCGCAAACGAACGAGGGAAATCTGTATATGAATCGTACCTGGCACTGAAATGAAAATCCTGATTGATGCGATTGTACGGTTTCTTTTCGGCGCACGGGGTGCTCACCTTTCTGCAGAGGATCTCGAAATTTCTCGACGCATTTGTGCCCTGAAAGGTTTGCGGGTCGACGGTGTGGGAGTCTCTATTTCACCTCGCCAAATCGATCCTGACGAACCTGAGTTCTTGAAAGCAGCGCTAGATCACATGCGTCTGCAGGGAAGTTGCGAAGGCTACCTATCTTATCGCTTTTGGGTGCAGCTCGGGCGTCCCTGCATCAGCCGTTATGTAGCCGCGAGTAGACAAGCTGTTGAAGCAGGGGAGGTGCGTAACCTGCGGTTCAGCGAAATGGTATCGATTCTTGAAGAGAGTTTGAAAGATGACTTCGTGCGTGAAAAATAGAATGACTGACGCGGTGCTAGAACAGGTTTCTAATCTCTTACATGGGCCTGCAGTGGTCGTTCAGGGGGCACAACAAGACGACAAGGATCTGATGGCGCAAGTTGAAAGAGACTATCCGAGCAGGGCGTTTTGTATTGTGCGGCAATGGATGATTATCGACGTCCAACTTTCCCCGGAAGATCTTGCGAAGACCAAAGAATTGGGTATGGCTCCCACCATCATTTATTCAGTGGACATCCAGCTAGACAGCCAAAGGCGGTTTCCGCCAGGGAGCTGGGTTCGAAGCACTTACCAGACTCGTTTTGAAGGCTGCTATTTCGAAACGCGCAATACGGTTTATGTGTTAGCAGGCCGTGGCTTTCGCACACGCGCGAGCCTAGAAGCCGTGGCCGCCCTAGGGTAATTCCATGGTCGAGGTCGAGGCATGAGCGACAGCACAAAAGGATCGTACCGGATAAAAACATTCGGAGCGCGGCTGGGCGACGTTCGCCTCCATCGGCTGCCGAAGGTCGTGACTGATGCACAAGATGCCCTTGCCGGCATCGACGTCTTAGGTTTTTTGGTGTGCGCAATGGTGCGAGAACGAAGAATGACCGGCCTTATGTTCTGCGATCCCAGAGGAAGGTTTCCCGAGGGATTACCCTCGCGCACCGCGCGTATATCTCATCGCTTTCAACGTAACGGATATGAAATTGTGGTTACACAGTCAGGCGATGTTTTTGTGGTCGCGCACTGGTACCACCAGAATTGTGAGCTAGACAGGTTTGATCGCATTCACTGATCGAAGACCTACAGTTCACCAGATGGCATTTCCTGAATTTTGGACTAATAGCCGGTCGGACGGGTGGTAAATGCACAAAGACATTTTTCCGCATCTGCGCGAGAGCTGTCCCCGACCGTTTACCAACTCAGAGGTGCGAGAAATCCAATGCCATGAAGGGTGGTCGGATCTGCTGAATGGTCTCCTAGGCACGCTCCATAATCACCAGGATTCTGCCTGGTGAGAAATTGGCGGCTCATCGAAGTACAAGTCGTTGATGCATACAAAGCGGCCTTGGCCAGCGAAGGGCTTTCACCCTTTGCGGTTTATGCGAGCGATGTGGTTTTGCATAGCGCTAGAAAAAGGCAGCCGGGCGACTGGGTGCGCCCCACGTTCCAGCGATCACTGACAAAGGGCTTTTTGTTTGAAAGCGTCAATACAATTTACGTGCTTTTGGGCGAAGGAATGCGAATAAAAGGCTCTGCCAAGGCGGTATTGTCCATTGGCCGATGAACCCTGTCGATGCTTCAGCTGGCGCCGTATTCACTGAAAGCTAATAAGAAAGTCCCCAGCTTTTTTGAAAGCAAATGCCATCAGCCACGGCGACCCAGTGAGGCAATTCGCACGTTCATCAGTCCGTTCGGGATTACCACCTAATCGAAAAGGTGAAATATGAAAGACGAGCTCTTACCAGTGTTGCGGCAAAGCTATCCTGAGCTTTTTGCGAGCCCACATCTTCGGGAAATTCGATGCTATCCAGGATGGGCGGGGCTGTTGAACGCCCTTTGTCGAACGCTGCAAAACTATGTCGATGATCATCCTGATGCACGCCAGCTGGTGATTGTCCAAATAAAAGAAAAGTGGGGAGGGCTGCGTGTTTATGTCAACGGCGGTGACGCGTTCTGCAAAGGGGCTATTGCCCTTGCAACAGAGGTGTCGCTGACTATGTGTGACGTGTGCGGCCGGCCTGGCAGCCTGGTGGGCGAAGGCTGGGTGAGCGTGCGCTGCGAGCAGCATTTGGACTGGTCACCTGATGCTTCCATTGGAGATCAGTGATGAAGATTTTAGGTGTAAAGGAGGTAGAGGTTGTCAGCGACGTGATGTGCGATATCTGCTGCAGCACCCCAATGGAGGACGTGGACTGGAGTACGGCGAATTCGGAGCCTACTGGGGCTACGGGTCGAGTTACGACGGTGAGCGCTACGAACTGCATTTGTGTGAGCGTTGCTTCTTCGACGTACTGGCAAATCTCAAGCATGAAAGGCAACGGGAGACGAGGTTCGACGAGAGCGACGAAAATCGATGCCCGGAGAATTCCGGTTTGATATCAACGGGTGATCTTTAAATACGGTGCGACTTAGGCTCCCGCTCCAACATGCGGTGAAGCCCGCCGTACTTGTGTTTGCACCCAAAAGCTCTTAAGCGTTAGCCGAGGAAACAACCTGGACAACGTAAAATCTCACGCTCACAGATGGGGTATTATGCTCCGCCATCTGATAGCTACTTAGCCCTAGGCCGGGAGGCAGTCCCGACTGCTCGACAATCTAAAGGGAGTTTCACTCGTGTCAGAGCCACGCATTCGCCCACTCGCTCTTTGCATCTTTCATCATCACGGAAAAATATTGGTCAACCAGTTCCATGACGCTGCTGGAGGGCAGACTCTTTTTCGACCTGTTGGTGGAGGTATTGAGTTTGGTGAAAGGAGTATCGATGCCATCGCCCGAGAGGTGCAGGAGGAGCTGGGTCTTTCGATCAGCCACGTCCGATTGATTGGCACCTTGGAAAGTATTTTCATCTACGAGGGTAAGACTGGACACGAGATAGTCCAGATCTACGATGCAAGATTTGACGACGTAACGGTCTATGAGAAACCTTGGCTAGACGGCTGTGAGAGTGACGGTGCATCGTTCAGAGCCACGTGGCATAACAGCTCCAGTTTCACTGCCACCTCCCAATTAGTCCCTGAGGGGCTATCTGATCTGCTCAAGAAAGCCTCGCTGTTGGACTGAATCTGACGAAAGAAATGTGTAAGCGTTTGGCAATGTCATCTGGGCAGATACGCTACCTATGAGGGGGTGCCCGACTACACGAACACCGTCTCTAGCAAATTAGGCGTGTGGGATTATTGATATTTCGGGTGCGTGGCTGACTGGAAAGTTTACCGAGCGAGCAATAAAGCATTTCTCATGGGCTATTTTGTGCAGAGTCTGAGCCTTTGCGATTGCAGACCCCGGAGCCAGAATCACCTTCGGCCTCAAAACAACTGAGGTGAACTGACCAGCGCCGTCGCTCTCCTCGACCATTGTTCCTTGAG
>NZ_JAFCXH010000050.1:0-26456 GCF_049898225.1 Pseudomonas sp. DSP3-2-3 | reverse complement strand
TGTGCTGCCGAACCCGGTGGTTGCCCATCGAGCGTGACGGGCTTGAACACACTGTCCAGGTGCGTCTGGTATTGGCCACCCAGATCCAGCGTGCGACTCAGCTCGGCGAACTGCTCGGGGTTGATGTCCAGCGTGCCGTTATAGCGATAGCGAAAGCGCGGAATATCGGGCAGCAGGCCGGTGCCATAAATCAGTTCCACCTGCAAACCGTCAGCCGGTAACAGCGCGGCACCTTGTCCCAGGCCACTTTCGGTGGTTTCACCGGCTTCGAAATTCTGCAAGGCGGCGTGCAGCAGCGTCTGTTTGACTGGCTGGCGTGTTTGTACCAGCAGCAGCGTAGTGATTTCCATGGTCACCAATTGATTGGCGGTGACGTCCAGCCGCAATTTGAAACGGTCAAACAGTGCCTGTTCCAGCAATGGCGTGGCGAAGCTCTCAATCGAGGTCAGTCGGTTGCGTATCGGCTCCAGAACGCGGCGGGAGCGCTGGCTTAGCAACTGACTGTCGCGCAATGCTTCGCGCATGGCTTTTGATGAACTTCGGTACCACTCCGGGAGCGCGGTTTTAAGGAACTCGAGATTGGCGTGATCCGTGCCGAAGGGCACAGAACCGTCGGCCTCGACGGAACCTGCCGGGGCAAAGGGGATAGCGGGGTTGTCGCTGAGGATAGGTGTCGCAGACATCGGCAAATCCTTGAATGACTCACAATGAAGTCATTCACGGTATTTATCCGACACACAAAAGTGACATACCCGGCTAATACCCGAGTGAGACGCAGACGTGCCGTACTGTTGCCTGCCTTGTGATCAGCGCTTGCGCAGGATAACGCTGCCAATCGAATAACCGGCACCGAACGAACTGAGTACACCCAGCGCGCCTTTGGGCAAGTCATCCTGATAGCTGTGAAACGCAATCACCGAGCCGGCCGAACTGGTATTGGCATAGGTATCGAGAATCACCGGCGCTTCTTCGATGGTCGCTTCACGGCCCAGCAGCTTTTTGACGATCAGGTGGTTCATGCTGAGATTGGCCTGATGCAGCCAGAAGCGTTGCACGTCGCTGGCATTCAAACCGTTTTCTTCAAGATGACCGCCCACCAGTTCAGCGACCATCGGACAGACCTCGCGGAACACCTTGCGGCCTTCCTGGACGAACAGTTTGTCCGCAGCATCCGCGCCTTCATCGGCGGTACGGTTGAGGAAGCCGAAATTGTTGCGAATGTTGTTGGAGAACGAGGTCAGCAGTTTGCTGCTGACGATATCGAACTGATAGGCCGAAGTAGCCAGATCAGCACGCTCCACCACCACGGCAGTCGCACCGTCGCCAAAAATGAAATGGCTGTCACGGTCGCGGAAATTCAAATGCGCGGTGCAGATTTCCGGGCTGATCACCAACAACGCCCGAGCCTGACCCAACTGCACGCTATTGCTTGCAGCCTGAATACCGAAGGTGGCGGAAGAGCAGGCGACATTCATGTCGTAGCCGAAACCCTGAACGCCAAGTGCAGACTGGATTTCGATGGAAATCGCTGGATAAGCGCGTTGCAGATTGGAACAGGCGACGATCACGCCATCGATGTCAGCAGCGGTCTTGCCGGCACGCTGCAACGCCTGTTTGGCAGCGGCGACACCCATTTCGCAGAGGATTGACCACTCGTCATTGGAGCGCTCGGGTAGACGCGGCTTCATGCGCTGCGGATCAAGAATGCCTGCCTTGTCCATCACGAAGCGGCTTTTTATACCGGAAGCTTTTTCGATGAAGGCCGCATTGGATTCGGTCAGTGCCTGCACTTCGCCGCGCTCGATGGCGTCGGCGTTTTCGCTGTTGAACTGCGCCACGTAAGTGTTGAAAGACTGCACCAGCTCTTCGTTTGAAATGCTGTCGGCCGGGGTGTACAGGCCTGTGCCGCTGATGACGACGTCGTGCACGGTCGTTCCTCTCTTATTGATCAATGCAGGTAGCGACCTGCTCGAGCACGGCGGTTGGCTCACTTATGGAACCAACGTACCAATGCCTACATAAAATAACGGCCGAAGGCGCAAGAAAGATTCGGGCAACGCATCGGGCTCAAGTCGCGAAGTGTGCCATAAATGCTCGGTTTTGGCGCTATCCGGGCGGGTGATTGACGGCAAACCGTGTAGGAGATCCTTCGTCGCGCAGCAAACACCGGCGCCCGTTGGAGAGGCTTGCCCGCGAAGAATGATGACGCGGTAGAGCTGGGTCACCGACGCGCCTGATTCGCGGGCAAGCCTCGCCAACGGTGAAAGGTGCCCTTTCCAGTCACCCCTCCACCAGACTCCATTGCTTGCTCAGGCGCTTGTCTGAAACCGCCATTTTGGTGCCCAACTGCTGAGCAAACAGCGAAACCCGGTATTCCTCCAGCCACCAGCGATAGGCCACCAGTTCGTCGTCGCGTTTGCCTTCTTGCGCGTGCTTACTGGCCCGGGCTTGATATTGCGCCCAGAGACCCGCCAGTTCAGTGCTCCAGACCCGATCCTTCTGGACCTGGCCGGGGAGTTTTTCCAGGCGCATTTCGATGGCTTTCAAATAGCGCGGCAATTCCTTGAGCCATTGCGCCGGGGTTTCGCGAACAAAGCCCGGATAGACCAGATGGCTGAGCTGCGACTTGATGTCGTTGAGTGCCACGGCCTGCGACAGATCGATCTTGCCCTTGAAGCGTTTTTGCAGGCCATGCCAGAGCTTGAGAATCTCCAGGGTCAGCTTCGCCAGACGCTCGGCATGCTCAGTCCAGCCGCCACGCTTGCGTTCGGCCAACGCCAGCAGTCCGGCACCATCGCGAGGCAGGCTGGTTTCGCCTTCCAGAATGCAGCTGTCGAGGCTGGCCAACAGGATGTCTTCGACCAGCGCATCGATGCGCCCCAACTCGCGATGCAGCAACGCCAGCTCGGTTTGCCCTGGCAGTTTGCTACGCAGGAACTTGGCCGGTTCGGCCAGTTGCTGCAACAACAAGCGCTGCAAGGCGCGGCGATGCTGATACTCGGCTTCGGCCGGCGTCGAGAAACGTCCTTCCTTGACCGTACCCGATTCCTCGACCAATGCCGGATACACCGTCATGGACAGCCCGGCGATGTTCTGCTGGGTTTTCTCGGCGACCGGCGCGAAGACTTTCGCTTCCACCGGCTGCTGGCTTTTCGCAGTTTGCGGCACGGCCAATGCGGCCTGGCTGGCTTGCGCAAACCGTGCGGTCAGCTCATCCAGATCACGTCCTTCACCGAGGAACTTGCCCTCGGCGTCGACAATTTCCAGATTCATCTTCAGATGATTTTCCAGCTGCTGCGCCGCTTCGGCCCAGGCTTCATCAGTCACCCGGGCGCCGGTCATACGCAACAGTTCACGGCCCAGCGCTTGCGGGAGCGAACCTTCGCCGAACGTCATGCGCTGCAAGGCGGCCTTGATGAAGTCAGGGACCGGGACGAAGTTCTTGCGAATCGCCTTGGGCAGGTTACGCACCAGCGCAATGCATTTGGTTTCCAGCAGGCCAGGCACCAGCCATTCCAGGCGCTCGGCGGGCAGCGACAGCAGCAACGGCGCGGGCACCCGCAGCGTCACGCCATCGCGGGGATGGTTAGGCTCGAAGTGATAAGTCAGCGCCAGGGTCAGATCGCCCAGGCGCAAGGTGTCCGGATAATACGCGGCAGTGACTTCACTGGCTTCACGGGCCAGCACGTCTTCCTCGCGCATGATCAACAACTGCGGGTTCTTCTGGCTTTCGGTCTTGTACCAGCTGTCGAACGTCGCGGTCTGGTGGATCTCGGCGGGAATGCGCGCTTCGTAAAAACTGTACAGCGTGTCTTCGTCGGCCAGGATATCGCGACGGCGCGCCTTGGCTTCCAGCTCGTCGAGGGTTTCCAGCAGTTTGGTGTTGGCGGTCAGGCACTTGGCCCGGGACTGGATTTCGCCCCGCACCAGACCTTCACGAATGAACAGCTCGCGCGACACTACCGGATCGATGGGGCCGTAATGCACCGGCCGACGACCCACCACGATCAGGCCGAACAGGGTGATCTGCTCGAACGCCACGACCTGCCCGCGCTTCTTTTCCCAATGCGGTTCAAAGTGGTTCTTCTTGATCAAATGCCCGGCCAGCGGCTCGATCCAGTCGGAGTCGATCTTGGCGACCATTCGCGCATACAGCTTGGTGGTTTCCACCAGCTCCGCCGCCATCAGCCATTGCGGACGCTTCTTGCCCAGGCCGGACGACGGGTGAATCCAGAAGCGTCGTTGCCGCGCGCCCAGATAATCCCCTTCATCAGCCTTCTGACCGACCTGACTGAGCAGACCGGAAAGAATCGCTTTGTGAAACTTCGGGAAGTCGGCCGGCTCTTTATTCACCGTCAGTTGCAGGTCGCGACAGATCAGGCTCAGTTGCCGATGGGAATCGCGCCATTCGCGCAGACGCAGGTAGTTGAGGAAGTTGCGCCGACACCAGTTGCGCAACGGGCTGGCGGTCAACGCCTGGCGTTGTTCTTCAAAGCCACGCCACAGATTGACCAGCCCGGCGAAATCCGAGTCCGCGTCTTTCCATTGCGCATGAGCCTGATCCGCCGCCTGTTGGCGCTCCGGCGGACGCTCGCGCACGTCCTGCACAGACATGGCGCTCGCCACGATCAACACTTCCTGCAAGCTGCCCTGCTTCGCCGCTTCGAGCAACATGCGACCCATGCGCGGGTCCACCGGCAAGCGCGCCAATTGGCGGCCCAACGGCGTCAGCTGGTTCTCGCGATTGACCGCCGAGAGTTCCTGCAACAGGTTGAAGCCGTCGCTGATGGCCTTGCCATCCGGCGGTTCGATAAACGGAAAATCGGTGATCTCACCCAGACGCAGGTGCAGCATCTGCAGGATGACCGCCGCCAGGTTGGTGCGCAGGATTTCCGGATCGGTAAATTCCGGCCGCCCGTTGAAATCTTCTTCGCTGTACAGCCGCACGCACAGCCCCGGCTCGACCCGGCCGCAACGACCTTTGCGCTGGTTGGCGCTGGCCTGGGAAACCGCTTCAATCGGCAGACGCTGCACTTTGGCGCGGTAGCTGTAGCGGCTGATCCGCGCAGTACCGGTGTCGATCACATAGCGAATACCCGGCACGGTGAGCGACGTTTCCGCGACGTTGGTCGCCAACACCACGCGGCGTCCTGGATGCGACTGGAAAATCCGCTGCTGCTCGGCCGGTGACAGACGCGCGTACAGCGGCAGGATTTCCGTGTGCCGGAGTTGCGCCTTGCGCAGCATTTCCGCCGCGTCACGGATTTCCCGCTCGCCGGGCAGGAACACCAGCACATCGCCAGGACTCTTGCGTTCACTGCGCTCGAAAGCTTCCAGTTCGTCGATCACGGCCAGAATCGCCTGATCCACGGTCAGGTCTTCTTCGACGCTGTTGCCCTCCTCGTCCTGTTCGGACGTCAGCGGGCGATACCAGAGGTCAACCGGGAAAGTCCGACCGGACACTTCGACAATGGGTGCGTCGTCGAAGTGCTCGGAGAAGCGCTGCAAGTCGATGGTCGCGGAGGTGATGATGACTTTCAGGTCCGGGCGACGCGGCAGCAGGGTTTTCAGATAACCAAGCAGGAAGTCGATGTTCAGGCTGCGTTCGTGAGCTTCGTCGACGATGATCGTGTCGTAGCGCTCCAGAAACCGGTCGTGCTGGGTTTCCGCGAGCAGGATGCCGTCGGTCATCAGCTTGATCAGCGTGTTGCTGTCGCTCTGATCTTCGAAACGAACCTGATAACCCACCAGCGCACCCAATGGCGTACCCAGTTCTTCGGCAACCCGGCTGGCAACGCTGCGCGCCGCAATACGACGGGGCTGGGTGTGACCGATCAGACCGTGTTGCCCGCGACCGATTTCCAGGCAGATTTTCGGCAACTGCGTGGTTTTCCCCGACCCGGTTTCACCCGCAATGATCAGCACCTGATGCTTGAGCAGCGCGGCCTTGATTTCATCGCGCTTGGCGGCAATCGGCAGGCTGTCGTCGTAACGAATCACCGGCACGCTGTCACGCCGCGCCGTCACCTGGGCAAACGAGGCTTGCACCTTCGCCACCCACTGCGCCAGCTTCGCCTCATCGGGCTTCTTGCGCAGCTCGTGCAACTGGCGCCGCAAACGATGCCGTTCGCTGATCATCGCGTGGTCGAGGTTTTTCAGCAGTTGGTCGATAGAAGGCGTTTGATCGGTCATCAGGTGCGCAGGGTCTTCTGAAGGGTGCAAAAGCGGGGATTGTCGCAGATTGAGGCCGGTCGTGACGATTGTCTGCGTTTAGGCTCAAGCGCAGATGGCGGCGGCTGAAATCGGAGATAGCCTTTCTGGTTGCATGGCTCCCCTAAAAAGACCAAAATAACGCCCAAACTGGAGTATCAAATTATGCAAAATATTCTTGCTGATATGGCTGTCAGTGTATCGGAACTGAAAAAAAATCCTTCTGCGGTATTGAGTGGCGCACACGGTTTACCCGTTGCTGTACTCAACCATAACAAGGTAATGGGTTACATGGTTCCTGCTGAGGTTTTTGAAGCAATGATGGAGCGCCTTGATGATCTCGATCTGGCGGATCTGATCAAGTCACGCCAGCACGAGACGCCAATACCGGTAGATATAGATGCCCTTTAAACTCGAATTCCTGCCGTCGGCAATGAAGGAGTGGGACAAGCTGGGACATACCATTCGCGATCAACTCAAGAAAAAACTTAAAGAGCGGCTTGGGTTACCCAGGGTTGCAAGCGATGCTCTGCACGGCATGCCAGACCACTACAAGATCAAGCTTCGCAGTGCGGGATATCGACTTGTTTATAGAGTTGAAGATGACCGAGTGGTCGTAACAGTGGTCGCTGTGGGTAAGCGCGAACGAGGAGCAATTTACGACTTGGCCAAGGGGAGGCGGCCGGACTGAGAAACCAGGCCAGCGCACTGCGCGAGGCCTGGACCGCGGCGTATGTTTACTTCTTCAACCCCAACTTCTTCAATTCCCCATCACGCAATTCGCGGCGCAGGATCTTGCCGACGTTGGTGGTGGGCAGTGCGTCGCGGAATTCCACGCTGCGCGGGACTTTGTAGCCGGTCAGGTTGGCGCGCATGTGTTCCATGACCTGGTCCTTGGTCAGGGTCACGCCGGGTTTGACCACCACGAAGACCTTGATCGCCTCGCCGGATTTCTCGTCCGGAACGCCGATGGCTGCGCATTGCAGCACGCCGGGCAAGGTCGCCAGCACGTCCTCCAGTTCGTTGGGATAGACGTTGAATCCGGAGATCAGAATCATGTCTTTCTTGCGGTCGACAATACGCAGGTAGCCATCGGGCTGAATGATCGCAATGTCGCCGGTCTTGAGCCAGCCTTCGGCGTCGAGCATTTCATCGGTGGCGTCCTGACGCTGCCAGTAGCCTTTCATGACCTGCGGGCCCTTGATGCACAGCTCGCCAATTTCGCCCAGCGGCTGTTCAACGCCCGCGTCGTCGATGACTTTGCACAGGGTCGAAGGCACTGGAATGCCGATGGTGCCGACGTGGTTCTTCTGGATTGGATTGACCGTGGCCACCGGGCTGGTTTCCGTCATGCCGTAGCCTTCGCAGATAGCGCAGCCGGTCACTTCTTTCCAGCGTTCGGCAGCCGCGAGTTGCAGCGCCATGCCGCCGGACAGGGTGACTTTCAGGGCCGAGAAATCCAGGTTGCGGAATTCCTGGTTATTGCACAGCGCCACGAACAGCGTGTTGAGGCCGACGAAGCCGCTGAACTTCCACTTCGACAGTTCCTTGACCATCGCCGACAGGTCGCGCGGGTTGCTGATCAGGATGTTGTGGTTGCCGATCAGCATCATCGACATGCAGTGAAAGGTGAAGGCGTAAATGTGATACAGCGGTAACGGCGTGATGAGGATCTCGCAACCTTCATTAAGGTTGGAGCCCATCAACGCCTTGCACTGCAACATGTTGGCGATCAGGTTGCGGTGGGTCAGCATCGCGCCCTTGGCGACGCCCGTGGTGCCGCCGGTGTATTGCAGCACTGCGACGTCATTGGCGGCAGGCGACGCATCGTTGACCGGCTGCCCGCGACCTTTGCTCAGCACTTCATTGAACTTGACGGCCTTGGGCAGGTGATACGCCGGGACCATCTTCTTCACGTATTTGATGACGCTGTTGATCAGCAGGCGCTTGAGGGGCGGCAGCATGTCGGCCACTTCGGTGACGATGACGTGCTTGACCTGAGTCTTGGGCACGACCTTCTCCGCCAGGTGCGCCATGTTCGCCAGGCACACCAGGGCCTTGGCGCCGGAGTCGTTGAATTGGTGTTCCATTTCCCGCGCGGTGTACAGCGGGTTGGTGTTGACCACGATCAGTCCGGCGCGAATGGCACCGAATACGGCAATCGGGTACTGCAACACGTTGGGCAGCTGCACGGCGATGCGGTCGCCGGGTTGCAGGTCCGTGTGTTGCTGAATCCAGGCAGCGAAGGCACCGGACAATTCGTACAGCTCACCGTACGTAAGCGTCTTGCCCAGGTTGCTGAAGGCCGGTTTATTGGCGAAACGCTGGCAAGACTGCTTCAATACCGCCTGGACGTTGGGATACTCGTCTGGATTGATATCGGCAGCAATGCCGGACGGGTACTTGTCCTTCCAGAAATTTTCGATCATGGAAGCCGGCTCCTCAGCGACAGCGAATTCTTCACACCGCTTGATCGCGGTGATTTTCTTGTGTTTTGGAATTTTGCGGTTCACGCTTTTGACTTACGGACTGGTCGAAAAGCGCGCCGAGAGTAGCAGCTTTGCCGAGGGTCGCATAGAGCCAACAGAGGCCTCTACAGTCACTAAAGTGACTCATGATTATCTAGTAGTCACATTTAGAGCAATCATACTATTTGTCGCGAATCTGCCTGAAAAGGCCGGTCCAGAACCGTCAACTGGCCTCTACGAAATGTGTTCAATTCGTTGTGTTAAGCATCGACAACTTATTACGCAGTATCCCGCAACTCCCGCCGCAGAATCTTGCCCACCGGGGTCATTGGCAGCGACTCGCGCAATACGATGTGTTTCGGCACTTTGTAAGCGGTAAAGTTTTCCTTGCAGAATGTCTTCAGCTCTTCGACGGTGACGCCGCCTTCGCGAGGCACCACGAACAGCTTCACCGCTTCCCCGGAGCGCTCGTCAGGGACGCCGATGACGGCGCAGTTGGCAACGCCGGGATGGCTCATGACCACGTCTTCGATTTCATTCGGATAGACATTGAAACCGGAAACGATGATCAGGTCTTTCTTGCGGTCGACGATGCTGATGAAACCGTCGGCATCAATGACGGCGACGTCACCGGTCTTGAACCAGCCTTCGGCGTCGATGGCCTCGGCGGTGGCGTCCGGGCGCTTCCAGTAGCCGACCATCACTTGCGGGCCTTTTATACACAGTTCGCCGCGCTCGCCCAGCGGCAACTCGTTGCCGTCATCATCAATGACTTTCATCGCCGTACTCGGCATCGGAATTCCTACAGTACCGAGACGTGCGCTGGCTCCGTAAGGATTGGCGCTGGCCACCGGAGACGTCTCGGTCAGCCCATAGCCTTCAACAATGCGGCAACCGGTGAGCTGCTCCCAGCGCTCGGCGGTGGACTTGACCAGGGCCGTGCCACCGGAGTTGGTGCTTTTCAGGCTGGAGAAATCCAGGGATTTGAAATCCGGATGATTCATCAAGGCCACGAACAGCGTATTGAGGCCGATCATGGCCGAAAAACGCCATTTGCCCAGCTCCTTGATGAAGCCACCGATGTCTCGTGGGTTGGTAATCAGGATGTTGTGGTTGCCGCTGACCATCATGCACATGCAGTTCGCGGTGAAGGCATAGATATGATAAAGCGGCAGCGGCGCGATCATGATCTCCTTGCCCTCGCGGAACACCGGGCTGCCGTCGTCGCCGTGTTGCAGCATGCAGGCGTAGACCTGCTGCATGTTCGCCACCAGATTGCCATGGCTGAGCATCGCGCCCTTGGCCAGGCCCGTTGTGCCGCCTGTGTATTGCAGAACCGCGATATCTTCAAGCCCGAGAGTCACCGGTTGCAGGTGATGACCGCGGCCCAGATGCAGCGCGCTTTTGAAAGGCGTGGCCTGGGGCAAGTCGTAGGCCGGGACCAGTTTCTTGACCTTGTCGACAATCATATTGACCAGCCAGCCCTTGGCCGCTGATTGCATATCACCCATCTTCACTTCAATCAGGTACTGAATCTCGGTGTCGGGCAGCACTTCCTGGACCAGTTTGCCGAACAGATTCAGATAAACCAGTGCCCGGGCGCCGGAGTCCTTGAACTGGTGACGCATCTCCCGCGCGGTGTACAACGGATTGGTGTTGACCACGATAAGGCCGGCGCGCAAGGCGCCAAACACGGCGATCGGGTATTGCAGCAGGTTGGGCATTTGCACGGCGATGCGGTCGCCAGGCTTGAGTTCGGTGTGTTGCTGGAGGAATGCAGCGAATGCCGCCGAATGCCGGTCCAGTTCGGCATACGTCAGCGTGACGCCCATATTGCTGAACGCCGGGCGATCGGCGAATTTTCGGCAACTGCGCTCGAACACTTCGATGACCGACTTGTAGGCGTGTAGATCCACCTCAGGGAGTACGCCCGCCGGGCGTTTGTCATTCCAGAAATCAGGTTGCATTGTTATTGTCCTCTTACCTGAGAGTGTCTGGCCCGCTGCTGTAACGCGGGGCTTGGCGGACGTTAGCAGCAATCGCCAGGAAGGCAAATACCGGCCACTGCGTCATCATCGGCGTGAATCTCAGTGCTGACCGGGTTGCAATCGGCTGCAATCGAACATCGGCTATACACTTCATGCACAGAGCCGGAATATCAGCAGATTCGGGCAAAAGGAGACGTCATGAAACGCGAAGTCTTTTGGCTTGACGCCAGCGATCACACTCGTCTGTACGTCAATGCCTGGCTGCCGCCGCTTGCACCAAGGGCGGTGGTCATGGTGTCTCATGGCATGGCCGAACACAGCGGGCGATATGCTCGTCTGGGCGCGGCGCTGTGCGAGGCGGGATTTGCACTGTATGCCCACGACCAGCGCGGCCACGGCAAAACCGCCGCCCAGGGCATGCTGGGCCATTTCGGCCATGAAGACGGCTGGAGCAAAGTCGTGGATGACCTGGCGAGCCTGAATCAGTCCATTGGCCAACGCCACCCCGATACACCGGTATTCCTTCTGGGTCACAGCATGGGCAGCTATATAGCGCAGGCCTGGCTGCTGCATCACGGTGCCAGTTTGCAAGGCGCGATACTCAGCGGTTCGAATTTTCAGCCGGTGTCCCTGTACCGCAGCGCCAGCACCATCGCCCGCCTGGAACGCTGGCGGCAAGGCCCGACCGGGCGCAGTCGCCTTATCGAATGGCTGTCATTCGGCTCGTTCAATAACGCGTTCAAGCCGGCGCGCACGCGCTTCGACTGGCTGAGCCGGGACGCCCAGGAAGTCGACCAGTACATCAGCGACCCGCTGTGCGGCTTTCGTTGCACCAACCAATTCTGGCTGGACCTGCTCGGTGGCCTGCAGCAGATCAGCAAGCCGTCGAACCTGAAACAGATCGATCCCAGCCTGCCGTTGCTGATAATTGGCGGGGAATGTGATCCGGTGAGCGAAGGCAAGCGTCTCAACAATCTTGCCGACGCATTGGCCGAGACAGGTCATCAAATGTTACAAATGAAGATCTATCCGCAGGCGCGGCATGAGCTGTTCAACGAAACCAATCGCGATGAAGTCACGGGGGATGTACTCGACTGGCTGGAGCAGACACTGCGGCAGCCAAGACCGCGTCGGGCAGAATGACCACGCCACTGTTGCCCGTCATCGCCAGGCCTCTTTTCAATATTCAGGATCACCCATGACTCAGGTTACCAACACCCCTTACGAAGCCCTTGAAGTCGGCCAGACCGCCAGTTACAGCAAGACTGTTGAAGAGCGCGACATCCAGCTGTTCGCCGCGATGTCCGGCGATCACAACCCGGTACACCTGGATGCCGAATACGCTGCGCAGACCATGTTCAAGGAACGCATCGCCCACGGCATGTTCAGCGGCGCACTGATCAGCGCTGCCGTCGCCTGCGAGCTGCCTGGGCCGGGCACCATTTATGTGGGCCAACAGATGACGTTCCAGAAGCCGGTAAAACTGGGCGACACCCTGACGGTACGCCTGGAAATCCTCGAAAAAATGCCGAAATTCCGCGTACGCATCGCCACCCGTGTTTTCAATCAACGCGAGGAACTGGTGGTCGATGGCGAAGCAGAAATCATCGCCCCGCGTAAACAGCAGACCGTGACCCTGACTGAATTGCCGGTGATCAGCATTGGTTGATGGGCAAAAACTTGTAGGAGCGAGGCTTGCCCGCGAAGAACGATGACGCGGTGGATTTGGTCCACTGAGGCGGCTGATTCGCGAGCAAGCTCGCTCCCACACATGTAATTAGCCACCACAAAAAAAAGGGCGACCGAAGTCGCCCAAAATGCCTTGCGTGCTCTTGTTATAGAAGGCCTCAGCCTCACTTGCGCTTTTGCGAGTCCTTCCAGATAAATAGTCCAAAGCCTGCGAAGAACACCAGCATCAGGCCAACGGTAACGACACCGGCCACAACCACATTGTCGAAAAACATAACCGCGCCTCCTGCTCTGTCCCTGTTCGATGGAGCAAGATTACCCACAGCAGCGGCGATGGAAATTGACCCAAATCAATAGCGTCACACGCTCGATCACCAAGCGTGTGGATAACTGATCTGGGTCAACGGAAATGGGGAGATTCAGCGTTTTTTCGGCTTGTTCTTCGACTTTTTCCTGCCCGCACTCAAGGGCATGGCTTGCTCGAAGGCGTTGCGCACTTCGTTCAATCGCTTGTCGTTCAGATCATGTACCCGCTTGGCCCGTTCGGCGCCCAGGTCGATCAGTTTTTCGTCTCCGCTCATGGCCTGCACTCTCGAACGCATGGAAGTGAGGCTAATAATGCGCAATCCCATGAGCCATGACCAGCACAGCGCTCACGGGCGGGCACGGCAATCACGCTCAGACTTCGACATCCACCCACATGCCCTGACGCGGCGCTTCATCCATCAGCGGCACCACCGGCACGGTGTTATCGGCATTCAGCGAGCGACCAGGCACCGCAAGATGCTCCGGCTCATCGGAACCTTGTTCACGACGTTTTTGCTGCTCGTGATGACGCTGCTGCTCTTCACGCAACAACAATGCGCTGTGTTCGGCGTCATGATTGCGCAAGTCGATCGAGGTTTCGGCGGAGCTGGACTGCACGGGCGTAACAGGCGGGATATCCGGCACCTGTTTGGCCGCATCCAGCTGGGAAGTCACGGGCACCACACTCAAGGGAAGCGTCGGCTGCAGCATGATTTGATCTCCTATTGAGTAATTGTCGGCCGCCGTTTCGTCGACTTGAACCGTTGAATGAGAAAGATTCGACTATGTTTGCTGCAACTAGTGCCGCAAAACGCAGTTTTGGCCGGAAATACAGGAGAAATAACGTTGAAAGTTCACTCCGCCTTTGGCCTGGGCAGCGTGTTCCGTTAAGATAGTCGGCTTTTTCACGGCGGGAGACAGGCAGCATGGCGCAGCAGTATCAACCGGGGCAACGCTGGATTAGCGACAGCGAAGCCGAGCTGGGTTTAGGCACCGTTCTGGCACAGGACGGCCGCTTGTTGACCGTGCTCTATCCGGCCACTGGCGACACGCGTCAATACGCTTTGCGTAACGCACCGCTGACCCGCGTGCGCTTCTCTCCCGGCGACGTGATCACCCACTTCGAAAACTGGAAGATGACCGTGCGCGAAGTCGACGACGTCGACGGCCTGCTGGTCTATCACGGGCTCAACGCGCAGAACGAACCGGTCACCCTGCCGGAAACCCAGCTGTCGAACTTCATTCAGTTCCGCCTGGCCACCGACCGCCTGTTCGCCGGGCAGATCGACCCGCTGGCATGGTTTTCCCTGCGTTACCACACGCTGGAACACACCAGCCGCCAGTTGCAATCCTCCTTGTGGGGCTTGGGTGGCGTGCGTGCGCAACCTATCGCTCACCAACTACACATTGCCCGCGAAGTTGCTGACCGTATCGCGCCACGGGTTTTGCTGGCTGACGAAGTCGGTCTGGGCAAGACCATCGAAGCCGGTCTGGTCATCCACCGCCAGTTGCTGTCCGGTCGTGCCAATCGCGTGTTGATTCTGGTCCCGGAAAACCTGCAACACCAATGGCTGGTGGAAATGCGCCGCCGTTTCAACCTGCAGGTTGCACTGTTCGATTCCGAGCGTTTCATCGAAAGCGATGCCAGCAACCCGTTCGAAGACACCCAATTGGCGCTGGTAGCGCTGGAATGGCTGGTCGAAGACGAGAAAGCCCAGGACGCGCTGTTTGCCGCTGGCTGGGACTTGATGGTGGTCGACGAGGCTCACCACCTGGTCTGGCACGAAGAAAAGGCCAGCCCCGAGTACTCCCTGGTCGAGCAGCTGGCCGAAGTCATTCCCGGCGTGTTGCTGCTGACCGCGACCCCGGAACAATTGGGTCAGGACAGCCACTTTGCGCGCCTGCGCCTGCTTGATCCAAACCGTTTTCACGATCTGCACGCCTTCCGCGCCGAGAGCGAAAACTATCGCCCGGTTGCCGAAGCGGTGCAGGAATTGCTCGACAAGGGTCGCCTGTCACCCAAAGCGCACAAGACCATTCACGGTTTCCTCGGCAGCGAAGGCGAAGCATTGCTGGCCGCCGTCAACGATGGCGACACCGAAGCCAGCGCGCGCCTGATCCGCGAATTGCTCGATCGTCACGGCACAGGCCGCGTGCTGTTTCGCAACACGCGGGCCGCCGTGCAAGGCTTCCCGGAGCGCAAGCTGCATCAGTATCCGCTGCCCTGCCCGGCCGAATACCTTGAACTGCCGCTGGGTGAACACGCTGATCTGTATCCGGAAGTCAGCTTCCAGGCACAACCGGACATCAGCGAAGAAGAACGCTGGTGGCGCTTTGACCCGCGCGTCGACTGGCTGATCGACACGCTGAAAATGCTCAAGCGCGTCAAGGTATTGGTGATCTGCGCCCACGCCGAAACCGCGATGGATCTGGAAGACGCCTTGCGCGTGCGCTCCGGCATCCCGGCCACGGTGTTCCATGAAGGCATGAACATCCTCGAACGCGACCGTGCTGCGGCGTATTTCGCGGATGAAGAATTCGGCGCCCAGGTGTTGATCTGTTCGGAAATCGGCAGCGAAGGCCGCAACTTCCAGTTCTCGCATCATCTGGTGCTGTTCGATCTGCCCGCGCACCCGGACTTGCTGGAACAACGTATCGGTCGTCTGGACCGGATCGGCCAGAAACACACCATCGAGCTGCACGTGCCGTTCCTGGAAACCAGCCCGCAAGCGCGCCTGTTCCAGTGGTATCACGAAGCGCTCAACGCCTTCCTCAACACCTGTCCGACCGGCAACGCCTTGCAACATCAGTTTGGCCCGCGCCTGTTGCCGTTGCTGGAAAGCGGCGATGACGACGAATGGCAGGCGTTGATCGACGAAGCCCGCGCCGAGCGCGTACGCCTGGAAAGTGAACTGCACACCGGTCGCGACCGCTTGCTGGAGCTCAATTCCGGTGGTGCGGGCGAAGGCGAGGCGCTGGTCGAGGCGATTCTTGAGCAGGACGATCAGTTCACCCTGCCGATCTACATGGAAACCCTGTTCAATGCGTTCGGCATCGACAGCGAAGACCATTCGGAAAACGCCCTGATCCTCAAGCCAAGCGAGAAAATGCTCGACGCCAGCTTCCCGCTGGGCGACGACGAAGGCGTGACCATCACTTACGACCGCAATCAGGCGCTGTCTCGTGAAGACATGCAGTTCATCACCTGGGAACACCCGATGGTTCAAGGCGGCATGGATCTGGTGCTGTCCGGTTCGATGGGCAACACCGCCGTGGCGCTGATCAAGAACAAGGCGCTCAAGCCGGGCACCGTCCTGCTGGAACTGCTCTACGTCAGCGAAGTGGTTGCGCCGCGCTCGCTGCAACTGGGCCGTTACCTGCCACCGGCCGCCTTGCGCTGCCTGCTGGATGCCAACGGCAATGATCTGTCGGGCCGCGTGTCGTTCGTGACCCTGAATGAACAGCTGGAAAGCGTGCCGCGTGCCAGCGCCAACAAGTTCATCCAGGCCCAGCGCGACGTACTCAACCCGCAGATCAATGCCGGCGAAGCCCGGATCGCACCGAAACACGCCGAGCGCGTGGCCGAGGCGCAGCGTCGCCTGGCTGCCGATACCGACGAGGAACTGGCGCGTCTCACTGCCCTGCAAGCCGTCAATCCAACAGTGCGCGACAGCGAACTGGTCGCCCTGCGCGCGCAACGCGAGCAAGGCCTGGCGATGCTGGATAAAGCCGCGCTGCGCCTGGAAGCGATTCGGGTGCTGGTGGCGGGTTGATCGAATAGAAGCAGGCCTCTCCGCTGGAGCGAGGCTTGCCCGCGAAGAACCGGCGCACCTAGACCTCCCAGGTGCCGCCTTCGCGGGCAAGCCTCGCTCCAACCCCAGTGCGTTCAGGCAACCGACGCCTTCCCCGCTCCAATCTCCGCTGGCTCATCCGCCGCCATCCCCACTTTCATCTTCTGCGCATCGCGGCTAAAGCACCGCGAGGCCTGATGCAGAAACAGCAAGGTCATGAACAACGCCACCGGGATCAGGTACATGGCGTCATGCAAACCAACCGCCTTGAACGCCTCGGCCATTTCCAGGGCGCCGGCAGCGGCCATTGCTGAATGGGCAAAATGATCCGACAGCAACCCCACCACTACCGGCCCTAAACCGCCGCCCAGCAGATACAAACCGGCAAAAAACAACGCCATGGCCGTCGCGCGCAAACGGGGTTCAACGACATCCTGAATCGCGGTGTAGACGCAGGTATAAAAGTTGTAAGCGAACAACCAGCCCAGGCCGAACACGGCGACAAACACACCGATTTCGATTCGTCCCGCGTGCAAGGCATAACCTGTGGCCAGCGTCGCCACCAGCATGCTCACGGCAGCGAACATCAAGCGCCCATTGGCAAAACGCTGATGCAGCTTGTCAGCGACCCAGCCGCCAGCGGTCAGCCCTACCAGCCCTGTAACCCCAACGATGATCCCGGTGGCGACCGCCGCTTCCTGCAACGGCAACAGGAAATAGCGCTGCAGCATCGGCACCATGAACGAGTTGCACGCGTAAGTGGCGAAGTTGAAGGTCAATCCGGCCAGCACCAGCCAGCCAAACGTCGGGATCGCCAGCACCCGACGAATCGGCTTGTCGATTTTCGCCTCGGACATCCGCACGCTTTCGGCAGCACCGCGCTTGGGTTCGCGAATGAAAAACATGAACACCGCCAGCACCAGACCCGGCACCGCCGCAATGAAGAACGGCGCGCGCCAGCTGTCGAACGCCTTGACCATCGCCCCAATGGTGAAAAACGCCAGCAGCAGCCCCAACGGCAGGCCCAGCATGAAAATGCCCATGGCTCGCGCCCGTCGATGGGCCGGGAACAGGTCGCCAATCAGGGAGTTGGCCGCTGGCGCATAACTGGCCTCGCCAATCCCCACGCCCATGCGCACCAGCAGAAACGTCCAGAAGCTGCCGGCCAGTCCGTTTACCGCCGTCAGCCCGCTCCAGACCGCCAACCCCCAGCCCATGAGCTTTTTGCGCGATCCGGTATCCGCGATGCGCCCCAACGGCAGCCCGGCGATGGCATACACCAGCGTGAACGCCGTACCAATGATGCCCAGCTGAAAATCGCTCAAATGCCATTCCTTGCGGATCGGCTCGATGATGATTGCCGGGATGGTGCGGTCGAAAAAATTGAACAGGTTAGCCAGAAACAGCAGAAACAAGACGCGCCAGGCGTTGGATGCCTGCGGGGAAAGAGGCTGCGAACTGCTGCTCATGGTGAAGCTCCCTTTTTATTGTTATTCGAAGACAGCGCCTTTAAATCTAGAACGCTTATCAACGGCTGTCTGTAAACATTCGCCAGGCAAATATCCAGGCATCGAAGGTTCGCGCTGACGCACAGGACAACAGCAAATAACCCAGGTTCAATCCACCGATCCGAAAGATTAAAGATTTCCCTGACTCCGCCGATCCATTACAGAACCAGACAGGGCGTGCCTTAGTCATTGCTGGGGTTTGCCTCTATCGCCCCTGAAAAAAGTGCACTGCAAAGTCGTAACCTCTCTTTCCGTGATGGCGCGATGACGCTTACCGCATCGCTGCCTCCTTCAGGCAAATGGCGCACGATGACCAATAAAAACGATTCTGCTGGCGCGATATCCGGACCATTGAGTGCAGCCGTTGCCCAAAAGGCAGACGGCGTGCCCGGCACCTACTATCGACCCAAGCCAATTCCCGCTCAGCAGTACATGTACTTCACGGAAACCGATACCGACCGGATCCTGGATAATCTCGACGGGCTGCGCGACACAGTCTTCCCGCCTTCACCTTTAATGCACATTGAAGAAAGCGCCCTGCGCAGCGAACAGCAGTTCCCGTCGGTATGCCTGATCGGTCTGGGCCGTTGCGGCTCGAACATCGCCCTGGACGTAGCCGAGCTGGTCTACAACGCGCGCAAGTTCTACCTCAATCAGTTCGAAAACGAAGACCGGCTGCGTGACGACAAGCGCTACAGCCCGGTGCACTGGATCCGTAACAATCTGCGGCTGGTGCATAACAAAGCCAGCAAACCGGTTTTCCTGGTTGAGCCGTTGGTCATGCTCGGTGATCTGGACAAGGACATCGCGGGCCGTATCCGCTTCTCACGCAAGGGCGAGAAAAGCGGGTTCATCAACGACTACAGCAAAATGAAAATCATGGATTTGTCTGAAGTCCATGCGGGAGGCGCCGGTAATGCACCGATCCTCGGCCAGTACCTGGCCAAGATCATCCTGAACAAGGACACCAGCCAATTCTCCAGCGCCGACTGGAAGCTGATCCACTCGTACCTGATCGACTCGTGCGGCATCAAGGCCAACCAGTCACGGCTGTACTTCTACATCTTCAGTGCGGGCGGCGGTACAGGTTCGGGCATGGCCTCTGAGTTCGGCCTGGCGCAGCAATTCTCGTACATGAACAAAACCTTCGACACCCGGCCTACCGACGAAAACGACAGCAAGCGCGGCCGGTCGTTTGTGTTCGAGCCGATCTTCACCAGCGGCATTTGTGTGCTGCCGAACATTTCCGATCACCGCAGCGAAATGTCCGAAGCGCTGCACATCAATGCCGGTCGCTTGCTGTGCAAGTACCTGGCTGAGGAATGGGATTTTTCGTACAACTTCGAGAATGAAGACAGCAGCGAAGCCAGCGTCATGGGCCGTATTCGCCCCTGGAACGCCATGATGCTGATCTCCAACGACATCATGCGTTACGCCGAGGAGAGCGATGACGGCAACATCGAGAACATCGATGTGAATGCCATGGAGCGTCACGCCAACCAGTACATCTCGCAGCAGATCTTCAACATCCTCACGGCCCAGGCGGTGACCACCGATTACGATCAGAACTATTTCCGCCGTGCCGGGATTGATATCGGCGAGACCATCCGCCTGGATGCCAACGACCTGTTCATGAGTCTGGCTGGCCCGGTAGCGATTGCCTACGCCGAGTCCGTGGTTCCGGAAAGCCCGGCTCCCGGTTCGGACAAATTCAAGGTGTTCGAAAAAGAACCGCCACGCCTGAACATCGACGACCTGTTCTTCCGCTCCATTGACCTGCCGCACTTCAATAAAGTGACCCAGGCCATCGAGGGCATCAGCCTGCTGCCGATCGAGTCCAAGCGCTATCGCGCCGCACTGGATCAGTACAAGACCTCCGGCTACGACGCCGCGGCGCTGCATGACCTGCACTTCTTCAAGAACTGCTCGTCGGTGGTCTCCATCGTCTCGCTGCCCAAGGACTACAAGCTGTCCTACATGGACCTGAACCGTCTCAAGACGCACTTGAACAGCCTGTTCCCCAACACCACGCTCAAGCGTTATGCACTGGTGATCGGCGCGTCGGCCAACCTGTCGCTGACCACCCTGATCGCGAAGAGTCCATGCCTGTCGGATGATTTCCTGACGCTGATCGTGGCGTTCATCAAGCGTTGCTTCGCGAAAAACCAGTTCCGTTTCGACGACACGCTGGACAATGCGATCCTGGACTTCATCATCAGCGACGAATTTGATGAAGAGCGCATTGATGACTTGCTAAACGAATACGAAAATCCGGCCCGGATCCTCGATACCAACTGGTATGCGATCAAGCCTATGTACGAGAAGAAGTACCGCGAGCTGATCGAAGACAAATCCAAGTTTGTTTCGATCAATGACATCCGGATTTCCCGCGAAAGCGTGAAAAAGGCCATCAAATACTTGCGCGAAATCTACCGTCATCGCATCGGCAAGACCCGGGTCATCTCGCTGAATCAGCATACGGGCAAGACGGGTTACGGGATTTAACCGGACGATCCCATTCGCGAATGAATTCGCTCCCACGGGTGATCCTCGATCTGGAGGACAACGCGAAACCCGTGGGACCGGATTTATCCGGGAAGAGGCCCAACGGAGCGGCATATACGTGCTGAAGCAGTGAGATTTTTCGCTACCCCGGTCCCAGGCCAGTTACCAGACTACCCATCCCTCGCACCAATACGCACCAAAATAGACCACTTACAAAGCTGGCGCCCTATCCTGGACCAGCACCCAAGGCGCCACCACGACCGCCCACAGTACCGGATCCCGCTCGACAAGCTCTAGCGCCCGCGATTCAGCCACCTTGCCGACTTCGCCACTGGCAAGCCATGCGCTGACTTTATCTGCTTCGTTCCGGGCAACAGTCTGGGCGACCTCGATCAAATCCAGAGTGGGTTCGACCCACAACAGGGCACCGCGCGCAAAGACCGGTTGCAGCTCCGTCCAGGTAATTGATGCCGTCTCGCCGAGCAATTTGGCATAGAGGGTGCTTGGTTCTTCACTCATGGGTTTCACCGAAAAGAATATCGGCGCAAATGATAGCGCCGAGTCTGCTCCAGACAAACCCAGATACAAGTAATTGATTGCAGGGAAGATCAGGAAAACCAGGGGTTTGCAGGTCGATCCGACAGGTCGAACCGCTTGATTCTGTATCTTTCTTACAATTTAGCGACATCATTCGGTTTTGCCCCCCGCAGCCAGCTTTCCAAGCGATCAATCGGCGCTCTAAACTGTTCCGGTACAGTTGCCGGGGGGAAGATCGGAATCTATCAATCCGGTCCTGCAGCTTCGGCATCAGGATTATAAAAATTAAAACACAAGAGTGGAGCATCATGACTAAGGGTACTAAGAAGCTTTCCAAGCTGTTTGCCGCACTGGTTATGGCGGGGGTTGCCAGCCATTCATTCGCAGCAGACACCATCAAGATCGGCATTGCCGGCCCGAAAACCGGTGCAGTCGCCCAATACGGCGATATGCAGTTCAGCGGCGCTAAAATGGCCATTGAACAGATCAACGCCAAAGGTGGCGTGGATGGCAAGAAGCTCGAAGCGGTTGAATACGACGACGCCTGCGATCCAAAACAAGCGGTAGCGGTTGCCAACAAAGTCGTCAACGACGGCGTCAAGTTTGTGGTCGGCCACCTGTGCTCCAGCTCCACCCAACCGGCTTCCGACATTTACGAAGACGAAGGCATCATCATGGTGACTCCGGCTGCAACCAGCCCGGAAATCACCGCTCGTGGCTACAAGCTGGTGTTCCGCACCATCGGTCTGGACAGCGCTCAAGGCCCGGCAGCGGGCAATTACATCGCCAAGCAGGTCAAGCCTAAAATCGTTGCGGTCATCCACGACAAGCAGCAATACGGCGAAGGTATCGCGACCGCCGTCAAGCAGACCCTGGAAAAAGACGGCGTCAAAGTTGCTCTGTTCGAAGGCATCAACGCTGGCGACAAGGATTTCTCGTCGCTGATCGCCAAGATGAAGCAAGCCAACGTCGACTTCGTCTACTACGGCGGCTACCACCCTGAGCTGGGTCTGATTCTGCGCCAGGCACAGGAAAAAGGCCTGAAAGCCGGCTTCATGGGTCCGGAAGGCGTGGGTAATGCGTCGATCTCGCAGATTGCCCAGGACGCTTCCGAAGGCCTGCTGGTAACCCTGCCGGCTTCGTTCGACCAGGATCCTGCCAACAAGGCGCTGGTTGATGCATTCAAGGCCAAGAAAGAAGATCCAAGCGGCCCGTTCGTGTTCCCGGCTTACGCCGCGGTTGAAGTGATCGCGGACGCTATCACCAAAGCCAAAAGCGAAGACACCGCCAAAGTCGCGGCTGCCCTGCGCGCCAACACGTTCAAGACCCCGACTGGCGAGTTGTCCTTTGACGCCAAAGGCGACCTGAAAGACTTCAAATTCGTGGTCTACACCTGGCACAAAGACGGCACCAAGACTGAAGCGCCTGTGAAGTAAGCAATCGCTGTCAGTTGAACCCAAAGCCCACTGCAACAGCAGTGGGCTTTGTTTTACGAGTGCGGGCACTTCAAAAGAGTGCCAGGCACTGAACATCTTCAAAACCGTTACCAGTGATTCACTGGGCTCGATGCCAACGTGGACCCATATCACGACGCACGGGCAGCAAGACGACCACCAGTGGAACACCGAGCAGGTTTTCAGGAGCGCTGTAATGCCCGAGATAGACATCTATCACTTTTTCCAACAGCTGGTTAATGGCCTGACCATTGGCAGCACCTATGCCTTGATTGCCATCGGTTATACGATGGTCTACGGCATCATCGGCATGATCAACTTCGCCCACGGCGAGGTGTACATGATCGGGTCCTACGTCGCGTTCATCGCCCTCGCCGGCCTGACGATGATGGGGCTGGACAGCCTGCCACTGCTGATCACCGCCGCATTCGTTGCCAGTATCGTCGTGACCAGTGCCTACGGTTATGCCATCGAGCGCGTGGCTTATCGCCCGTTGCGCGGCAGCAACCGTCTGATCCCGCTGATTTCTGCCATCGGTATGTCGATATTCCTGCAGAACACGGTTCTGTTGTCCCAGGATTCCAAAGATAAATCGATTCCCAACCTGATTCCCGGCAACTTCGTGTTTGGCTCGACCAGCACCCATGAAGTCGTGATTTCCTACATGCAAGTGCTGATCTTCATCGTGACCCTGATCGCGATGCTCGGCCTGACCTGGTTCATCTCCCGCTCTCGCCTCGGCCGCGCCTGCCGCGCCTGTGCCGAGGACATCAAGATGGCCAACCTGCTGGGTATCAATACCAACAACATCATCGCCCTGACCTTCGTCATCGGCGCCGCGCTGGCGGCGGTCGCTGCGGTATTGCTGAGCATGCAATACGGCGTGATCAACCCCAACGCCGGTTTCCTGGTCGGCATCAAGGCCTTCACCGCTGCGGTATTGGGCGGGATCGGCAGTATTCCGGGGGCCATGCTTGGCGGTCTGGTATTGGGCGTAGCTGAAGCCTTTGGCGCCGATATTTTCGGCGACCAGTACAAGGATGTGGTGGCGTTCGGTCTTCTCGTATTGGTGTTGTTGTTCCGGCCGACCGGCCTGCTTGGCCGCCCGGAGGTTGAAAAAGTATGACCAGGAAACTCAAATCGGCATTGTTCAGCGCCTTGCTGGTGCTGGCTGTTGCTTACCCGATCCTCGGCCTGAAGCTGGAAATCGTTGGCGTCAAACTGGCGGTCATTGGTGCCAGCAGCACCACCGTCAGCATTATCTTTGCCTGCGCCATCGCCATGTTTCTAAGGGTGCTGTTCCATGAGCAAATCAGCGCGGCGTGGCGTTCGTCACCGAGCATGCCGGTCATGCCCGCCAAGGCCAGCAACTTCCTGACCCTGCCGAGCACCCAGCGCTGGATCATGCTCGGCCTGATCATGGTCGCACTGGTCTGGCCGTTCTTCGGCTCCCGGGGCGCGGTGGATATCGCCACGCTGATCCTGATCTACGTGATGCTTGGCCTTGGCCTGAACATCGTGGTCGGTCTGGCGGGGCTGCTGGACCTGGGTTATGTGGGCTTTTACGCGGTCGGTGCCTACAGCTACGCGCTGCTCTCCCATTACTTCGGCCTGGGTTTCTGGATCTGCCTGCCGATTGCCGGGATGATGGCGGCGACGTTCGGCTTCCTGCTGGGCTTCCCGGTCTTGCGCTTGCGTGGTGACTATCTGGCCATCGTAACTCTGGGCTTCGGTGAAATCATCCGCTTGCTGCTGCGTAACATGACCGGCCTCACCGGCGGCCCGAACGGCATCAGCAACATTGAAAAACCGACGCTGTTCGGCTTGTCGTTCGAACGCAAGGCGGCGGAAGGCATGCAGACCTTCCACGAGTTCTTTGGCCTGCAATACAACTCCATCAACAAGGTCATCTTCCTCTATCTGGTTGCCCTGTTGCTGGCGCTGGCAGCGCTGTTCGTGATCAATCGCCTGCTGCGCATGCCTATTGGCCGTGCCTGGGAAGCGTTGCGTGAAGATGAGATCGCCTGCCGCGCATTGGGTTTGAATCCGACCATCATCAAGCTGTCGGCCTTTACCCTGGGTGCTGCGTTCGCCGGTTTCGCCGGGAGCTTCTTCGCCGCTCGCCAAGGACTGGTCACGCCGGAATCCTTCACCTTCATCGAGTCGGCCATCATCCTCGCCATCGTGGTGCTGGGTGGCATGGGCTCGCAACTGGGGGTGATCCTCGCCGCCGTGGTGATGATCCTGCTACCGGAACTGATGCGTGATTTCAGTGAATACCGCATGTTGATGTTCGGCGCCTTGATGGTGCTGATGATGATCTGGCGTCCTCAAGGTCTTCTGCCCATGCAACGTCCTCACATGGAGCTGCGCAAATGAGCCGCCCGCTATTAGAAGTCAGCGGCCTGAGCATGCGCTTTGGCGGTCTGCTGGCGGTCAACGGCGTAGGCCTGACCGTCAATGAGAAACAAGTCGTGTCGATGATCGGCCCCAATGGTGCTGGCAAGACCACGGTATTCAACTGCCTGACCGGTTTCTACCGGCCAACGTCGGGCACCATCCTGCTCGACGGCGAGGCGATTCAAGGCCTGGCCGGACACGAGATCGCCCGCAAAGGCGTGGTGCGCACTTTCCAGAACGTGCGGCTGTTCAAGGAAATGACCGCACTGGAAAACCTGTTGGTTGCCCAGCACCGGCACTTGAACACCAATTTCTTCGCCGGTCTGTTCCGCACCCCGGGCTTCCGTCGCAGCGAACGCGAAGCCATGGAGTACGCCGAACATTGGCTGGAAGCGGTCAACCTCAAGGAGTTCGCCAATCGCTCGGCTGGCACTTTGGCCTATGGTCAGCAACGCCGTCTGGAAATCGCCCGCTGCATGATGACCCGTCCGCGGATTCTCATGCTCGACGAACCGGCAGCGGGCTTGAACCCACGGGAAACCGAGGACCTCAAGGCGCTGATCGGCATGTTGCGCAATGAGCACAACGCCACGGTCCTGCTGATCGAGCACGACATGAAACTGGTGATGAGCATTTCCGACCACATCGTGGTGATCAACCAGGGCACGCCGTTGGCCGATGGCACGCCGGAACAGATCCGTGACAATCCCGAAGTGATCAAAGCCTACCTGGGGGAAGCGTAAATGCTGCAATTCGAAAACGTTTCCACTTTCTACGGCAAGATTCAGGCGCTGCACGGCGTCAACGTGGAAGTCCGCCAGGGCGAAATCGTGACCCTGATCGGTGCCAACGGCGCGGGCAAGTCCACCCTGTTGATGACCTTGTGCGGTTCACCTCGCGCGCACAGCGGCAGCATCCGCTACATGGGCGAGGAGCTGGTCGGCCTGGAGTCGGCGCAAATCATGCGCAAGAGCATCGCCGTCGTGCCGGAAGGCCGCCGCGTGTTTGCTCGCCTGACGGTGGAAGAAAACCTCGCCATGGGCGGTTTCTTCACCGAGAAAGGCGATTACCAGGAGCAAATGGACAAGGTTCTGCATTTGTTTCCGCGCCTCAAGGAGCGCTTCAACCAGCGCGGCGGCACCATGTCCGGCGGCGAACAGCAAATGCTCGCCATCGGTCGTGCGCTGATGAGTAAACCCAAGCTGTTGTTACTCGACGAACCGTCGCTGGGCCTGGCGCCGATCATCATCCAGCAGATTTTCGAGATCGTCGAACAGCTGCGGCGTGATGGCGTAACGGTGTTCCTGGTGGAGCAAAACGCCAACCAGGCGCTGAAAATCGCGGACCGCGCCTATGTGCTGGAAAACGGCCGCGTCGTCATGCAAGGCACCGGGGAAGAACTGTTGGTCGACCCGAAAGTACGCGACGCGTACCTCGGCGGCTAAGCTTGCGGCACTGCGTTTTGATTAAAAAACGGCCTACGCAGACTGTGTGAAAACACACTGTAACTGCCCAAGCAAAACGCCCCGACTTGTCGGGGCGTTTTGCTTTTGGGTGTTCAGCAGGCGAAAAAACGGCTTTTCAGCCTATCAGTTCCATC
>NZ_JAFCXH010000049.1:0-29014 GCF_049898225.1 Pseudomonas sp. DSP3-2-3 | reverse complement strand
GTTATTACAACTATGATCGAATCAAGATGAAGCTGGGCGGGCTAAGCCCTGTAGCGTACAGGGCCCAGTCCGCGATAGCCTAATCAACAGCTGTCCAACTTTTGGGGCGCACTTCAGTTCGCTCCAACAGGGGCTACCGCAAGTCCGAATTCCCACACGCCTCACATCCAGTAATGAACCCGAAACCATTCCCACTGTCTGTGACTTGGGGATAAAACGGATGGCGTGTCGGACGTAGAACCCAAACGGGCTTCAGCTTTGCGTCAGCCCGTCGCCAAACTCCGCAGCAGTAGCAGCGATATGCCTGGCAATCGTTGCCCCATCTTTACCGGCCCGTGCATCGGCGCCTTTATCTTTTCCTTTCATCGAAGATAACAATGTCTATGTCTCGTCACCTTTCTGCCTTTCTCTCTCGAATCCCACAACTGCTGAACCAGCCGCGTCGCGCCATTGTTGGTGCCGGCTTGCTCGGCGGCATGCTCGCCCTCTGTGGCCCAACCCACGCCGCGGAAGCCAAAGCCAACGAACGCTGGGTCAGCGACAGCCTCAACACCTTTGTCCGCAGTGGTCCAACCGATGGCTACCGGATTGTCGGCACCCTGAAATCCGGACAAAAAGTCGAATTGCTCAACACTCAGGGCGACTACAGCCAGGTCCGCAGCGAAGGCGGTGGCACGGTCTGGATTCCAAGCGGCGACTTGCAGAGCATGCCAAGCCCCACCGAACGCTTGCCGGAACTGTCCCAGCAAGTGGTGGACCTGACCAGCCAGTTGAAGAACATCGACGATACCTGGAAGACCCGCGTGCAAGGCATGCAGGAGACGCTGGATACCCGCAAGAAATTGATCGACGAACTTGAAGCCCGTACCAAGGACCTCAACGCGCAACTGGTCGATAGCCAGTCGGAACTGCGCAGCACCCAGGCCAAGCTGGGCGACGAGAACAAACAGGTGCTGATGCGCTATATGGTCTACGGCGGCAGCATCGCCGGTGCCGGACTACTGGTCGGCCTCATCATCCCCGCACTAACCCGTGGGCGTAAGAAGAATGATGGATGGGTTTGATCGGCTCGCGACTTGCGGATTTTGTGGATTAAGCCTCTGGCTGTAGGCGATTTCGCTGTGTTGTTGACACGGCGCTGTCGTCCAGCAAACACCGAACAGGTGGGACCGGATTTATCCGGGAAGGCGGCATTTTTGGCAGCGAAATATAGTGAATGAACCGACCTCTTCCCGGATAAATCCGGTCCCACGGGGTCCTCATCGGTCAGATGCCTATGCGGTGTTTGATGTCAGCGATTGGGTTACTGGTCGTACTCACCCGCCGCTTCCGGCTGATATTCCACTGCCAGCAACGTGAGCTTGAGGGTTTTGCCACCCGGCGCGGGCCAGTCGATGTGCTGGCCGACCTGCAGGCCCAGCAACGCGGTGCCCACCGGGGCGAGCACGGAAACGGTGCCCTCGGCGCCGGCGTCCTTCGGGTAGACCAGTTTCAGATGGTAATCCTTGCCACTGCTTTCTTCGCGGCAATGCACGCGCGAGTTCATGGTCACGAGGCCTGCAGGCACTTCATCGTGATCAACAATCTGTTCGGCGCGGTCCAGTTCGGCTTGCAGCGCTTCAACGCCCGGCGTGTCTTCGTCCAGGCTGCGGATCAACTGTTCAAGAAGCTGCACGTCGAGTTTGGTGAGAATAATGGAAGGTGCGGTGCTCATGGAGGCAGACTCCTTATTTCTGCGCGACATAAAACAAAACCCCACCGGATTCGGCGGGGTTTCAGGACGAGCTTCGATGAATGAAGCATGTCTGGACACTAACACAGCCGGACAAATACACAACCTGACGGGCAAGTCAGACCGGCTTAGCCTTCGGCCGCTTGATTTGGGTCAGACAATGCACGCCGCGCCTGAGCGCCGGCGCAAATTTGCCGACGGCGTTCGTCGTCGGCCGAGCGCCATTCGCGGATGTCTTCGACGTGGCGAAAACAACCCAGGCAGACTTTCTGCTCGTCCAGGCGGCACAGGCTGATGCACGGCGAGGCGACCGCCGGGCTGATGTTGCTGAACAAGGGTTTCGGCGCACGCACCGGTGCAGATGTAGCCGTATCGGTCACGATCAGATCTCGTCGAAGTCGAGCTCGACGCTCGCCTGCTCAAGGGTGATGCGGCCCAGCATCTCGCTCAACAGCTCGTCGCTGGAGTCGCAAACCCAACGTTTTTCTTCTTCGTCGTAGTCGAAGTGGAAACCACCGGAACGCGCGGCCAGCCAGAGCTGACGCAACGGTTCCTGGCGACTGAAAATCAATTGGCTGCCGTTTTCGAACTTGACGGTCAGCACGCCAGCGGAGTTTTCCAGATCAACGTCCAGACCACTCTCGTCGAAAATATCTTCCAGCGATTGCTGGGTGGCATCGACCAGATCGTGAAAACGGGCTTCGGTCAAACTCATTACGTGAACCTCGAAAAGTGTCTACTGACGGCGCAGCGACGCAAGATACGGTCGCTTAAACGTAAATGCAAAGCTTACCCGCTCAACGAGCCTGGTAGACGCCAATAATCCGCACGCCAGGCCCAAACAGGGTCCAACCGCGTCAAACCCCCGCCGGACGGGAAGCCCGCCACGTAGGCAAGGCGCTGGGTGGCCGGTATACTCGGGCGCAATTAATGCTTTTACAAAGGATTTCGCCATGAAGCGCCTGATCTCTTCGCTTGCTGCGCTTGTCGCGGTCGCCTGTCTTGTTGCCGCCTGTGGTCAAAAAGGCCCGCTTTACCTGCCTGACGACACTAAATCTCCAGACGAACAAGCCAAGTCGCAATCGCATAAGCATCTTTAAGGGAATTACATGGACGCCTTCAACTACCGCGACGGTGAGCTGTTCGCGGAGGGAGTAGCGTTGTCTGCCATTGCCGAGCGTTTCGGCACGCCGACCTACGTCTATTCCCGTGCGCATATAGAAGCGCAATATCGCGCGTTTGCCGACGCGCTGAGCGGCATGCCACACCTGGTGTGTTTCGCCGTCAAAGCCAACTCCAACCTGGGCGTGCTCAATGTCCTGGCGCGTATGGGCGCGGGTTTCGACATTGTGTCCCGTGGCGAGCTGGAGCGTGTGCTGGCCGCTGGCGGTCAGGCCGACAAAATCGTGTTCTCCGGCGTCGGCAAGACGCGCGATGACATGCGGCGCGCCCTGGAAGTCGGCGTGCACTGCTTCAACGTCGAGTCCACCGACGAGCTTGAGCGTCTGCAAATCGTAGCTGCTGAACTGAATGTTCGCGCGCCGATTTCCCTGCGCGTCAATCCGGACGTCGATGCGGGCACGCATCCGTACATTTCCACCGGCCTGAAAGAGAACAAGTTCGGCATCGCCATCGCGGACGCCGAAGACGTGTACATCCGCGCCGCACAGCTGCCGAATCTGGAAGTGATCGGCGTCGATTGCCACATCGGCTCGCAACTGACCACGCTGGAGCCGTTCATCGATGCTCTGGATCGCCTGCTCGCGCTGGTTGATCGCCTCGGTGATTGCGGCATCCACTTGCGTCATATCGATCTGGGTGGCGGGCTCGGCGTGCGGTATCGCGACGAAGAGCCGCCGCTGGCGTCGGACTACATCAAGGCCGTGCGTGAACGCCTGGACGGTCGCGATCTGTCGCTGGTCTTCGAGCCTGGTCGTTTCATCGTCGCCAACGCTGGCGTGCTGCTGACCCAGGTCGAGTACCTCAAGCACACCGAGCACAAGGATTTCGCCATCGTCGACGCGGCGATGAACGACCTGATCCGCCCGGCGCTTTACCAGGCCTGGATGGACGTCACAGCCGTTCGCCCGCGCGATACTGCGCCGCGCACCTACGACATCGTCGGCCCGATCTGCGAAACCGGTGACTTCCTGGCCAAGGGCCGTGAACTGGCCCTGGCTGAAGGCGATCTGCTTGCCGTGCATTCGGCAGGCGCTTACGGTTTTGTGATGAGCTCGAACTACAACACCCGTGGCCGCACCGCTGAAGTGCTGGTCGATGGCGCGCAAGCTTTCGAAGTACGCCGCCGGGAAACCGTGGCCGAGCTGTTTGCCGGCGAAAGCCTGCTGCCGGAGTAACCCATGCTGCTGCGTTTTACCAAGATGCACGGCCTGGGCAACGACTTCATGGTTCTGGACCTTGTGAGTCAGCACGCGCATATTTTGCCCAAGCACGCCAAGCAATGGGGCGACCGGCATACCGGCGTGGGCTTCGATCAGCTGCTGCTGGTGGAAACCCCGACCAATCCGGACGTGGATTTCCGTTACCGGATCTTCAACTCCGATGGTTCCGAGGTCGAGCAGTGCGGAAACGGTGCGCGCTGCTTCGCCCGTTTCGTGCTGGATAAACGCCTGACTGCCAAGCGGCAGATCAAGGTCGAGACCAAAAGCGGGATTATCGAGCTGGACATCCGCAACGATGGCCAGATCAGCGTCAACATGGGGCCGCCGCGCCTGATTCCGGAAGAAATTCCGTTTCAGGCCGTGGAGCAAGCCTTGAGCTACAGCCTTGATGTGGACGGTCAAACCGTCGAACTGGCGGCGGTGTCGATGGGCAATCCCCACGCGGTGCTGCGCGTCGACGACATCAACAATGCCCCGGTGCATGCACTTGGGCCGAAAATCGAGCATCACCCACGCTTTCCGGCGCGAGTGAACGTCGGCTTTCTATATGTCGTGGATCGTCAGCGCGCGCAGTTGCGGGTCTGGGAACGCGGTGCCGGGGAAACCCAGGCATGCGGCACCGGAGCCTGCGCCGCAGCCGTTGCAGCTATCAGCCAGGGCTGGATGGATTCGCCGCTGTTGATCGATCTGCCGGGTGGCCGCCTGTCCATCGAATGGGCCGGCCCAGGTCACCCGGTCATGATGACCGGCCCCGCTGTTCGGGTTTATGAAGGCCAAGTTCGTCTATAAGTGAGCAAATGCGATGACCGACAAGCCTCAGACTTCAACCGACACGCCCAGCGAATCGCCCGTCGATAGCGCTGCGCCAAACACTGAAGCAGAGGCGATCATCGCTTTCCTGCTCGACCATCCGGACTTCTTCGCCGAGCACGACGAACTGCTGGTGTCGATGCGCATCCCGCATCAACGCGGCGATACCGTCTCGCTGGTCGAACGCCAACTCAAGCTGCTGCGCGAGCGCAATATCGAGATGCGCCATCGTCTGTCGCAGCTCATGGATGTGGCCCGCGACAACGACCGCCTGTTCGACAAGACCCGCCGCCTGAACCTCGCCTTGATGGACGCCACCAGCCTCGAAGAAATCGTGATTGCCGTGGAAGACAGCCTGCGTCAGGAGTTTCAGGTGCCTTTCGTCAGCCTGATCCTGTTCAGCGATAACGCGATGCCGGTTGGCCGTTGGGTCACCACTGCCGAGGCGCAGAAAGCCATCGGCGGCCTGATCGGCGAAAAAACCGTGTGCGGCGCGTTGCGTGAACACGAGCTGGCGTTTCTGTTCGGCGCCGAACAAAGCAAGGAAGTCGGCTCAACTGCCATCGTGACCTTGAATCACTTGGGCCTGCATGGCGTGCTGGCCATTGGCAGTCGTGATCCGCAGCACTACAAGAGCTCGGTCGGCACGCTGTTCCTCAACTACATCGCCGACGTGTTGGGACGTTTGCTGCCGCGCTTTACCAACGCGCTGCGCTCGGTTCGTTAATGGAACGGCAGCTGGACGCTTACTGCACTCACTTGCGCAGCGAGCGCCAAGTCTCGCCTCACACCCTCGAAGCCTATCGGCGGGACCTGAATAAAGTCCTCGCCTTCTGCGAGAAGGAAAAGATCACTGGCTGGGCGGCGCTGGATATACAGCACCTGCGCAGCCTGATCGCTCGTCAGCACCAGCAAGGTCAGTCATCACGCAGTCTTTCCCGGCTGTTATCGGCCGTGCGCGGGCTTTACCACTACCTCAATCGCGAAGGCATCTGCGAGCACGACCCGGCCAATGGCCTGTCGCCGCCCAAGGGCGAACGCCGCCTGCCCAAGACGCTGGATACCGACCGCGCCCTGCAATTGCTCGACGGTGCTATTGAAGATGACTTCCTGGCCCATCGCGACCAGGCGATTCTGGAGCTGTTCTACTCGTCGGGCCTGCGCCTGTCGGAGCTGACCGGCTTGAACATGGAGCAGCTGGACCTCAGCGAAGGCCTGGTTCAGGTGCTCGGCAAGGGCAGCAAGACCCGCGTTCTGCCGGTAGGCAGGAAAGCCCGCGAGGCGCTGCAAGCCTGGATTGCCCTGCGCGCCCTGGCCAATCCCGAAGACGACGCGGTTTTCATCAGCCAGCAAGGCCGCCGTCTGGGGCCGCGAGCGATTCAGAAGCGGGTCAAACTGGTGGGCGAGCGCGAATTGGGGCAGAACCTGCACCCGCACATGCTGCGGCACTCCTTTGCCAGCCATCTGCTGGAGTCATCTCAGGATTTGCGCGCCGTGCAAGAACTGCTCGGCCACGCCGACATCAAAACCACGCAGATCTATACGCACCTGGATTTCCAGCATCTGGCGACGGTGTACGACAGCGCCCATCCACGGGCCAAACGCAAAGGTTCTGACCATGATTAAGCTGATCACCTTCGATCTCGATGACACGCTTTGGGATACCGCCCCGGCCATCGTCGGCGCCGAGGCCACCTTGCGTGACTGGCTGGCGGCCAATGCACCAAAACTGGGCCCGGTACCCGTCGAGCATCTGTGGGAGATTCGCACCCGCCTGCTGGATGCCGATCCAACCCTCAAGCACCGCATCAGCGCCTTGCGGCGTCGGGTGTTGTTTCATGCACTGGAAGACGCGGGCTACGCGCACGACGAGGCGCAGGATCTGGCTGACAAGAGCTTCGAGGTGTTCCTGCATGGCCGGCATCAGGTGCAGATTTTCCCCGAGGTGCAGCCGATGCTGGAGATCCTCGCCAAGACGTTCACCTTAGGTGTCATCACCAATGGCAATGCCGACGTGCGCCGATTAGGGCTGGCGGATTATTTCGCTTTCGCGCTGTGTGCCGAGGACCTGGGCATCGGCAAGCCTGATCCTGCACCGTTTCTGGAAGCGCTGAAACGCGGTAACGCTGATCCGGCGCATGCCGTGCATATCGGCGACCATCCCGGCGATGACATTGCAGGCGCCCAGCAAGCCGGCATGCGCGCCATCTGGTACAACCCACAGGGCAAACCCTGGGAAGCCGAAAAATCCCCGGATGCCGAGATCAGCAGCCTGACGCAACTGCCGGATGTGTTGCGACGCTGGAGCTGACTCCCGTTGGCTTGGTGTGGGACCGGCTTTAGCCAGGAAGGCAATTGACGCCTTCGCGACTAAAGTCGCTCCTACGGCCAATTCGCGGGCAAGCCTCCAACGGATCTGGACGTACAGCCGATGCATTTGCATCTACTGGAATGCCGTCTTCCCGGATAAATCCGGTCCCACAAAATCAGCGCGATCTAGTGGGACCGGATTCATCCGGGAAGGCGTCGGTTCAGACAATACTTCTGCGGCGCCTGTCAGTTGCCCTCAGACATAGAATCTCCAACGAGATAAACACGAAAAAAAAAGCCCGCAGCGACAGCGGGCTTTTTTTCATGCGGCAACCGACACCTTAAATCGGGCGGCTACCGTATTTGTTGTCAGGCTTCTTGGGAGGATCGGCGACCACGTTGGCTTCCACTTCCTGTACCTTGCCGCCCCGAGCGAGGAACTCTTCCATTGCGCGAGCCAGAGCATCACGCTCTTTGTTTTTGGCTTCTACGCTAGGCAGCTCATCAACCGAGACTGCAGCCTTGGCTTTTCCCTTGGTGGGAGTGACGGAAGCTTCGACGCTGTCATCAACTTCAGCGCCATCGTCTTCGGCAGCAGCTACAAGCTCCTCACCGTCCTCTTCACCTTCCAGATCATCAACCAGATCGTCGTTGTCGTCGTCGCTCATGTTCTACCTCATGACTTGCGAAAGCAGATTAGTTATAGCCCAGCTGCGCCCGTTTTCGAATGCAGTCGGAAAAAATTCAACATAGCGCTGAAGCTCAGCGATCACGCCTTCTCACCTTGCAAGGTGGCGAGGACGTTGCGAGCACCACCAACATCGCGATGCTCACCAAGATAAACACCTTGCCAGGTGCCCAGCGCCAATCGCCCTGCCGTTACCGGCAGCAACAACTGGCAGCCTAGCAAACTGGCCTTGAAATGCGCCGGCAGGTCGTCAGGTCCTTCGTCATCATGTTCAAAGCCGTCCACGCCCTGAGGTGCCAGACGGTTGAAAAAGCGTTCGAAGTCGCGACGCACGGCCGGGTCGGCACTCTCGTTGATGGTCAACGAAGCCGAGGTATGCTGCAGCCACAAATGCAACAGTCCCACTCGACAACCGCGCAGCTCGGGCAAGCCTGCCAGTATCTCGTCGGTCACCAGATGGAACCCACGAGGCCTGGCCCGCAGGGTAATCCTGGTCTGTTGCCACATACAGTTCTCCGCATGTTCGGCGCGCATTCTAACGCGCTGGTAGAAAAAGCAAAGCGCGCAATAAACCGGCTCTTCTGTAAGACATCCGCGATGCCCTCTATCGACAAACGCCAGACAAAAAAATGCCCGGCAAACCGGGCATTTTTTTTGCGCTGACTTACAGGTTGTAGCCACGCTCGTTGTGTTGCGCAAGGTCGAGGCCGACCGCTTCTTCTTCCTCGGTGATACGCAGGCCCATGACCGCGTCCAGCACCTTGAGGATGATGAAGGTCACGATCGCGGTGTAGATGATCGTGAAGCCTACGCCTTTGCACTGGATCCAGACTTGTGCCGCGATGTCAGTCACGGTGCCGAAGCCGCCCAGAGCAGGGGCTGCGAATACACCGGTAAGGATCGCGCCGACGATACCGCCGATACCGTGCACGCCGAAGGCGTCCAGGGAGTCGTCGTAGCCGAGCTTGCGCTTGAGGCTGGTGGCGCAGAAGAAGCAGATCACGCCTGCAGCCAGACCGATGATCAGAGCGCCCATCGGGCCAACAGTACCTGCGGCCGGTGTAACGGCAACCAGACCGGCAACCACACCCGAAGCGATGCCCAGGGCACTTGGCTTACCGTGGGTCAGCCACTCGGCGAACATCCAGCCCAGCGCAGCGGCGGCAGTCGCGATCTGGGTAACCAGCATCGCCATACCGGCAGTGCCGTTTGCCGCAGCAGCGGAACCGGCGTTGAAGCCGAACCAGCCTACCCAGAGCATTGCCGCGCCGACCAGGGTGTAACCCAGGTTATGCGGAGCCATCGGGGTAGTCGGGAAACCTTTACGCTTGCCAAGTACCAGACAGGCAACCAGGCCAGCCACACCCGCGTTGATGTGAACCACGGTGCCGCCTGCGAAGTCCAGAACGCCCCAGTCCCACAACAGACCACCGACGCCGCCCCAGACCATGTGCGCGATTGGCGCGTAGACCAGGGTGAACCAGATAGCCATGAAGATCAGCATCGCGGAGAACTTCATGCGTTCTGCGAAGGCGCCGACGATCAGGGCTGGAGTGATGATGGCGAAGGTCATCTGAAAGGTGACGAACACCGCTTCAGGGAACAACGCAGCAGGGCCAGTGATGCTGGCTGGCGTGATACCAGCGAGGAACGCTTTACCCATGCCACCGAAGAAGGAGTTGAAGTTGACGACGCCGGCTTCCATACCTGTGGTATCGAACGCAATGCTGTAGCCGTAAACGACCCACAGGATGCTGATCAAACCAGTGATAGCGAAGCACTGCATCATCACGGAAAGAATGTTTTTCGACCGAACCATGCCGCCGTAGAACAGCGCGAGGCCGGGAATAGTCATGAACAGCACCAAGGCTGTCGAAGTCAGCATCCAGGCAGTGTCGCCTGAGTTGAGGACTGGGGCTGCCACTTCGTCCGCCGCCATGGCAAGGCCAGGGGTTACGAGGGACAACAGGGCTCCTAGCCCTGCGAATTGACGCAGAGTCATATTGTTTTCTCCTGGGGCGTTGGGGTTGGCGGCTTAGATTGCGTCGGTATCGGTTTCGCCCGTACGGATGCGAATAGCCTGTTCCAGATTGACCACGAAGATCTTGCCGTCACCAATCTTGCCGGTGTTGGCTGCTTTGGTTATCGCCTCGATAACCCGATCCAGATCCTTGTCATCAATGGCTACATCGATCTTCACCTTGGGAAGGAAGTCGACTACGTATTCCGCACCGCGATACAGCTCGGTGTGGCCTTTCTGACGTCCGAAGCCTTTGACTTCAGTGACGGTGATGCCCTGCACGCCGATTTCAGACAGCGACTCGCGCACGTCGTCCAGCTTGAACGGCTTAATGATTGCAGTGACTAGCTTCATGAAACTTTCTCCCGAATTGGTGGACTTGCCCCAGGAAAACAAACCCGACTCAAGTCTAAGCGCAGTGCCTGGCTTTGTAACGCGTCGGTCGCCTTAAATAGAGGCCCGACCAACCCCAGAAACCACTTCTGACGAAACACATCCCCGCTCCGCCTGCCGCACTGCCCTCGTCACAGCGACTGCCTCAGTGCATGGGTCATAAGCGTCTAAGCAGAAAGCTTGCCATCTCGTGATTTTTCATTGAATACAGGCCCTTGACCCACAATCGTTCAACCCCGGCCCCTTCCAGACGAGCGGAACGCACAACTACAGTGCGCGCGTGCACGCACCGATGCGCGATAACCGTGCATCCCCCGACCTGGATTGACTATAGACGCTGCGTGCTACACTGCCGCCCATCTGATTCTGGAACCTGACCATGCTCGCGCCCAAAGCTTTCCTTGATGCCCTGAGCGGCCACGCCTCGCGCTTGTTCAACGGCGAGACGCCAATCCCGCGCAATGAATTTGAAACCCAGTTCAAGGCCCTGCTGCAAAGCGGCTTCAGCAAACTGGATCTGGTCAGTCGTGAGGAGTTCGACAGCCAGATGGCCGTCCTCGCCCGCACCCGGGCACGCCTGGAAGCGCTGGAAGCCAAGGTTGCGGAGATGGAAGCGAACGCTTCGCCAAAGAATGACGCCTGACGCATAACCATCCGTTGGAGCGAGGCTGGCCCGTGAACCAGACGGCCTCGGTGCACCAGAATCACCGCGTTACCGCTCTTCGCGGGCAAGCCTCGCTCCAACGGGCCGGTGTTGACCTATCTGGCCGGCACCAACAACTGCTCCAGCTTGCGCGTATAAGGCGCGAGGTCACCAATGGTGCGCGCGACCCATTGCGGGTCGTAGTACGTGTCCAGATAACGCTCGCCGCTGTCGCACATCAGCGTCACCACTGATCCTTTCAAGCCTTGCTCCTGCATCTGCAGCGCCACTGTCAACGCGCCCCAGACGTTGGTGCCAGTCGAGCCGCCGGGCTTCTTGCCGAGCAGCCGTTCGAGCCAGGCCAGCGTGGCGATGCTCGCGGCGTCAGGCACCTGCAACATGTCGTCGATCACGCCGGGCAGAAACGAAGCCTCGACCTTGGGTCGGCCAATACCTTCGATGCGGCTGCCCTGCTGGCTGGTCACGCCGGTATCACCCGTACGATAGCTCTCATAGAACACCGAATTCTCCGGGTCCACCACGATCAGCTGCGTGTCATGCCCCTTGTAGCGGATGAAACGGCCAATTGTCGCCGAGGTGCCGCCGGTTCCGGCGCTCATCACGATTGCGGCAGGCACTGGATGCTCTTCGCCGCTCAACTGCTCGAAAATGCTGTCGGCAATATTGTTATTGCCGCGCCAGTCGGTGGCGCGCTCGGCGAAGGTGAACTGGTCCATGTAATGACCATCGCCCACGCTGGCCAGCCGCTCGGCCTCGGCATACACATCGCAGGCGCGCTCGACGAAATGACAGCGGCCACCCAGCAATTCCACCTGTTCGATTTTCTTGCTCGCCGTATTGCGTGGCATCACCGCCGTAAAGCTCAGCCCCACCAGCCTGGCGAAATAGGCTTCGGACACCGCCGTACTGCCGGATGACGCCTCGACCACATGCGTGCCTTCGCGAACCTTGCCACTGCAAATCGCATGCAGGAACAACGAACGCGCCAGCCGGTGCTTCAAACTGCCGCTCGGATGCGTGCTTTCATCCTTGATGTAGATATCGACGTCTTTGAATGCGGGAACATCCAGTTTGAGCATGTGCGTATCGGCCGAGCGCTGTTGATCGCAGGAAATCTTTTTCATGGCCGTACGGATCCAGTCGCTCATCACTGCTATGCCTCTGCTCAAATGCGGGTTAATGAGCAAATTTTACTGATATGCCGAGAAAAGAATTTTCCTTCGTCCTACCGAAGTCGCTAATCTGTAGAAAATATTTCTCCAAAAGATCGGTAGCGCAGAATGGACAGTTTTGACCGGCACATCCTGAGCCTGCTCCAGCGCGATGCGTCCATGCCGCTCAAGGATCTGGCCGAAGCGGTCAACCTCTCGACCACCCCTTGCTGGAAGCGCGTGAAGAAGCTCGAAGAAGCGGGCTTCATCAAATCCAAGGTGGTGCTGCTGGATGCCGAAAAGCTCGGCCTCGGTCTGTCAGTCTTCGTGCAACTCAAGACCCAGCGCCACGACAGCCTCTGGCTCGAACAATTTGCCCAGACTGTCATGCAGTTCGAGGAAGTCATGGAGTTCTACCGGATGGCCGGCGAATGGGATTACATGCTGCGCCTGGTCGTCCACGACATGGCCGCTTACGACCGCTTCTACAAAAAACTCATCAGCAGCACCGAAGGCCTCTCGACCATCACGTCGAGCTTTTCCATGGAACAACTCAAATACACCACGGCGTTGCCGTTGGGGCGTTAACACCCTGTATCCATTCAATCCTTCACGACTCTTCGCAATCGCGCAGGATGCGCACACCGCATTCTCAAGGAAGAGTCCATGTCTCTCGCAATCGTACATAGCCGCGCCCAGGTCGGGGTTGAGGCGCCTGCTGTTACTGTTGAAGCCCACTTGGCCAACGGCCTGCCCACTCTGACGCTGGTCGGTTTGCCGGAAGGTGCGGTGAAGGAAAGCAAGGATCGCGTGCGTAGTGCGATTCTGAATTCCGGGCTGAAATTTCCAGATCGGCGCATCACGCTGAATCTCGCCCCGGCGGATCTGCCCAAGGACGGCGGACGTTTTGATCTGGCGATTGCCTTGGGTTTGCTGGCTGCAAATGGGCAAGTGCCGCTGACGGCGTTGCAGGATGTGGAGTGCCTCGGCGAACTGGCGTTGTCGGGGGCGATTCGCCCGATTCAGGGGGTACTGCCCGCTGCGTTGGCCGCCCGCGCCGCCGAGCGCACGTTGATCATTCCCGCAGTCAACGCCGAAGAAGCGTGTCTGGCCTCAGGTTTGCGGGTCATTGCCGCCAATCATTTGCTGGAGTTGGTGGCGCACTTCAACGGGCAGGCGCCAATCATGCCCTATCAGGCCAGCGGGCTGCTGCATCAGACCAAACCTTACCCGGACCTCAGTGAAGTCCAGGGCCAGACCGCCGCCAAACGTGCGTTGATCGTTGCCGCAGCTGGCGCGCATAACCTGCTTATGTTGTAATCCAATACACCCTAATTATTTTCTCCTAGTCGAAGGTGCCGGGAAGCGTCGATATGAGACGAAGCTCGTCAGTGAGCTACAACCACATGAATTTCCTGAAATTTCCGGATTAACAGGGCCTTTTCAAGCTAAAACTTTTCGCTGTCAGCGAAAAAGATTTGACACAAGCGAAGATATCTCGCATATTTACCTGGCGGACGGTGACTCTATCTCGTTGCTGTAGGTGCTTAGGCACCGTGGAGACTTCGGTCTCTAACCCTTGGTCGGCAAGAGGTGCTGCCCATGTCCCCCGCGACGTGTGTATGTATCCTCAGCTTCACGACATAAGCGGCTTCGTCGAGAGACGAAGCCGGTGTATTCGGAGGGGGAAAAGCATTGCTCAACCCGTTTCACTTTTTGCTATCTGGTTATGTTCGAGAGGCACGCATAAGCGTGTCATAACCTAGATAGGAGCACTAAAAATGCACAAGAGTGAAGATAAAACCGCAGAGCAATGCCCGAGTTGTTTGGTAAAGAAAAAGAAGTGGACTGTTGTAAAGGTTTTTACCACATGTATGTCAACAGTGAGGTTTCTGGTAAACCTTCTGGCTTTGGTTGACAAATATTGGCCAAAAATCTTGAGTCTCTTCGGAATCGATACTGAATGAATCTACCCCGCTGTTGTCACACCTGTTCACATTGAGGTGTTCTCATGATCAATCAAGCCTTGAGGCTAATCCGAAGCTTTTACGACATATCCCAGTCAGATTTATCCACAAAACTTGGAATTTCTAACTCTTACTTGTCTGAAATCGAATCCGGGAAAAAGCAACCAACCATTGAAATTCTATCTAAATACAGCGAGCAATTCGACATTCCATTATCGTCGATTTTGTTCTTCTCTGAAAATTTAGATAATCCTAAGCCTAGCGATAAGATAAGAGTTAGTGTCGCTAAAAAAATAGTCTCAATACTTGAATGGAATCAAACTAGAAATGAGACGGCCAAGAATTTCAGTAAAAAGTCGAAAGAGTTTTAAACTATATCCGATAAGCCAGTGCGCGCTATACAAACTAACATCCCCTAAAAGACTTAGTGAAACTCTAAATACCAAACTCCCTGTTCTAAACGATCTGCTAACCAGCCAGGAAAACTATCGAGAGTTTACTTTGCTGGAGGAGGTCAACCCATTTTCTCGGAAGGTTACAAAGAAACGGCTAGTTCAAACTCCTGGCAAGTTGCTCAGGGTTGTACATGAACGGATTTTGAAACTCCTACAGCGAGTCGAATACCCTGACTACGCTCACGCGGGGGTAAAAAAGCGCTCATATCGTTCGAATGCAGCAGCCCATGAGAAGTCCAAGGTTGTCGCTACCTTTGACTTAAGCAACTTCTATGGATCTGTTAAGTCACACCACGTTCATACATTCTTCTCACAAAGAATGATGTGTGTTGGCGATGTAGCAGGCATACTAACCAACCTGACAACGTTCCGAAACTGCTTGCCTACCGGTAGCCCGCTAAGCCCACTCCTGGCTTTACTAACCTGCAAACCAATGTTTGATGGATTGCAGAGTCTTGCACAAAAACACAACCTTATATTCACCGCTTATGTTGATGACCTGACCTTCTCTGGCGATTTAATTCCGCAGTCGCTTGAGCGAGAAGTAAACTCGGTAGTGAGGCGGTACGGGCACTGCATTAACCTGAAAAAAACACGTATTTTTAGTGAGCATCAGGCTAAGCACGTAACTGGCACTGTGATCCTAAAGAATAAAATCCACGTACCCCACGCTCGCCTAGTTTCGGCCAGAAGACTAGAGGCAGCTATCAATGGCGAGATTGAGAGTTTTGGCTTTACTGAGCGGAAACTCATGGAAAAGCTAGCAGGATTATTAAACGAAGCATCTTATCTAGACCCCAAGTTCAAAGACAAAGCGTTAGCTGCAAGAGCACAGCTAACAAGCAAGACTTGAACAGAAAAGGGACGCATATATATTTAAGCTCTTATGTGTCAATCCCGATACGACCTCTGCCGCTCCACCACCGTCATCATCGATCTAGGCAGGCCCTTCAAAAGCTCCCGCCGCTATTTTAAGTCAGCACCCCAGGCTCGCTTATGCTTCGTCCAGCAGAAAAAGTCGCAACATCTCGCGAAAGTTTGATGCCTGTGCCATCACCCGAGCCGGCTACCCTTGAAAAATCTCAGGAAGCGGGCCTTCATTTCAAGTAACAAGCATGTCCATCGCTATCGTCCACAGCAGTGCTCAGAGCAGGGTTGAAGCCCCCGCCGTCATTTTTGAGACGCATACGGCCAAGATGGTTTGCCCTCGCTTACGCCGGTGGGCCTGACGGAAAAAGCCGCCAAGGAAGCAGAGACCGTGCATAGCGCCAGTCTTAATTCAGCCCTGCTATCCACGCCCGCCGTAGCATCCTAAGCCTCGCGACCGCCGACCTACCCAAGGACGGCGGGCGTTTTGATCAGCGATTGGCTAAGGCCCCATCACCATTTGAGCTATTTTGCCCAGGATTGGGCGGCTGGCGGAGTCGTAGTCACCCCCACCTTTTGTCAGACTGGTAGACTGTCTGGTTTGAGTTCCATGAGTAGATGCAATTGTCTGACTCACCTAAAGGATGCGCTTGATGATCGAATCGCAAAACGACCTCTTATCTCAGCTCAACGGCATGAATGAGCAGCAGCTTCGACGCGTCCTCACCGAGCACCTAACCCGGAGGAAGCTGGGACTTGTTTGGGAGTCGAATGCCATCAAGCGGGACGAGGCGTTAAATGCGAATTTGGTTTTCCCGCGATTGGTGCCAGAGCTGTCCCTTTTTGATGAAGCGTCTCCAGCAGCCAAAAACCTCATTATCGAAGGTGACAACTTTGACTCCTTGCGTCTATTGAATGCGACGCATCGTGGCAAAATCCGTGTCATCTACATCGATCCTCCTTACAACACGGGCAACAAGGACTGGGTCTATAACGACAGCTTCGTTGGCAAGAAAGATCGTTGGCGTCATTCGCAGTGGTTGGAGTTCCTCTATCGCCGCCTGACTCTCGCGCGCGATCTATTAACTCCTGATGGCGTGATCATGCTCTCAATCAATGACGAAAACCGGGCACGTCTTGAGCTGTTGATGGATGAAGTGATGCCTGGGCGGCGGGTCGGTTCCTTGGCTTGGCGCACTAAAGACACCGGGAACGACGATGGGCGACTATTCAGCCATGTACATGAACACATTCTCGTTTATGCGAATCCGGGCTTTAAATTCAACGGTCGCGCTACTGACCGGAAAAAATTCCGCAATATAGACAATGATGATAGAGGCGACTGGTCGCACCAACCGTTAACAAAGGCGCATACATACACCGAGCGTGAAAACACGTATTACCCCATCCAGGATCCCACCACTGGTTATTGGTATCCATGCGACCCTGATAGCGTATGGCGGTTCGCGTCCGAGAATGAGATCCGTCACCGGCTAGGAGGTGACGAGAAAACAGTTGCGGCAGCCTTGAAGGGATTGCGGAGTGACACGATTGAGCAACTGATAGAAAAGAAGCTGATCTATTTCCCCGCCTGCAAACCCTCTGAAGTTATGTTGTTCCCTACCAAAGCTGACTTACTGGCCGCTATTAGCGCGGGAAAGGGCCCGATCCTGCCAAAAAAGAAAACTCCCCTCCTGCGAGCCGACCTTCCAGATTTAGATTTTTGGATTGGCAAGCCCATCGCCCCAGGCCGTCCATCGCGAAAAGAGCACTGGACTGCAAAGCCCGAAAGCGAGCGTTTGGCGCCTTTAAGTAGTTGGATTGCAGGTATTAACGAAACCGTCGAGTTTGACGTCGAGATCGAGGACGATGCTCCTGTAGTCCTCCGCAGCCCCAAAGGTGGAGTAGCGACCGAAGAAGTGAAAGAAGTGCTTGGCTCAAAAGTGTTTCAGCATCCCAAACCATTGCAACTGATCAAGGCTCTCCTTGCTCAAGCCAGCCATGCCAACGATATAGTTCTAGATTTTTTTGCAGGTAGCGGTACGACGGGCCAGGCTGTGCTTGAGCTGAATGCGGAGGAGGAAGCTCAACGCCGCTTTATTCTTTGCTCGAACACTGAAGCGAACGATAAGAATCCAGAGAAAAATCTTTGCCGTGACGTATGCGCGGAACGGATACGACGCGTAATGCAGCGCTATGAAAAAGAAACAGGCCTAGCTGAGTCTTTTGCTTACTTGAAAACCGATCTGATCGAAGTAGCTGACGTGAGTTTTGAGGCAACCAGCGAACATGCAAGCCAACTCATCGCGCTCAGAGAATTACGCTCTGCCATTACTCCCAGGGAGGGAGCAATACAGCAAGTCGGCGGCGACTCTAAAGTGGCCATCCTCCTTTGCAGCAACGTGAGTGAAGCAACAATCGACGCTCTGGCGCAATGGCCCGCAGAGCGACTGGCAGTCTACTCCCCCCGCCCTGACACTCTCAGAGACCAACTTGAGCTACGCGGTATACAAGTCAACAGCTACAGCATCCAGGATGCCCTGATGCGTGGCCAGATCAGCAAACAGGCGATGTGAATCATGAGCATGGATATTCAAGTTGAGTTAGATCTGGTTACGACAGCTCAGAGCCCACTTCTGGAGCCAGAGGTATTCCAATCCACCCTGATTGCTAGCATGACGTCGGCTTTACTTAGGGAGAACCATCCTCCCTGTCTTCTACGAGCTCCTACAGGCTCGGGCAAGACCTTCATGCTAGCTCGTGTGTTAGCCAACGTGAGCGCTGAAAAAGATGTCCTGTGGTTTTGGTTCGTCCCTTTCGTAAATCTTGTGGCACAGACATTAGATGCCCTGGTGTCGAATTCCTCTGACCTTTCACCACAGCTCTTTGCCCAGGGGAGAAATCAAGATGCTGCCGCAGGCCAGGTTTTGATTTCTACCGTTCAGTCAGTTGCTCGGGCTACTTGGCGCACCAAGGGATACAACGCCGATGCAGACGATGAAACTCGAACCTTGGCGGAGTTTGTGGCACGTGCACGCTCTCAAGGATTGCGGATCGGCATGGTGGTGGATGAAGCACACATTGCTTTAGATAAGACGACAGAATTCGGACAATTCGCTAACTGGCTTTCACCTGACTTCCTACTCATGGCTACGGCCACACCCAAAGATCAAAGGATTCTTGATTTCCTGGGCGGTGCTGGCAAATCTGACTTTGAGTCATTTTCTGTCAGTCGTGACGACGTCGTGAAAGCCAGGCTGAACAAGAAGTTCATTGAGGCCGTTGTATATGACCTAAGGCAAAGTGCGCAAACCGTCACAGATCTGAAGAGAACCGTCTTGCGGCAAGCTTGGCGACGGAGCCAAAAACTCAAACGAGACCTGGCAACTATTGGCATTCAGCTGACCCCCCTCCTCCTTGTACAGGTTGGAAACGGCGACAAAAGCGTAGAAGAGGCTGAGCACGATCTAATTCGTCTGTGCAAGGTTCCACCTCACGCAATTGGAAAGCATACCGCTGATGAACCTGATCCCGTAATGATGGCCGCCATCGCAAATGACTCGACTAAAGAAGTCCTGATCTTCAAACAGTCTGCTGGCACTGGATTCGACGCACCCCGAGCATTTGTTCTTGCATCGACAAAACCCGTTAATGACCCAGACTTCGCTATGCAGTTCATCGGGCGGGTCATGCGCGTATCTCATGCAATTCGCAACAACTACCCAAGGTCAGATGCCATACCGGAAGGATTTGACACAGCTTATGTGTACCTGGCAAATGCTGAGGCGCAGAAGGGTTTTGAGGCCGCTGTACACGCAACGAGCCAAGTCAAAAGTCAACTTGAGGGTCAAACGGAAAAGATGACTCTGAGGCAGACCGTCTCAGGAGCGACTGTCATCACCAACAAGTCTACACCCCAGACGCCGCTAGCTTACGACCTGCCGCTTCCGGAGCGTCGGTCGACAGTTATTGTCGACGAGACCCCAGAAGTGAGACCCGCTACCACAAATGGGCCTCAAGGAGCGCTATTTGGGGATGGTGACCTGGATGATTTTGATGACCTGGACGAATTATCGCCTCCGAACATATCTGCCAAGAAGAGCGCGCTACCCCGCTTGCCTAGCACTCCTGATCAGCTCCTAGAGGCGATGAATGAGAGAGGAATTCGGCCCTATTGCATCAAGGAAGGGGTTCGCAACCTGCCGGCAGCCCTGAAAAGCGAAAGACGTCCGATTATGCTGGGTATGACAAATATCTCTCGCTCTGTCGCCGCCCGCCTCGACATTCAGCCAAAGCATGTCGATGACTCCATAAAGGTCGCCCTCAACAAGCTTCGCGAAATTGAGCGTCACACAGAACTGACTACCCGCAAGCAGCATGACGAGAGCGCCTTGGTCGTTATAGATCGCAATGCGCTAGCACGTGAGGCAACCACAGCGTTGCGAGCTCTTCCGCAGGTCGAAGACGAGGATGTTCGTGTCATTCTTGAAGTCCTCGCCCAGCGTCTTCAGCCATCACTGATACAGGCTCTAAACGAGCTCGATGATGATCAGCAATTTGATGATTTGGCCATCCGGCGAATGTCCCGCGATGCCGCACACTGGGTTGCCAAGCTGCATGCAGATCGCCTAGAAGAAGCGATTCACGCCGCTATTGCTGAGCAAGCTGAGACATTAGACGCGGAGCCGCTGCCTAACGCGATGATATTTCCCATATCCATCCCATTGAGTAGCTCAAGGAAAAACATCTACGGCGTTTTCCCCCCCTCAAGCAGCGAATTGACTCAAATTGATCAAGTCCTGTTGTTGAATGATCGCGCTCTTTTGAGGGACAAGACCTGGTCATTTGAAGATGGCCGCTACATGACAGCACAATACGATGGCTCCTCTGCCTTGAATGGAGAGGAATTAGCCTTTGCCAAAGCACTGGATCGAAGCGACTTCGTTGCCTGGTGGCATCGAAACCCAGACAGAAAGCCCTACTCAGTGAGGCTGGTGAGAGGAGAACATAAAAACTTCTTCTACCCTGACTTCATCGTTTGCCTTGAACACTATCCTGGTGATGACCCGATTACTCGGTTAGTCGAAACCAAACAAGATGTTAAAGATGCAGCGAGGAAAGCTAAGCACATTCCAAGTTTCTACGGGAAGGTGCTGTTCTTGACCAAGGATAATCATCGTTTGCGCTGGGTTAAGGACGATGGAAGCTTAGGGTCGGACGTTGAGCTTGACGATCTAAACGAGGTCAGGGAGTGGATGCGGAGCACTCGTCCTGCCGTGGGTTAACTGCGTAAAATTCAGCTATTCTGAAAACCTCAGTCCCGAGTCAAAGCTAGGGGCTGTGACGTATGTAATCGTGCCTACGCGTAGGGCCATGCTGTGCCCTTGTCCCTTGATCGTGCGGAGCGAAGCGAGCATTCGCCGAAGGCGGTTGCTTATCCCTTGATCTTCAAAATAATAGCGACATTACAAGAGCCAAAGCCTTAGGCCCGCAGGGGCCGGGGCAAGGCTCTGGACTGCACACACAAAAACAGGATCTCACACAGTTCGGCAGTTATCTCGCCGACCTAACTGAGATTTTGATGTGCTTTACGATTACAGGCTTTTCTTCGCTTTTGATTTGCACGATTAAAGACAGATTATTGGCTTTTCGCCCATCTGTATCTTGGCCTGTAATTTCAAGGGTTCCAGACGCATTACGAGCTGACCGGCTAGGGGTGCCATGCCCCCTCCACGGGGGTTCTATGCCCCATTCCAGGGGTTCTGTGCCCCAAAAAAGGGGTGCTATGCCCCCAGAGTTTCAGGAGTGCTATGCCCCTTGCAGGGGTGCTATGCCCCGTCCAATGCGCATTCAACATTGGGATTTTTGGAAATTGAGCCACCGTAATGACACCCCCCCCGGTACAGGGGGGTATCGAATAGATTTACAGAGGTAGTATGCGGTTTCAACGGTTGCTAGCTGTTAAGCATACGATTTAGATGAAGCTGCTGACTCCGCGACGGTGGCTTCGTGATGATGATGAGCCCCGTATCACCAATAACACCTACCCAGCGGATTTCTCTATTCATAACTTCAAACGCTTTTCTTAGATCTTTCCTGAAATCAGTAATATTTTTTGATTGGCTACCGCATAACTTATGAATAGTTTCAACCTTGTACTTCCACGGCTTGGCATGAGTTGAATAAAATCCATGAAGCCACAGCGCGAGCGGGTGATTCCTGAGTGCTAACCGTCCTTTCCAATCAAGCATCGTCCAACCATCGGGCGAGTATAACTTCACAATTTTAGGATTAATCGTAATTCTTTGCAGGCCTGTCGTATCATCACGCATATGGTGATGTATAAGTTGACCCGCATACGATCTATCACCGTCAGAGACTTCAATAACAGAAGTCATAAGTCGCATGAATGATTCTTTAAGCCAGTCTCTCTGAGATTTTCCAGTTTGCCGACCGATATCTTTAAGAAACCTGTGAGCTGAAAATTCAACGCTATCGCCAAGCTTTGAACCACGCGAAATATGTAAACACTGCTCCCAAACATCCAAGTCTGCTTGATCGAGCTGCGGCCCAGTGTGTTTGATATCTACTCCACCTACACTGGTTATCCAACCAGAATTGTAAGCGCGCTTTCCTCTTCCAATCGCACCGAAAAGTGCGCTACGCAGAATCGAGTTTGGCACCCCGCGAGTATCTTCCGGCCAGTCTCCAAGGTTGCCATCCCTACCAGCGCCCATATCAAACGTTAAAGCCCGTTGCAAGTTACGCAGTTTTTGATCTTCACTAATAAAAAATGAATCACTCATTAGCATCACCACTTCTGAGTTCTTTCAATAACCGGCCAACCTGGCGATACTCTTCTACTGTAAGCCAAAGTGTTCTTTGCTTATATCCTTCAGCACGCATGCGTGAAGCGTATTCGGCTTGCCTGGTTGCTCCAGATCTCGTTTTGTGTACAACAATTTGTTTCATAAAATACCCAATAATTGGTCACTGCTGACAGATTACGATTCAGTCAGTAGTGACGCAAATGGTATTTCGAGGTCAATTAAACAGACCTGCTTTTTTAGTTGAATTTACTGGGGTTTTAGAAAGAAAAATATTTTCGTCACTTCTGAGTTAATCGGTTTTTTTAGCGCCCACCGGGCCTGGGGCCGTTATTTTGATCATCAAGGTCATGGCCGTTGCGCTTCCAGCTAGGCATGCGTCGCTCTTGCTCCCTCCTCGTTCGTTCGTCAGCGTCTTCTTGCTCGTGTATCCGTGAAGCCTGGGCTTCAGCTACTGCCGCATTGATGTGCTCTTGGCGGTCTTCCTCGATCACCACTGCGTGCTCCTTTTCGATGCCTGATGCTTTTGCTGTGGCTTCAGCCAGAGCTTTGCGATCAAACCGCGCTCCTGGGCGATCAACATCAATGCCAGTAGCAACGCCAAATGCTGCCTTGAAGATAATCCCGACACGTTCTGCTAACAGCTCGTCTGACTTTGACGCTGCTGGAGTGCTCCAGCGTTGTTTAGATGCTGCTTGTGCTCGCTGGATTTCTTTCTGTACCTGCTTTTTAAATTCATTCTGGAAAAATCTTATAACTGGGTCATCAGTGTCTATCGTTGATACTTCCCCAGCATCAACACCCGTAGAGATTTCAGCTGCTGTGCTGTAATCGCTTATCTGCTTACTAATACTACTAGAAAAATCAACAGCAGCAGACTTAACATCAGGAAGATCCCCAGTGCTATTTTCAAACTCTTCATGAGCTGCAACGAGCTCACTAAATTCTGATTCGCGGTCGTTAAGCTGTTCGTCAGTCTCCAATTCTCCCCCTGCAAATTCTTGATCTCTTGATCCTTGCGGGTTATGGCGTCTTTCCGTTTCCGCAGTTCGATCAGCCATAACGCTTTCGTATCTTTGCTCAATCGATCTTTGTGGAGTTCTTGCTTCTCCATAAATCTTGCTTTCGCTAATAGCTTTTGCTCCGAAGTTAGCTTTGTCATATATATCCCCTTTAAATCTCATAGCTTTCTGATCATCGCCAAACTTTACTGATATATAATCATCACTATTTCTAGTTATTGTCCCACCAAGCTCCACGAAAAAGTTCTGTATATCCTCTCGACAAGTTATATGACCTGACTCTATCAAGTCGCAAACCAGACCGTGAACCTCCTTCTTTGTAGCTGCTTCTTTATCGAAAGCACTTATCTTTAAATCCCGTGCAACCTCCGGGTCACGCGGATTTGTTAGTCCAAACTTCGCGCAGGCATGATCTATATATGCATCATTTTCTTTGATAAAATCCTCATTATGACCCTTTCCTCTTTTACCGCTGTAGTTAGGTGGGAACGGGTTCCGATATTTTCCACTTTCCAGGTGAACACGGGGCAACATGTAATGAATTTCAAGACGCCCAGTATGTGAGTGCTCAATTGCGAGAAATTGCCTAGCATGATCGGGCACCCCCGCGAAAGCAAAATCCTTGAAGTCTTGTAATATTTTATCTTTAAGTTCTGGGTCGGCTGCAATCTTCGCGGTTTCTTCTGGGCTAAAACTTAGAACACCTGTGGTGTATTGGTTTTTGAATTCCAGCGTATCGCAAATAAATTTCATTGATTGCGGATCGCCTTCAAGTATTACAGGCTCAGGTTCTCTTGGCGTCCATTCTTCGGACTCTTTATCGAAATACTTCTCGACCAGAAAATACTCGATTGCTTTTCCGGCGTTTGTTGTCCACTTAGATAATCCATTGATCACTTAGCAATCCTCCTACGGCGCTGCTGGAGCTTTTCCGAGGCCTGGGCAACCTCGTACACGTCTTGGCGTATTTCGTTAAGCCTGTGCAGGATTGCAGCCGCTAGGGAGTTTTCTTTATATGTGTTGGCATACCGGCTCAACATATTTAGGTCGTTATTGATCCTACCAAGCGACGCAATCAACTGCCTGAATTCTTCGCGCAGACTTTCCTTCGCAGTGACAACAGGCTTTTTATCCAGCAAGGCAACTAGGAATTGACTATTAGTCAATCCGGCCTCCCTTGCGTTACGATTAAATTTTTCCCTCTGCTTTTTAGTTACTGTCGCGTTTATCTGCACTGACCGTATAATTTCCTTAGAGTCACTCATTAGCATTGATCCTGTTTTGAAGAATCAGCACCAATACAGCGACATCTGGATGCAGTCCTAGGCACCCCTCGGTAGGCTTCATACCCATGCTCGGACGCCTTAGGCGCTCTGCTGCGCTGCCTTGGCGCCCGTCGTTGAAATAGTCCCACACATCAAGTGGTAGCTTCGTCTCTGCCCTGCTGCCGGGTGTATAGCAAAAACTAATGTCATACCGCCGCCAGATTTTGCGGTTACTTGTACTCAGTCTACTTGTGATGTTCTCAAACATCGCAAACAGGTTCTTTCCATGCCTGGCATACAAGTCTGACAGGGCATTAACAGCGTCAACTTCAAATGTGCTCATTGTGTTCCCTCGCTTTTTGTTTTTGATTTCAAGGGGTCTGGGGGAACCCCAGCAGGTCAAGGACGGAGTCCTTGCAAGCCAAGCAAAAGTCCGGAGGACTATTGATTGAGGAGCCTTGTTCGCTTTAATTCCACCACCCGCGACAACACATATTCAAGTGTTTTTTTGTTGCCTCTCATATATAGTAGCCAAAATAACAAGAAAGGACGGGCAATTATGAGAACACCAAAAATCACTGTTTCCTTGATTTTACTGGTACTTTCTCCGTTCTCCTTTGCTGAAGTTCTGGTAAGTGATGAAGCATCGTTTAAGCAAAAATATTTCGACAACTTCAATAGAACTGTGGAAGCTGGTAAAAACTTTGTTCTTAATGCTGCCCAGTTGGAAGCTATTGGCAATACAGCAGAGATGGGCGTTGACGCAATAAATAATGGATTTGCAAACACCACGGCGCGGCTGGACAAGGGAAAAGAGGAAAGACAGAACCTCGAACAGCTAGAACGCGCACAACCAGCAAGAGATGCTTGCGGCACATTAACGCTATCAGATGGCCTAGGTGATGCTGCATGCGCTGAACTCAATCAGATAGAGCAGCTGTCCAAGAATCGCGCTAAGCGTTATTCAGTCGCTACAGGCGGCGGCATCATGAACACTACCCTCGAAACGAACGTGCAGGACGTTAACGATGCTAACAACAAAGCCGCAACGGAAATTATGGATGAGTGCGACCAGCTCGCTGGTAAGTGCCGTGACTCCAAGCTATGGCTATCAGGAGCGCTAACTGCTGATGAATACAGGGCTCTGCAACTGCAAAACGACCTTGCAGCTAATGTAAAAATCGCAGTACCTCAAGTCACCGGACTTGTCCCCGGCTCGCCTGAGCATGCTAGAGCCCTTGTGCAAGATTTGCGAAGGGAAAATTCACGCGAACAGAATAGAGACAGTCTTGATGCAATCCAGGTCGCTCAACATGGCACGCTGATTAACGGTGTGCGTGCACCTGGTCGGGTGGAGCTTTATGAACAGTACGACGATAAGCACTCCGGTAGCAAAAAGTGGATATGTGCAATAACAAATAGTTGTACTGACAGTTATGTACCACCGGCTGAGGCACAGCGCCAAAGCGCTGAAATGAAGGCCGTGGAGATTTCACTGGCTCTAGATCAATACAAATCTAATCTTAGAAGTGAAGCACTGTTGAACAGTGCATTGCTCCATGTACTTAATGACAATAAGCCAAAACAACAATAAGAGAGATGCTCAACATGGCGGACTTTGTAAGATTGACCCAAGCGCAGAAAAAACAATTTAACGACATATATGAGAAATACCACGAAAGCTTTGAGCTTAACGACAGTGAACGGCTTAACGCTGCAATTTCAAAAGAATATGATTCTTTGTCTATGGAACCCAGTGGGCAATATGTTTTGATTTCAAAAACAGAAGTTCACCCGCAGGTATGGACTGCATTAGGTCGAGCAGGTGTTGGCAAGATTCAAGACTTCGATAACGGTGATGAAGATCCCGAATATAACAAAGCAAGAAAGGTTGATGTAAACGTGCTGGAAGCGCTGTTAAGACTTCTTGTCAGCCTGATCCAATCCGCGACAAACGCTCTAACAGGTGGGTCAGAGGGTTATGGAGACGGGCAGCCCCCTAAGTCGATCAAAAAGCCCCGGCAGCGCTCTGATGACGGCTATGCCCACTAACCCCTATTCCCCTCGACTTGGAGCCAACCAATGAAATTCCATGCAGCATTCACTTCTGCTGTTGTAGCCGCTGCGGCGACCATGGCGCATGCAAATGCGAGTGTTAATGTCATTTATTCGAAAGCATCGCTTGAGGCAAAGAACTCCGCCAAGGCTTTGCTCGAAAAACATGACTTTTCGCTTTTGGTCGATTCAAATCTCAACGACCTTGCGGCGGCAATGAAACTCGACGATAAACCGCTGAAAATCGACGTGGGTACGCTTGTAGCGGCGTTTGAAGGTGCAGACTCAACAACCTTGAACATCTATAACCCGAATCTCAATAGCTGCTATGGCAACTGTTACACGAACTGCCACGGTTCTAGAAGCTGGAGGTAGGTCAGGGATGGACGCAGTGACGCGTGACCAGCGCAGCGGATGCGCTTGAGCCGCTGACAGCTAGCCGCCGAAACGGCGAAGCAGCGAACTCGCCCGCCCCGGCCATGCTGTGGTTTTTATTGCCTAGGCACCGATTAACTAAAAGTGAGTATGTGCCAAGATATAAATAATCGGCGCCACGCGCGACTCATCAAAAACACTCAAGCAATCATATTGAATTTTTCATCAAACCTGGTCGAAAAATCTCTAGAGACCGATAGCTAAGGCTTCGTGTACGCTCGGTTTGACCGCAATTCAGCCTTCGGTTTGGCGTACCCGGCTTTGCGTAAGTCACTACGTGTAGCGTCAAGTTCAGCCCAGAGCTCGTTGGCATGCTTGGCAGTAAACTCCTTCGCTACTTCCTGATCTTTAAGCGCATCACGGAACTCGGAAAGCACCAGCGCAGCACAACGAAGCTGGTATAGCTTACGGCTCCACTTCATGTCCTCTACCTCTTTCTTCCTCTTGTCTTCACGAGCTTGAAACCAGTCCTCAAGCTGCTTGAACTCCTTCTCGTTGAGTGCCGATTTAACTTGCTCAGGCATGACGAGCGCATCTCTGGGGAAGCTACCAAGCATTTTTTCAACACCGCGTTTCTTCGTCTCGTCGTACGTCGTGCGTATCAGTTGGTACACCGTTTTAAGCTCGCGAATCTGCATGCTGGCAGTCTCCCATGGTTGTCGACATACAATCATGGTATCACAACATACCGATTGATCATATATGGGTATACGACCATGCACCAAAGTAAAACCAATCGGTATGCCGACACGGTATACCGAATTAATTTTCTGATAATTAATATGTATACCCATATAGAGCATCTGAGTATTCGTGAGGTGGCTGTCGGTCAGTGGGCAACGCCCGCTGGCTGGTAGGCGCCCGCTGCCGGCAGGCGACCTTGCCTTGCTATGTGGGGAGACCATGCGTAGGGAAGAGACCATTTGCAATGCAGCGGCGACGCAGCGGCGACCATGGAGCAAGGGTGACAGCTACGTGATCGCGTCGAGTCTGCATGTACTAGAGCCCTTTCACAATAAAGTCTTATCCAGAACATTGGCTTCTGGACTACCAGAACCCAGGAATCTGGTATACGATGCACGTCCTCACCAATGGCCGGAGGCCTCAGGATGCACACGGAAATCGTTATGTATAAGCGTCACGCGGAAATGAGCGCACAGGAGCGTTTAGAGTATCTTGCGGATGACTTGGAGGCGTATATTCCCTGCCCTTATTCACGCGACGTGTTAGAAAGCTGGCTGTCGCTACAATTGGCCAGCGCTGAACACACTGGCCCAGAAGCCGGAACCTCGCTCGATATTGCTTATGAGGACTGGATTAACCCGGATGACGACGACAAAGAAGACGATTGACCAAGAGACCTTGAGCACGCTTGTCGAAAACAACGCGCTAAGAGAGTTACGGGCCGTTCGGGAAGGCCCGTGCTGGGCTCTAGAAGGGCGAATAGATACTTGTTGGCTGCCTGTACGCAGCCGTAGAGAAGAGAAGCGCCTATGGCGCTCTCTGACTGCCGTAGAGCGGTTCTGTACGGCGGCAGGTGTAAAGCAATTACTTGTCGAGCTGTAGTGCGGCGAAGCGTATTTGTAAATTATATCTTTTTCGGCACTGTTTTATGAGCAAGCATGGAGTCGATTCTGCTTTTCTCTCTGACAAGCTCAAGCAGCTCAAATGCCCTTGCAACCATGTCTGAATGCATCGTTGCAAAGGCACCATCATCACCTTGAATGCGTAATAGCTCAGTCAATTCGCCGGTGTAAGGATAATAGTCAACCTGGTCGCCAGCCTCTTTCATCACAAACATGAGCACGCCCTCAACCTCAATTGCGTAACACTGCGTATTCCACGGCCATCCGGCCACTGATTCCATGAACATCCGGCCACCTATTCCACGGTGACCCGGCCACCCATTCCACGCACATCCGGCCACCCCAAAGGCAGGCAGCGACGCAGG